>JBEHWY010000190.1:0-6088 GCA_048498975.1 Actinomycetota bacterium | reverse complement strand
GGTTCCGTAAGAGATCATGTCCATTCGTTCGACCGCGTGGCCTGCCTGCGGCAGCTCGATCGGGTCGCTGGTGAAGCGCTCAACCATGGCCGGGCCCCGGTGCCGCCGCGGTGGCGGCGGCGTAGTCGTAGCCGAGGTGCGTCACGTCGAGCGTGTCCCGCACCGTCAGCGGGAAGGGTGGCAGCGGCTGGTCGAGCAGCGCTCGCGGCACCCCGGCACCCGGGTGGCGCAGCTGCCACAGGTACCAGAGCCGGTCGATCATGCAGTGGTGAGCCCAGAAGAGCGGGTCATACGCTGCCGTCGGTACGTCACCCATCGTGCCGCCGACCCAGACGTGAACGCCGTCGTGGATGCTCTCGAGCTGGGTCTGGAAGGTGAGGAAGTCGTGGTTGGAGAGGACGAATTTGACTTCGTCTTTGGTGGGCAGCCGACCGGGCGCCCCGGGGTTGCGCACGGTCCGCGTCTGGCTCGGGAATCGGCGGCCCGAGGGTTGGATCGGCGAGTCGTAGAGAGGATTCTTGGCGCCCTCGGCACGTCGTTTCGCGTAAGCGGCAGGGATCCCCTCGTCGTGATGGGAGGTCCAGTCCCACCAGGGAAGAGTGACGCCCGGCACCCGTTCCTGCAGCGCCTTCTCCATCATGTAGAGGTAGGCGCGGTGCCAGGGCAGGAAGAGCTCTTCGTGGTGGATGCAGTAGACCGGAAGCGGCAGCCCGTGGATGCCGGCCCAGTACTGCCAGCCGCGGTCGTCGCCGATCGCCTGGGCGCCGGCGACCGCTTTGCGGAAGTCGGCCAGCTGACCGCGCGTCAGCCGCCGGGCGCTGCGTCGGTGGCGAAGGCGGCGTGGCGCCCGCGCCGGGTTGGGGCTGACGACCGGACTCATCGCTGCTCCCTTCGCAAGCCGCGGCCGCGCGGCGCGGCGCGGCGCTCGGCCCGGGCCTGACGGCGAGCCCGCCCCCGCAGCTTCAGCCCGGCGATGCCGCCCGTGGTGGCGACGATCGGCACCAGGCTCAGCGCCGTCTCCTCGACCGGGATTCCTGCGATGTGGGCGAACACGCGCCCAGCATCTCAGACGCTTTCTGACTACACAAACGTTTTTTGAAGGAGGGCGAAGAGCTCGCTGTAGTGGCGTTCGCGAGCGGCCTCGTCGAAGACCGGGGTGTCGGCCATCGTGTAGCCGTGCAGGGCGCCGGCGTAGACCTCGTCCCGGTAGCGGACGCCGGCTTCGCCGAGCGCCTGCTCGACTTCGCCGATCTGCGCCGGGGTCATGTTCGGGTCCTTGTCGGCGAACGCGAGGTAGAGCTCCGCCCGCAACCGGTCGGCGGAGCGGTGGGGGCTGTCCGGGGCGTCGGTGGCGAGACCGGCGGTGTGGAAGCAGGCGAGCGCGGCGACGCGCTCGGGGTACGCCGCGGCGACGCGCCAGCCGACCCGCCCGCCCATGCAGTAGCCGGTGATCGCGAACGGCGCCTCGACCTCCTCGCCGAGACGGTCGAGATAGAAGGCCCCGTCCCGGGCGGCGTTGCCGGGGTCGACCGCCCCTTCGATCAGGGGTTTGACCTTCGCCATGAAGGCGCCCCGGCTGCCCTCGTCGCTGAAGTCCGGCATCCCGATCTCAGGCGCCCGCCCTCCCCGGTACAGCACGTTCGGCGCCAGCACCACATACCCCTCGTCCGCGATCCGATCCGCCATCTCCATCGTCACGTCCCGCACCCCGAACGCATCCACGATGAACAACACCCCGCCCAGCGCCTCCCCCTCCGGCCGCACCAGATAGGAGTCCGCCACCCCGTCGGCAGTCTCGATGTCGATCGCGGCGCCCCTCACAGCGCCAGGGAGACCGGCTCCTCCAAGAGCTCCCGCACCCGCGCCAGGAACTGGGCGCCGTCGGCGCCGTAGAGGATGCGGTGATCGCAGGAGAGGGTGACGTTCATCAGGTGGGCGGGGACGATGGCTCCGTTGCGCACGGCGGGACGCTCGGCGATGCGGCCGACGGCCAAGATCCCGGCCTGCGGTGAGTTGACGATCGCGCTGAAGGCGTCGATGCCGAACATGCCGAGGTTCGAGACGGTGAAGGTGCCACCCGAGAGCTCCGGCGGGGTGATCGTCCCTTCGCGGACCTTGCCGGCAAGCGCTCGGGCCTCTGCGGCGATCTGCCGCAGGCCTTTCTTGTCGGCGTCGAACAGGGTCGGGACCACCAAGGCGTCCTGGGCGGCGACGGCGATGCCGACGTTGACGCGGGAGTAGAGCTCGAAGCGGCCGTCCCGATAGGCGCCGCTGGCGCGGGGGAACTCCTTGAGAGCTAGAGCGCAGGCCTTGACCACCATGTCGTTGAACGAAGGCACGACGTCGCCTTCCTTGGCGGCGGCCTTGATCGCGGCCCTGGCTTCCACCGCCCGCGTCATGTCGATCTCGGCTTCCAGATAGAAGTGCGGCGCCGTGGCCTTGGACTCGGCCATCCGCCGGGCCACCACCTGCTGCAGCTTCGTCAGCTCCTGGACCTCGACGGAGCCCTTCGCGGTCTCGGGCTCGGCAGGCGCCACGGGCGCCGCAACGGCGGGAGCCACGGAAGCTTCGACATCGCGCTTGACGATCCGACCCCCCGGCCCGCTGCCCGTAACCGTGCCCAGGTCGACGCCTCTTTCCTCCGCCAGTCTCCTAGCCACCGGTGAGGCCTTGACCCTGCCGGTGTCGCCACCTCCGCTCTCCCGCGGGTGGCGTGGAGGAGAGTCCGAGGACGGAGCGACTGCACCGCCCGCAGGACTCTCCTGCACGACAGGACCCGCGGGCCGAGCGGCTGGCGTCCCCGACGGATCGCCGATCACCGCAATAGGACTGCCGATCGGAAGAGTCTCACCCTCCTGAGCCAGGATCTGGGTCAGGGTCCCCGCGACGTCGGCCTCGTAAGCCATGTTCGCCTTGTCGGTCTCGATTTCGACCAGCTCCTCGCCGACAGCCACCTCGTCCCCCACCTGCTTCAGCCACTTCAGGACGACGCCCTCCTCCATCGAGTCCGACAGGCGGGGCATCACGACCTCGGCCATCAGCGCGCCCCCTCCAACGTCGCCAGCGCCGCGCTCACCACGTGCTCGGCGTGCGGGATCGCCGCCTGCTCGAGCCGCTTGGAGTAGGGCATGTGGACGTCGGCGCCGGTCACCCGCTGCACCGGCGCGTCGAGGTGGTCGAAGGCCTGCTCGGTGATCAGGGTCGAGAGGTTGGCGCCGACGCCGCCGTGTGGCCAGCCCTCCTCGACGATCACGGCGCGGTTGGTCTTGCGCACCGACTCGAGGATCGTGTCGAGGTCGAGCGGGCGCAGCGTGCGCGGGTCGATCACCTCGGCCTCGACGCCGTGCTCGGAGGCCAGCACCGTCGCCGCCTGCTCGGCGACCTCGGCCATCTTCAGCAGGGCGACGATCGTCACGTCGGCGCCCTCGCGGCGCACCGCCGCCTCGCCGAAGCGGACCAGGTGGTCGTCTCCCTCCGGCACCTCGCCGCGCACGCCGTAGAGGCTCTCGTGCTCGATGAAGATCACCGGGTTGGGGTCGCGGATCGCCGCCTTCAGCAGCCCCTTGGCGTCGGCTGGGGTCGAGGGGCAGGCGACCAGCAGGCCCGGCACCTGCAGGTAGAGCGCCTCGAAGCTGTGCGAGTGGGTGGGGCCGAGCTGGTGGCCGCCGCCGCCCGGCATCCGGATCACCATCGGCACCTGCGCCTGGCCGTTGAACATGTAGGGGATCGCGGCAGCGTGGTTGATGATCTGGTCGAGCGCCAGCAGGCTGAAGTTGACCGTCATCAGCTCGACGATCGGCCGCAGCCCGTTCATCGCCGCGCCGACGCCGGCGCCGACGATCGTGTTCTCGGAGATCGGCGTGTCGCGCACCCGCCGCTCGCCGAACTCGTCGAGCAGCCCTTCGGTCACCTTGAAGGCGCCCTGGAAGACGGCGACGTCCTCGCCCATCACGATCACCGCCTCGTCGCGGCGCATCTCCTCCGCCATCGCGTCGCGCAGCGCTTCGCGCATCCGCAGCTCCGCCATCAGCCCTCGTCCTCCTCGGCCCGCTGCGGGGCGCCGTCGGCGGCGTCGCCCTGTAGCGCCGGGTTGGGCCGCGGGCCGGTGTCCTCGTCGGCGTAGGCGGCGCCGGCCTCGGCCAGCTCGCGCGCGGCGGCGGGCATTTCGGCCTCGTCCTCGCCGCGGTGGGGCTCCGGGCTGCGCTCGTCGATCGAGTACCAGCCGCCCGCTTCGGTGTGGGCGTAGAGGCTTTCGTACATCGTGTCGAGCGGCGGCTCGGGCGAGGCATCGGCGAACTCGACCGCGGCGAGCACCGTCTCCTCGGCGGCCTCGCGCGCCTGCTGCACCTCGCGCTCGCCCAGCACCCCGGCCTCGACGCAGCGCCGCGCGAAGCTCTCGATCGGGTCTTTGTGCTGCCACTCCTCGACCTCCTCGCGCTTGCGGTAGACCTCGGGGTCGGCGGCGGAGTGGCCGCGGTAGCGGTAGGTGAAGGCCTCCAGCAGCGTCGGCCGCCCCTCCTCGCGCGCCAGCCGCAGGCCCTCGGTGACGCCCTCGCGCACCGCGGTCACGTCCATCCCGTCAACCCGGGTGCCGGGGACGCCGTAGCCTTGCGCCTTGCGCGAGAGGTCGGTCTGGGCCGAGTGGCGCTCGACCGCCGTCCCCATCCCGTAGAGGTTGTTCTCGACCAGGAAGAGGACGGGCAGCTTCCACAGCGCCGCCAGGTTCATCGTCTCGCCGAAGTTGCCGGTGTTGGAGGCGCCGTCGCCGAACATGCAGACGGTGACCGCGCTTTCGCCCTTGTACTGGGAGGCGAGGGCGAGGCCGGCGGCGATCGGCAGGTTGCCGCCGACGATCCCGTAGCCGCCCATGAAGCGGCGCTCGGCGTCGAAGATGTGCATCGAGCCGCCGCGGCCGCCGCTGGTGCCGTCGACGCGGCCGAACAGCTCCGCCATCACCCGTTTGGGGTCGGTGCCGCGGGCGATCGCGTGGCCGTGGGTGCGGTAGGTGCCGATCAGGAAGTCTTCGTCGCGCATCACCGAGGTGGTGCCGACGATCGTCGCCTCCTCGCCGATCGCCAGGTGCAGGAAGCCGCCGGCTTTCGCCCGCTGGTACTGGCGCCCGGCCTCCTCCTCGAAGCGCCGGATCAGGGCCATCCGCGCCAGCAGCTCATAACAGGTGGCGGCGTCTGGCAGCGGACCGGGCATCTGTTTTCAGACTACCCGGAGGCCGCTGCGGCCACCGCGTCTTCGAGCCGGTCGTCCCCCCAGAAGACCCGCTCGCCGACGACCACGGCCGGCACCCCTTCGACCCCGCGCGCCGCCGCCTCCTCGGTCGCCGCCCGCAGCGCGTCCTTGACCGACTGCGTCTGGATCGCTTTCGCCAGCGCCCGCGGGTGCAGCTCGCAGGCGGCGGCGGCGATGTAGACGTTGTCGGGCTCGCTGAGGTCGCGGCCGGCGGCGAACTGCTGGCGAAAGGCGGCGAGGGAGAAGGAGACGGTGCGGCCGGTCTGCTTGGCGAAAGTGGCGACCCGCATCGCGGTCAGCATGTTCCCCGGCCAGGGGTCGGGCCAGACGATCGGCGGCAGCCCGTAGGCCGAGGCGCGCCGCTGGCACTCCGCCATCCCCGCCTCGCGCTCGGGCCCCTGCCCCCAGGAGGAGCGGCCGAAGTGCCCGAAGAGCCCGCCGAGCAGAACCGGCTGCCACTCCGGCTGCTCCAGCTCCGCCTCAGTGAACAAGCCGCTGATCCGCTCCGCCGCGAGGTACGCGTAGGGCGAGCCGAGGTCGTAGTAGAAGGTCGCGCGCGCCACGCCGCGATTATCGCCGACGCCCGGCGCCCGCCTTGAGGCCCCCGCCCTCGAAAGTCGTGGTTCCTTTGTCCTCCATATGCGGACAAAGGAACCGCGCGATGGGGAGAGAGCCGTCCTCTCGATCCCGTGGTTCCTTTGTCCTGCCCAGGCGGACAAAGGAACCACGGGATCTCGCGCGCCTGAACCTGGGGAAACGGTTTGACCTGGGAGGGGGAGGGTGCTCGCCGCCCTACCTGCCCAAGAAGGGTGGCGAGCACCCTCCCCCCTTTACGTTCGGTGAT
>JBEHWY010000189.1:0-6115 GCA_048498975.1 Actinomycetota bacterium | reverse complement strand
GCTCGGCAAGGACCGCGTCGGCCGCGGCGTCGTCCGCGCCGACGCGGTCCTTGCCGAGCTCGAACTGCGGCTTCACCATCGCCAGCACCTCGCCGCCGGGCGCCAGGCAGGCGGCGACCGCCGGCAGGATCTTGCTCAGCGAGATGAAGGAGACATCGACCGTCGCCAGCGAGGGCGCGAAGGGCAGGTCGGCCGGGGTCAGGGCGCGGGCGTTGCAGCGCTCGATCACGGTGACGCGCGGGTCTTCGCGCAGGCGCAGGTCGAGCTGGCCGTAGGCGACGTCGACGGCGGCGACGCTGGTTGCGCCGCGCTGCAGCAGGCAGTCGGTGAAGCCGCCGGTCGAGGCGCCGACGTCGAGGCACTCGCGACCGGCGACGTCGATGGCCAGCGCCTCCAGCGCGTTCTCCAGCTTGATGCCGCCGCGCGAGACGTAGCGGGGGCCGGAGTCGATGACGAGCTGCGCCTCGGGCTCGACCAGCTGGCTGGGCCGCAGGGCGACCGGCCCGTCGGGGCCGACGCGGACTTCCCCGGCCCGCACCGCGCCGGCGGCGGCCGTGCGCGAGGGGAACAGGCCCTGCTCCGCCAAAACCGCGTCTATCCGGGCCTTCTTCACCGCCGAAACGCTACCGCCAACCCCCCGGAATGGACGTTTGTTCGACCCTTCTGCCCGAATTGCAACATCTTCTTGACAGATTTCCCCCCAAGGCCTGCTCTACTGCCGATCGGAGCTTCGGCGAGCTTGGCTACTTGGATACCAGTCAGCCGAAATTTCGGTGATTTCCCCCCTAAGCAGGGGGTAAATGTGATCCCCCTCACACACAAATCGCACGTATGTTCGTACGCTGGTCAAGGATTCGTTGAAGGCAACCGATGAAGGAGAAGCACCCAAGACTTTTTGGCTGAGTCCCGCGTCGTACATATGGCCCCGTTGCTTCCCACAACGGCGCCCACGACACAACAGGGCTCACCTACCTCCCACGGATCCACATATATAGAGATACATATCTCTCCTCCCTGTAGTAACCCCAGAAGCGCCCCGCCTCCCCGGCGGGGCGTTTTCTGTTGTGCGGGGCTCTAGCAAGTGAAACTCGGGACTTTCAATTTGCGCGCTCCGCCCTCTCGCTGCTGCCGATTTGGCCTCGTGCCACAGTCGGTGCCACAGTCCCGCAGCCTCGCCGCTTGGGGCGAGCCCTACTCGTGTAGCCGACGGTGGGCGATCTCGTAGACCGTCGGCGCGTTCGAGCCGGCGGGGTGATGGCGGACGCCGAAGGCGAGATAGTCGAGTCGCGGCGCGGCGTTGGCGACCACGAACCCGAAGACCATCCCGAAGCGCCCCACGGGCGGCGGGAGATAGAGCTTGAGGCACTGAGGAAGAACGGTTCCGTCGCGTCCTTCCGGGTCGCAGGACCGCAGATCCGACATTGGAACGCCGTTAACCTCGTAGTCACGCCTGGCGATCTCGGCGGCGCTTCGGCCGGCTGGCGTCGTTCGCGCCATGTCCTCGCGAAAAGCGTCGGCGTCGAAGCGAGCCGGGAACCGCAACCTGTCGGTCAACGGCTACCCCTCGCCGTCGGGGGGGAGCATGTTGGGGCCATGCTCCTGCATGAAGCTCTCCCACTCCTCCTTGGTGGCATCGCGAGCGCCGGAGCGCTCCTTGATGGCCTTCCATGAGGTGTCCGGCACGAGAGTGAGCGAACCGTCCGGCCGCTCCTCGGTGACGACGTAATCGCCGGCTCGCTCGCCGCTGAGGCGGACGTGGTCGCGCAGAGGCTCCATCCCATGAATCGTAATCTACGACGCTCCCAATGCTGAAACCTCTGGCCCAGCGGCCGTCCGCCTCGAGGAGTCGGCGGTTGCATCCGGCCCTGGTGGGGTCGCCGTGAGCTGCTCGCGGAGGCGACCTACCTCGCAGCGGAGCCGTGGGCAGCCGTCGACGTGGGATCCGATAACGCCTCAGGGCCCGGAAGATCTACCAAGCCGTTTGAATCGAAAACGGCATCCCAGAAAGCGTCCTCGTCGAGTTCTCCGAGCTGCTTCTTGCGGAGTGCCTCGTAGAGCTGAGCGGTCGTGAGCAGCGCGACTCCCCCATTTTCGGCATAGCTCTTGGCGTTCCCCGTCAGCGGCTCTTTTCGCTCCTCAAGTCTGGTTGCGCAATATGGATTCCCGACGATCAGCGGCTTGTAGCTGATGCCGTCTTGTAGCTGCGCATCCGAGGCCCACTGGACCACTTGCCTGACGTCGTTCTGTTTGATCACGCCATCCCGGCCCTTGATCTCAACGACGGCTGCCCGTCCGTCGCGGAAGAGACGGCCGTCCTCGATTCCGTCTACCTCAGGATCCTCGACTCGGCCGCCCATCTTGCGGAGTGCGTCGCGGACGATGGGCTCAAGCGCTTCCTTGCCCTTCTCAAACAGCAAGCGCTTCGGCCTCGCTGCGTCCGCCGCGCGGTCAATCGCGGCTGCAAGCTGGCTTTCGAGGTCGCTCAAACCTGATCGCAATTCCTCGATTTCATCGGAGATGGGGATCTCGGAAGGCAACGTGTAGTCGCTTACCCAGGCAGGCTCGCGTTCTTCTTGGGCAATTCCGTAGCGCTCCCGAAGTAGAAGATCGACCGCCTCATGAGCCGAGACTTGGTCGGATGCCGGGAGCCAATACGCCGGACCGGAGTGAATGACCGGGTATTGCCGGCCCTGAGACGCAGACAAACCTTCAAAGAGGATTTTCGTGGCGATCGGCTTCTTGAACCGAGTCTCGGCGATCACATCGGACCTGAACACCAGAACATTGGCTTGGCGGTGAACCGGCGCCAAATAGTTCGTGGCTTCCCCCATTCCCTCGGAGTCACCGGAGAGAATCCATCGCCAGGCAGTCAAGCGGTCGAAAAACGACCGCCACTCATCTGAAACAACGGAGAACGACTTGCCATGGTTCTCCTCGACCTCCAGCGTGAACGGGAGCCAATAGTCCGCGCGCCGCCTCCGGTCGTGGAATGGGTGCTCGCCTGGTTTCAGAGGTGGGCCGATGTTGGTTCTTGGGTCGCCTATCGCGACGACCTCGCCACCCGGGGAAAAGAGCAGTCGGGCGAACGAGGCCGGGTCGGGGAGCCGGTCGACCGGAACGCTCTCAGCGAGCGCCTGGCTGTCCAGCGATGCAAAGTTCAGAATTACTACGTCGTAGTCAGCGACGTTGAGACCTTTCGGGAGGTCGTCCCAGGCGTGCGCCTGGACCGCGCGACCGTGGCCGTTGGACCCGAGCACGAGTATTCGCTGTCGCTCCGACGTTCGGTTATCGGTGCTTGCGTCTGATCTTGAAGCGCGGTTGAGAATGCTCATTGGCTGCCGCGACGAGGATAAAGGCCACACTCCTGGCGTACCTGAATAGCGCCGGGACTTCAATGCGCAGCTTTGCCCAGATGGGTTCGACCGCCCAGGCCGCTGGTCTACTGACCGCCGCCGAGATACAGATCCATGCGTTGACGTACCTCGTCGTGGCTCCCGGGGAGCAGATGCCCGTATACGTCGAAGGTGGTTTGGATCTTCGAGTGGCCCATGAACTGCTGGATCGCCTTGGGGTTCGCGCCTGCGTCGATCAGCAGCGAGGCAAAGGTGTGGCGACACTCGTGGAGGGTGATTGGCCTCAGCGACGTTGCGCCGGCTTCCTCCTCCCCGCGCTCTGCGGCGACGCTCTCGTTGGCAACCTTCCAGGAACGCTTCGCCCGGTGGTCGATGGTCGACGCATAGAACGCTTCCTCGGTCGTCCGACCGAACAATAGGTCTTCGCCAGAGCGGCCGGTCGTTTCCAGGGAGACCCCCAGGTAGTCGCGCAGAATCGCGAGCAGCGGCACGGTCCGACGTCCGGCCAGGGACTTCGGCTCGATCACGCCCTCCTCCTGGTCCCAGCCACGCTCGACGGCGATCACGTTCGCCTCGAAGTCGATGTCGCAGACCCGAAGCGCCTGAAGCTCACCGCGCCGCAGCCCGGCATAGAAGGCGGTCGCCCAGATCGGACGGTCCTCGAGGCGGAGCGCGGCGAGCAGCTGCACGGCTTCCTCCGCCGACGCGATTCGCTTCGGACGTTTGGTGCCCCAGCTCGGCAGGTCTATCCGCTCCGCCGGGTTGTAGGTCAGCTCGTCGCGGTCGACGGCCCGCCGGTAGAACGCCTGGATCGGATTGAGCACGTTGCTCACGGTCCCGGCCGCCAGCCCCGACCCGAGCAGCTCGTCGGCGAAGTCCTGGAGGTCGCGACGACGAATCTCAGCAACCTTCATGTCGCCAACCGTCGAGCCCTCAATGTAGACCCGGGAGACGCGCTCGTAGGAGCGGATCGTGTTCGGCTTGTAGCGCTTACGGCCCTTCGGCCGAACGGTCCCGCCTTCCATGCCAGCGACGAACTCGCGCAGGGCCTCGGCGAGGGTTCGGGCGTCCCGGGGAGCTCCTCCGAGTTCGCCCCGTTCGACCGCGCGCCTGGCATCGACCCGCCACCGCTTGGCCTCGGCCTCTCGGCGAAAGCTTTTGGTGATGCGCTTCTTCTCGCGCGCCACGTAAACGGACGCCTCCCAACCGGCGTCGCAGTTGCACCGCCGGCCCTTCCTCGACGCGCACCCGGCCGAGTGCCGCCGACGGATGCCCTCAGCCATCGCCGTCTCCGATCCACCGCAGCATCGAGGGGTTAAGGCCGGCGTGGAACACAAACGCCCCATTGCCGCACTCGACGCCGGGAATCCAATCGACGCCATCGAGCAGCCGACCCTCCGGAACTTCGACGGCGGCGGCGACCTTCAGCGGCGTCTCGATGCTCGGAACCCGGAAGCCGCGCTCCAGGAAGCTGACCTCCGTTCGATGCAGCGCGGCCCGGCAAGCCAGCTCCTCCTGACTCATCCGGGCCAGCCTGCGACCGCGTCGCAGGTTCTCGCCGAAGTGACGGGCGAGGTCGTCGTTGCGCTCTCGGGTCGCCATCAGTGCGCCTTCCCCACCCCGCAGACCTGGCGATGCAGATCGGACAAGGCGTCGTGCTCGGCTGCGACCCGCTCGTATTCGTTCGCCTCGTCGACCGACTCGGCCAGTTCGCAAAGTGCCCGGCAGATGTGAGGGGCCGGGACGATCGTGCCGCGGTCGAGCGCCGCCAGGAGCACCCGGTAGGCGTGCTCGTCGGCGCGGGCTGCCTCAGCCCGAGCGGCTACGGGAGCGGTCGAGAAATCGTCGTGCGCCCCGTCCCGGACCATCTCCAGAATCGGCCGCAGGATCGCAACCTTGCGAGGACTGATTTCCAGGGCGACGGCAGCGCCGTCCCCCGTAGGGTTCTGATTAGCCATGAGGAGGTAAGGCTCCTTTTGGTTAGGCCCTCGGTCGGCGTTAGCGCGCCGGCCGGGGGCTGCTTGATGTATGGCGCCTAGGGTAGCACCAAGTGTTGCGGCACCCGATACAGTTTGACGAGAGCTACTTGCCCTTAAGGATGTTGTTGACGCGGGAGCGGTGAAGGCCGACGGCCTCGCCGATCTCTGCCATCGAGAGGCCGGCGTCAGCCGCGCGCTTGAAGCTCTCTCGACGCTCCTTCGCGGCGTCATCGAGCTGCGCAGTCCTACGCTCGAACTTGGCTTGCGCCCGGCGCGCCTCAGCGCGAGCCTGTTTCTTCGCATCTGCCATCCGCGCCAGCCTAGACGCCGCCGCGTCACAGCCGCTCCGCCAGCGCATACTCCGCGTTGTCGGCGATCCACCGTTCGAGCTCCGTTACCGGCACCAATCGCTTTCGTCCCCGCCGGATCAGCCGCAGCTCCGGGGCCACGTTCTCCTCGAAGAAGTCGGGGCCGACGCCGATCGCAGCTGCTGCCTCCGGCGGCGTCAGGGCGATTCTCGGGATCGACACGGCGAGCTTCCTAGCCACGTCGCCCGCCCCTGCCCGCTTCGCTCCAGAGCCCTCTCATGCCCCCAAGACGGTTCTGCCCGCCGTTTCGACCCCCCCGCCGGCCTCCTTCGCCCCCTCTGCTCCCTGATCTATCCCCGCATCCGTTCCTTCGCTCCGCTCCCCCACCTGCCCCCGCACCCGCAGCGCCTTCGCTTCCCCCCTCGTCTCCCCGCCCCGGTCGCTGACCATCACACCTCACATCGTGTGTGTGATG
>JBEHWY010000188.1:0-6162 GCA_048498975.1 Actinomycetota bacterium | reverse complement strand
CCACAGGGCAGGTAGGTGCGCCGGGCTGCCCGCCTCAAAGCCCAGCCCCCTCTCAAAGTCGCGGTTCCTTATGGACCTCCTGGGTCCATAAGGAACCGCGGGACGACGGGGCGGCTGGAATCTCCATCCCGTGGTTCCTTTCGGACTCCCTGGGTCCGTAAGGAACCGCGGGATCTCGTGCGCCTGAGCCCCGGGCGCGCCTGGACCTGCGCCGCGCCTTTGATCCGGGAGGGGGGAGGGTGCTCGCCGCCCTACCTGCCCATGGAGGGTGGCGAGCACCCTCCCCCCGCGGCGGCCGGTCCTGGGATCGCTCGACTAGTGGCGCTTGCGGTAGGTCGCGACCGGCGGGACGAGGGCGCGGATCTCGGCGAGGAGGCGGGCGGAGAGCTCGGCGGGGTCCTCGTCGGGGCGGGGTTGGCCGCCGGCGGGGTCGAAGAAGCGGATCTTGATCCGCGGGCGGCGGGGGAAGCCGGTGAGGTCGGCGGTGCCCTCGATCGCGACCAGGGTGACGTGCGCCTCGGGCACCTCGAGCGCGAGGCGGCCGATGCCGCTGCGGGCGCGCAGCACCTTGCCACGCGAGCGGGTGCCCTCGGGGAAGACGCCGATGCAGGCGCCGGCGCGCAGGGTCTCGACCGCTTTCGCCAACGCCTGTTTGTCGCCGCTGCCGCGCTCGATCGGTATCTGTCCCATCCCGTGCAGGATCGGGCCGAGGCCCTTGACGTCCCAGAGTTCGGCTTTGGCGAGGGCGCGGATCTGGCGATGCTTGACCGCGGCGACGCCGACCATCACCGGGTCCCAGTGGCTGTCGTGGTTGCCGACGATCAGCAGCGGGCCGCTCTTCGGCAGCGTCTCCAGGCCCTCGACCTGGAGACGGCCCCAGAGGGCGACGGGCCGGTTGAGGGCCATCACGGTGCGGTAGGTGCGGGTGCGCTCGCGCATTTCGGGCGTGAGTTCTACGCGTTTCCGCCGCGCGCCGCTCAGTCGCCGGTCGAAGTTGGTCGCCCTCTGGGCGACCAAACTTCGTACGGAGAGTCAGTCGGCGGCGGCCCGCTGCAGCAGTTCGCGCAGTGTCCGCTGGTCGGCGGAAGAGAGCGCCTGCATCCACTCCGGCGGCTCTTCGATCGCAGCGACCATCTTCGCCCGCGTGCGCCGGCCCGCGGCGGTCAGCTCGATCAGCTTCACCCGCCGGTCGCGCTCGGCCGGCCGCCTCGCCGCCAGCCCCTTCTCTTCGAGGCCGTCGACGATCCCGGTCACGTTCGAGGGGTCGCAGTGAAGGAAGCCGGCCATTTCGCCCATCGTCCGCGGCTCGTCGAGCACGCGGACGGCGCCGAGCCCGGCCGGGGTCAGCCCGAGTTGGCGGGCGATCTCGAGGAAGCGCGGCGGGTAGACGAGCCCGACCAGCAGCTTCCAGGCTTCGCGGGCGGTCGTCTGGTCGGTCTCCTTGGCGGGCACGAACCTAGTGTACCTCAATCTTTGATAGCCTCAAATATTGACCTTGGCAGTCAAATCGGAGGGGTCCATGGCAACGGCAGCAGAGACGAGGCAGGGCAACGGGATCGAGGTCGAGGGACTCGTCCGCGAGTTCAAGAAGGGCCCGCGGGCGGTCGACGGCATCGACCTGCAGGTGCAGCCGGGTGAGATCTACGGCTTCCTCGGCCCCAACGGCGCCGGCAAGTCGACCACCGTCCTGATGCTGACCACCCTCCTCCCGCCGACCGCCGGGACCGCCCGGGTCGCCGGCTTCGACATCGTCTCCGAAGGCCCGCAGGTGCGCTCGGCGATCGGCGCCGCGCTGCAGGAAGCGGCGCTCGACCCGCTGCTCAGCGGCCGCGAGCACATGCGCCTGCAGACCTCGCTGCACGGGATCGCCAAGGAGGAGCGCGAGGCGCGCGGCGACGAGCTGCTGGAGCGGGTCGGGCTGGCGCAGGCCGCCGACCGTCGCGTCGGCGGCTACTCCGGCGGGATGAAACGGCGGCTCGACCTCGCCCTCGCGCTCGCCCACGAACCGCGCATCCTCTTCCTCGACGAGCCCACCACCGGCCTCGACATCCAGAGCCGCACCGCGCTCTGGGAGGAGGTCTCGCGCCTGGCCACCGAGGACGGGGTCACGGTCTTCCTCACCACCCAGTACCTGGAGGAGGCCGACGCGCTCGCCGACCGGGTCGGGATCATCGACCACGGCCGCATCGTCGCCGAGGGCACCCCGACCGCGCTGAAGGAGGAAATCGGCCGCCCGACGGTGGAAGCGATCCCCCGCGAGAGCGCCGACCGCGAGCGCCTGCGCGCGGTCCTCGCCCGCTTCGGCGAGGAGGCCGGCGCCCACCCCAAAGGCGCCGCCGTGCGCCTCGCCGGCGGCGAGTCGCAGCTCGCCGAGGTCGTCCGCGCGCTCGACGCCGAGGGGGTCGCGATCGAGCACCTGCAGCTGCACGCCCCCTCGCTCGACGACGTCTTCCTGACCAAGACCGGGCGCAGCCTCGAGGGCGCCGAGGAGGCCGAGGCGGAGTCCGAGGAGCAGGCGGCGGAGGCGGGCAGCCCGGCATGAGCGCCGGCCTGCGCACCCAGGTCGGTCAGCTCGCCCGCCGCTCGGTGCTGCGCACGCTGCGCCAGCCGGCGCAGATCGTCCCGGCGCTGATCTTCCCGTTGTTCCTGCTCGCGGTGAACTCGGGCGGGCTCAAAGACGCGACCAACCTGCCCGGCTTCCCGACCGACTCCTACCTCACCTTCGCCCTCGCCGTGCCGTTCATGCAGGGGGCGCTGTTCTCCGTGATGAACGCCGGCACCGACCTCGCCCGCGACATCGAGACCGGCTTCCTCAACCGCCTGGCGCTGACCCCGCTGCGCGGCGCAGCGCTGCTCAGCGGCCTGCTCGCCGGCGCCGTCCTGCTCGGCTTCGTGCAGGCGATCGTCTACCTCAGCGTCGGCCTGATCGCCGGCGCCGAACTCGCCGCCGGCGCCGGCGGCGCCGTCGTCATCGTCGCCCTCGCGGTGACGATCACCGTCGCCTTCGGCAGCATCGGCCTCTTCGCCGCCCTGCGCAGCGGCAACGGCGAGGCGGTCCAGAGCCTCTTCCCGGTCTTCTTCATCTTCCTCTTCCTCTCCTCGCTGGCGCTGCCGCTGGAACTGATCCAGACCGACTGGTACCGGGCGATCGCCACCGCCAACCCGGTCTCCTACCTGCTGCAGGCCTTCCGCTCGCTGCTGATCGAAGGCTGGGACATCGGCGAGCTGGCGCTCGGCTTCGGGATCGCCCTCGCCCTGCTGGCGATCGGCATGTGGGCCGCCTCGGCGGCGCTGAAGACGAGGCTGGTGCGGACGTGAGCGAGCGCGGCGCACCCGGCCTGCGCACGGTCGCCCTCGCGGTCGCCTGGCGCAGCATCCACAACTACCTCTACAACCCCGCCTTCCTCGTCCCCTCGCTGGTCTTCCCGCTGTTCTTCTTCATCTCCTTCGCCGGCGGGCTCTCGGCGATCTCCAACGTGCCCGGCTTCGACTACCCGCCCGGGTACACCGCCTTCCAGTTCGTCTTCGTGCTGCTGCAGTCGGCCGCTTTCGGCGGCGTCTTCACCGGCTTCGCGATCGCCCGCGACTTCGAGCTCGGCTTCGCCCGCCGCTACCTGCTCGCCGCCGGGCGCCGCGGCGGCATCGTCGCCGGCTACGCGCTCGCCGCCCTCGCCCGCGCCGCGGTCACCTGGGCGGTGCTGACGGTGGTGGCGCTGGTGGCCGGGATGAACGTCTTCGGCGAGGGGATCGAAATCGTCGCCCTCTACGCGCTCGCGGTGCTCGTCAACGTCACCGCGACGCTGTGGGCGGCGGGGGTGGCGATGCGGGTGCGCTCGATCCAGGGCGGGCCGCTGATGCAGTTCCCCGTCTTCCTCATCCTCTTCCTCGCCCCCGTCTACGTCCCGCTGGACCTGCTCAGCGGCTGGATCCACGCGGTCGCCTCGGTCAACCCGGTGACGGCGCTGCTCGAGGCCGGGCGCGGCTTCGTCGCCGGCGAACCGGCCGTAGTCGGGCTCGCCTTCGCGATCGCGCTCGCGCTCGTGGTCCTCTTCGGGCTCTGGTCGCGGGGCGGTCTGCGCCGCGCCGAAGCGGCCGGTTGAGAAAAAGCTGAGAAATCCCCGGCCGCCCGCTTGACAGGGGTGCGCCCCCGGGGCGAAGATCGAAACGTGTCCCGGCCCCCGCGAGCGGTTGCTCTCTTCCTCGGCGTCCTCGTCCTTGCTGCCCTCGCCCTCGCCCCGGCGGCCGGCGCCGCCCCCAAGGGCTTCAAGTTCGGCGTCTCCTCCGGCGACGTCAGCAGCAGCTCGGCGATCCTCTGGGCGCGCGCCAACAAGGCCGGCAAGGCGCAGCTGCAGGTCGTCCAGAAGGGCGGCTTCGGCAAGTGCGACCCGGCCAAGGCGAAGAAGAAGTTCGTCGCCAAGGCGCAGAAGGGCAACGACTTCACCGTCCAGCTCAAGGTCAACGGGCTGCAGGCCGGCCGCACCTACAAGTACCGCTGGTGCATGGCGGGCGGCAAGGTCAGCGCCGTCGGCCACTTCGACACCGCCCCCACGCCGGGCCAGGCGAAGACGATCCGCTTCTCGGTCACCGGCGACCAGGACGCGGCGCCGCTGCCGGGCACCAGCACTCCCTACTGGAACGACTTCGGGGTCTGGCGCCAGATCAAGCAGGAGGAAAACAACTTCAACGTGATGATGGGCGACACGATCTACTCCGACTCCGAGGTGCCCGGGGTCGGCGGCGTCGCCGGCACCGCGATCACCGTGCCGCAGAAGTGGGCCAAGTACCGGATGAACCTCGGCCAGAAGCCGTGGGCCGACGTCCGCGGCGCCACCTCCTACTACGCCCACTGGGACGACCACGAGTTCATCAACGACTTCGCCCGCTCCGAGAACGTCTTCCCCGAGGAAGGCGGCAACGTCGTCTACGACGGCGAACAGCTCTACAAGAACGGGGTCAAGGCCTTCCGCAACTACAACCCGATCACCTACTCGGACAAGAACGGGATCTACCGCACCTTCCGCTGGGGCAAGAACCTGCAGCTGTTCTTCCTCGACGAGCGCTCCTTCCGCAGCGCCCGGGCCGACTACAGCGGCGCCTGCGACAACCCGGCCGGCAGCGGCAACCCCGACCTGGCGCCGACCGCGCCGGAAACCAACCGGGCGCTGTTCGGGACGCTGGCACCGCAGCTGCTGCTGCCGCCGCCGCCCGCCTGCATCGCCGCGATCGACGACCCGAGCCGGACGATGCTCGGCCGCCACCAGCGCGAAGTCTTCGAGCAGGCGATCAAGTCCTCGACCGCGACCTTCAAGGTGATCGTCAACGAGGTCCCGATCCAGCAGTTCTACGCGCTCCCCTACGACCGCTGGGAGGGCTACGCGCACGAACGCACCGAACTGCTCACCTTCCTCAAGGAAAACGTCAAGAACGCGGTCTTCCTCACCACCGACGTCCACGCCAACATGGTCAACGACGCCCGCCTGCAGACGCTCGGCCCCGGCGGGCCGGTCAACAGCGGCATCACCGAGGTGACCACCGGCCCGGTCGCGACCAAGACCTACGCCGGCGAGATCAACGGCACGGTCGGCAGCGAAAGCGCCGCCACCGCGATCCGCGCCTTCTTCTTCAACGCACCGCCGCCGACCGGCGTCGGCATGCAGTGCTCGGGCCTCGACCAGTTCAGCTACGCGCAGGTCACGGTCGGCAAGTCGGCGCTGACCGTCGAACTGAAGGACATCGAAGGCAAACCGGTGATGAACACCGCGAGCCGCAACAAACCAGCCGAAGCCTGCGCCAACATCGTCATCCCCGCGCAGTAGCCGGCGCCTCGCCTCACCGCGCCTAGAAGTGGTCGATCCCTGCAATGTCGGAGGCCGCCCCGGGGGCCTGGACGGCGGGACCCGCTCGGTGAGTGCGCAGTTGTCCCCACCCTGCCAGTGAGTGCGCAGTTGTCTCCGCATACCGGGGAGAAGTGAGCGCTCACGGCGAAGGCGGGGAGAAGAGCGCACTCACGACCCCTCGCGGGCCGAGCGGGCGGTCAGTCCCGTGAAGACGCAGTTCCTCCCGCATACCGGGAGGAACTGCGTCTTCACGGCAAAGCGGCGGGAACTACGTCCCCACCGGGCGCTGGCGCACTCGCGGGCGGGCCGGCGCACCTACCTGCCC
>JBEHWY010000187.1:0-6213 GCA_048498975.1 Actinomycetota bacterium | reverse complement strand
CTCGCGGCTGATCTCGTGCAACATGGAGCCCCACCTGCGGCTCGAGTCCGACCTCGCCGCCTTCCACGGCTACCCCGCCGCGCTCCTCTTCGGCTCCGGCTACCTCGCCAACACCGGCACGATCGCTGCCCTCGCCGAGCGCGGCGAGGTCGTCTTCTCCGACGAGCTCAACCACGCCAGCATCATCGACGGCTGCCGCCTCGCCCGCGCCGAGACCTTCGTCTACCGCCATGGCGACCTCGAGCACCTCGCCTGGGGCCTCGCCGAGGCCGGCGAGCGCGCGGCGCTCGTCGTCAGCGACGGCGTCTTCTCGATGGACGGCGACCTCGCCCCCGTCGCCGAGCTGCTCGAGCTCGCCCACCGCCACGGCGCGCGGCTGATGATCGACGACGCCCACGCCACCGGCGCCGTCGGCCCCGGCGGGCGCGGCACCGTGGCGGCAGCCGGACTCGCCGGCGAGGTCGACGTTCTCGTCGGCACGCTAGGCAAGTCGCTCGGCTCCTACGGCGCCTACGTCTGCGCCAGCCCCGAGCTGGTCGACCTCCTGCTCAACCGTGCCCGTCCCTTCATCTTCTCGACGGCGCCACCGCCGCCCGCGGTCGGCGCCGCCGCACGGGCGCTGGAGCTGCTGGCGGCCGAGCCCGAGCGGGTGGCGCGGCTGCAGGAGAACGCCGCCACCCTGCGGGCCGGGCTCGCCGCCGAGGGCCTGCCTGCGGATCGCTCCAGCACCCAGATCATCCCGCTCGAAGTGGGAGCGGCCGAGCCGACGATGGAGCTCTGCGAGCTCGCCCTGCAGCGCGGCGTCTTCGCCCAGGGGATCCGGCCGCCGACCGTCCCCGAGGGCTCCTCGCGCCTGCGCTTCACGGTGATGTCGACACACACTCCCGAGCAGCTGCGCGACGCCGCCCACCAGGTCGGCGCCGCCGCCCGCGAGCTCGGCCTGGTCGGAGTCCCGGCCTAGGTTGGACTCCGCCGTGGCGCCCGATCGCGCGCGTGGCGTCTTCGTCACCGGCACCGGGACGGAGGTCGGCAAGACCGTCGTCGCCGCCGTCATCGCCCGCACCCTCGCCGCCGCCGGCCGCCGCGTCGCCGTCTTCAAGCCCTGCGTAACCGGCCTCTCCGAATACCCCGGGGCCGACGGGCCGATTTCCCGGGATATGCCCGGGAAATCGGCCCGTCGGCTGGCGGATCACGAGTTGCTGCGGGTGGCGGCGGGGTCGGGGCAGAGCGACGCTGAGGTGGCGCCGTATCGGTATGACCCGCCGGCCTCGCCGCACCTGGCGGCGGCGCTGGCGGGGGAGGAGATCGACCCGGCGCGGCTGCGCGATGCCGCCGCGGCGGCGGCCGCCGGCGCAGATGAGCTCGTCTGCGAGGGGGTCGGCGGCCTCCTCGTCCCCCTCACCCCCACCTACCTGGTCCGCGACCTCGCCGCCGACCTCGGCTACCCCGTCGTCGTCGCCGCCTCGCCCGGCCTCGGCACGATCAACCACACGCTGCTGACGGCCGAGGCAGCGCGCGCCGCTGGGCTCGAGGTCGCCGCCGTCGTCCTCACTCCCTGGCCCGAGGAGCCGACGGAGATCGAGGCCGACAACCGCGAGACGATCGCCCGCCTCAGCGGCGTCGAGGTCCTCGCCCTCCCCACGATCGACCTCGCCGACCCCGAGTCCTGGCCCGCCCTCCGGGTTGGTTGATGGCTGAAGCATTGGCGCCCTCATAGGGGCGCGAATGCTTCAGCTAGCGACGATGACGTCGAGGTAACCGGGGCTGAGCTCGACGCGGAAGCCGGCGCCCTCGGCGATCGCCGCTGCTCCCTCGGGGTCCGCGGGCGCCGCCTTCGCCTCCAGCAGCGCCTTCGCCACTTCACCGCGCACCGCCTTCGCCATGTGCGAGACGGGTTTGCGTTTGCCCGCCTTCTCGCTGAACGCCCGCACCGCCAGCAGCGTCGCCGCCCGCGGCTTCCAGAAGGCGGCGTAGGCGCCGGAGCGCATGTCGACGATCAGCTCGCCCTCGCGGTCGGGCAGCGCCGCCGCCAGCGGAGCGCGCCAGAAGGCGGCGAGCCCGCCGATCTCCGGCAGCTTCGCTTTCGCCGCCAGCCGGTAGTAAGGGATCCGGTCGCCGGGCGCGACCGCCCCCCAGAGGGCGCTGGCGATCAGCACCCGGCGCTGCGCCTTCGCCGGCAGCTTCGGCAGGTCGAGGCGGTCGTAGAGGACGCCGCTGTAGACCTCGGCCGCCGGCGCCGCGGGGGCGCCGGCGAGGCCGGCGTCTACCTCGACCTCACCCGCCTGCCCCGGCGACAGCCCCAGGATCGAGACGGCGCGCTCGACCGGCAGCGCCGAGAGAGCGGCGAGCGCCTCGAGCAATCTCCGCCTCGACTCCGTTAGCTCGGCGGCGAAGGCGAGCTTGGCGAGATCGAGCGGCGGCCCGGCCGCCGGAGCAGCCTTGCCCTCCGAGGGCGGCAGGAGTACGAGCATCGCGCGGGGACACTATGCGACCTCCCCGGCCGCGAGCGCCTCGCGCTCCTCGACCGCGGTCACCGCGGAGCCGCCCGGGTTGGCGCCCGCCGCCTCGGCCTCCTCGAGCGTCGCCTCGACGCTTGCGCGGCGCTTGGCGCGGATCGCGAAGGCGGCGACGCCGGCGCCGAAGAGGGCGACGAAGGCGGAGACGGTCATCGCCGTCCCCAGCGCGTAGACGAACGCCTGCGGCGCGGCGGCTTCCACCGCGTGCGCCTGGGCGGGGTCGAGACCCGGCACGCCGCTGAAGGAGCCACCGCCGAGCTGTTCGGCGACAGCGCCGCGCTGGGCGGCGTCGACTCCGGTTCCCGACAGCAGCGAGTCGAGCCTGGGCCCGACCAGCCCCTGGAAGATGGCGCCGGTGATCGCGATGCCGAGGCTGCCGCCGACCATCCGGAACATCGAGAGGATGCCGGAGGCGATGCCGGCTTTCTGCACCGGCACCGCGTTCATCGCGGCGCTCGTCATCGGCGACATCGTCAGCGCGATGCCGATGCCGAGCAGCATGAACCCGGGCAGCAGGTCGAGGTAGCCGGAGTCGACCGCGATCCCGCTGAAGGTGAACAGCGAGGCGGCGACCAGGGTCAGCCCGCCGACGATCAGCCAGCGCGGGCCGAAGCGGTCGGCGAGGCGGCCGGCGATCGGGGCGACGGCGACGATCATCAGGGTCGAGGGCAGGAACCGGATGCCCGCTTCCAGCGGCGTGTAGCCGAGGATGTCCTGCATGTAGAGAGCGAGGAAGAAGAAGACGCCCATCATCGCGAAGGTGATGATCAGGGCGACGACGATCGCGCCGAGGAAGTTGCGGTCGGAGAGCAGGTCGAACTGGACGATCGGCGCCTTGACGCGGTGCTCGACCGCGACGAAGACCGGCAGCGCGAGGACCGCGATCGCGATCAGGGCGATGACCTGGGTCGAGCCCCAGCCCCAGCTGTTGCCCTGGACCAGAGCAAGGACCAGCGCGGTCAGGCCGGCGGTGAGGACCCCGACGCCGGCGTAGTCGACGTCACGCCCGACCGAGGTGTCGCGCGACTCGCGAACCGCGAACAGGGTCGCCAGCACGGCGCCAATCGCGACCGGGATGTTGATGTAGAAGATCGCCCGCCAGGTGACGTGCTCGGTGAGGAAGCCGCCGAGGACCGGCCCGATCGCCAGCGCCAGGGCGGAGACGCCGGCCCAGGTGCCCATCGCCTTGCCGCGCTCGTGCGCCGGGAAGGCGTCGGTGATGATCGAGAGCGTGCCCGGCATCATCAGCGCCGCGCCGACGCCCTGGACGATGCGGCTGGCGACCAGCCAGCTCTCGTCGGGGGCGAGCCCGGCGGTCGCCGAGGAGAGGGCGAAGATGATCACGCCGGAGAGGAACATGCGGCGGCGGCCGAAGATGTCGCCGAGCCGCCCACCGGTCGCCAGCAGCACCGCGAAGGAGAGCGTGTAGCCGCTCACCGTCCACTCCAGGCCGGAGATCGAGGCCCCCAGGTCCTCCTGGATCGAGGGCAGGGCGACGTTCACGACCGTGTTGTCGAGCATGATCATGAACAGCGCGAAGCACATCGCGCCGAGCGTCCACCACTTGCGGTTGTCGTCGGTGATCAGGTGTCGGTATCTGGTCAAGCAGGCTCACTTCCCTTCAGGTGCTCAAAGGTCTGGGCGATGTCATCGCGGTCCATCAGCGCGTCGACGGCGGCGTCGAGCTTGCGGCGCTGGGTCGCGGTCAGGGTCGAGGCGAACGCCTCCATACCGGTGCGGCGAATCGCGGTCAGGGTCTCGACGAATTCCTTGCCGGCGGGAGTGATCTCCACCCGCCGCACGCGCCGGTCGTCCGGATCCTCGACCCGCGTCGCCAGCCCCTTTTTGACGAGGCAGTCGACGGCGCGGCTCATCGACGGGACGGACACGCCGAAGACGGCGGCAAGATCGGTGACCTGCCACTTGCCGGTGCCCTGTCCGAGGCCGCCGAGCTCGAGCAGAGCCTTGCTCTGCGTCATCGAGAGGCCGGACTCCTCGATCACCTGCAGCTGGTTGCCGCGGTCATAGAGGAAGAGGTGGCGGAGCAGCGCGGTGATCCGCGCCGCCGTCTCGCGCGCCTCGGGGCTCGTCTCGGTCCCTCTCTTCTCGGCGATGGCCTTCACTTCGCTCGCTTGCATGTACGAAATGATTGCACTGGCACAACTATTTCGCAAGTGCAAAAGTTGCGCATGTGATGCACTTCACAGAACCCCCCGGCCGGGTGTCGCAGAGGCGAGCCGCCGCCCGGCGCGGTCTAGGGTTCAGGCCATGAGCACCGACCCCACCCGGCTCGATCACGAGTACCTCTGGCACCCCTTCACCCAGCAGCAGGGCTGGATCGAGGAGGAGCCGCTGATGATCGAACGCGGCGAGGGCTGCTACCTCGTCGACCTCGAGGGCCGCCGCTACCTCGACGGCCACTCCTCGCTGTGGTGCAACGTCCACGGCCACCGCCACCCGACGATCGACGCCGCCGTCCGCGCCCAGCTCGACCGCGTCGCCCACTCGACGATGCTCGGCCTCTCCCACCCCGGCGCCGCCGAGCTCGCCGCCCGCCTGGTCGCGATCGCGCCCGCCGGCCTGCAGCGCGTCTTCTACTCGGACTCCGGCGCGACCGCGGCCGAGATCGCGATCAAGATGGCCTTCCAGTACCACCAGCAGCGCGGCGGCGAGGACTCCCGCCGGACCTCCTTCGTCCACCTGCGCGAGGGCTACCACGGCGACACGATCGGCTCCGTCTCGGTCGGCGGCATCGACCTCTTCCACGCCACCTACAAGCCGCTCCTCTTCCCCACCTTCATGGCCGAGCCCGGCGACGCCGCCGACATGGAGCGGATCCTCGCCGCCCACGGCGCCGAGGTCTCGGCGGTGATCGTCGAGCCCCTGGTCCAGGGCGCCGGCGGCATGCTGCTGCACCCGCCCGGCTACCTGCGCGCGGTGCGCGAGCTCTGCGACCACTACGGCGTGCTGCTGATCTGCGACGAGGTCGCGGTCGGCTTCGGCCGCACCGGGACGATGTTCGCCTGCGAACAGGAGGACGTCGCCCCCGACCTGCTCTGCCTTGCCAAGGGGATCACCGGCGGCTACCTGCCGCTGGCGGCGACGCTGACGACGGAGGCGATCTACGACGGTTTCCTCGGCGCCCCCGAGGAGTTCCGCACCTTTTTCCACGGCCACACCTACACCGGCAACCCGCTCGCCTGCGCGGCGGCGCTGGCGACGCTCGACGTCTTCGAGCAGGAGCGGACCCTGGAGGCGCTGCAGCCGAAGATCGCCCTGCTCGAAGAGCTGCTGGCCCCGGTCGCGGCGCTCGGCGAGGTGACCGAGATCCGCCAGAAGGGCTTCATGGTCGGCATCGACCTCGCCGCCTGGGACCCGGCCCTGCGCATGGGCCACCGGGTCACCGAAGCGGCGCGCGAGCGCGGCGCGATCATCCGCCCGCTCGGCAACACCGTCGTCATCGTGCCGCCGCTGGCGATCTCCGCGGAGGAGCTGCGCGAGCTGGTGGCGATCACCGCCGACTCGATCCTCGCCGCGGTCGCCACCGCCCCCGAGCCGGCCCCCAGCGCCGGCGACGCCGCACCGAAGATCGCCTGACGGATTGATCCCAAAGCCAAGCGCGACCGGGGAGGGTGCTCGCCATTTTCACCCTTCTCGATGTGACGGACGATGTTCTCCAGCATGCCGATGGCGTAGT
>JBEHWY010000186.1:0-6331 GCA_048498975.1 Actinomycetota bacterium | reverse complement strand
GCGAAGGGTCGCCGCGGTCAGCGCCGGGTCGTGGCGGACGCGGACGCGTGCGGCGAGGGCGCGGATCTCGCCCTCGCGCTCGGCCAGCCAGGCGGGATCGAGCTCGGCCGGCGTGAGGCGGCCGGCGAGCAGCACGATCGCGGTGCTCAGCGCCGCCGAGAAGTTGACCCGGATCGGAGTCAGATCGGGGCCGCGGCCGAGCTCCTCCATCTCGCAGGTGAGCCAGCCGGCCTGCACCTCGATCGAGTCGACCGCCTCGGCGCCGAGGCCGGCGGCGCAGGCGGCGTCGGCGACCGACTGCAGATAGGCGCAGCCCGGCAGCCGCTTGAAGGCGAGCGTGTCGGTCAGCCAGACGCGGCCGAGGCCGCCGAACATCGCCGGGCGCGGCGCGAAGGAGAGGGCGGTGAGGACGCCGCGGCGGTGCTCGATCAGGTCGAGGGCGCCGGTCATCCCCTCCGCCGCCAGCAGCGCCGCCCGCGCGCCGAGCGCCGCCGGCTCGGCCGCCGTCAGCAGCTTGCTGCTCGGGCCCATGAACCCCGGCCAGACCCCGAAGGGCGGCTGGTAGAGCGCGATCGCCAGCGCGTGGGCGGTGCGCTCGGCGTCGAGGTCGAGCCCGACGGCGGCGGCGACCGCGGCCGAGGCGCAGTGGATCGAGGCCCAGAACTGGCCGTTGTGCGGCCCGATGAAGAGCGCCGCGCCGAGCCGGCCGGCGACCTCGTTGGCGGCGACCTGGGCGAGCAGGGCGCGCTCGGGGTCGGGAGCGAAGGCGGCAGCGGCCGGGACCGCCGAGTGGCCGGTGTGGCCCATGAACAGGTAGTCGTCCCAGTCGTGGGCGATCGAGGCCGCCGCCGAGCGGTAGACCTCGCCGACCGGGCCGCCGGGGGCGACGGCGGCGACCATCGCCGCCGCCTCCTCTCCCGCGGCGCGGGCGGCGGCGATGCAGTCGGCCTGCAGCGCCGCGCGCTCGCGCACGCTCGCCGGCAGGTCCTGCGCATCGAGCGCCGCCGCCCATGCCGCGATCTCCCCGCAGATCGTCACGCCGGTCATCCTCGCAGACGACCGGCCTCCGCAACCGCGGGCGTCGGGACCGGAGCCGGCCGCCGCGAGAGCCAGCCGAGCGAGCGCGGCAGGTACCAGTTGCGCTCGCCGAGCAGCTTCATCGCCGCCGGCAGCAGGATCGCGCGGACGATCGTCGCGTCGATCAGGACCGCGACCGCGAGCCCGACGCCCATCTCCTTCATGTCGATCACGCTGAGGGTGGCGAAGACGGAGAAGACCGCCACCATCACCGCCGCGGCGCTGGTCACCGTTCCCGCCGTCGCCTCGATCCCGCGCTGCACCGCCTCGTCGCTGGAGAGGCCGCGGTCGACACCCTCCCGCACCCGACTCAGGATCAGGACGTGGTAGTCCATCGAGAGCCCGAAGAGGATCACGAAGAGGAACATCGGCAGCCACGGGGTGACGCCGCCGTTGCCGTGGAAGCCGAGCAGGCCTTCGCCCCAACCGTTCTGGAAGACGAGGACGAGGACCCCGTAGGCAGCGCCGACCGAGAGCAGGTTGAGGACGATCGCCTTGATCGGCACCACGATCGAGCGGAACGTGACCAACAGCAGGACGAAGGCGAGGCCGAGGACGAAGGCAAACACGAGCGGCAGCCTTGCGTCCAGCAGCGAGCTGAAGTCCTGCGACTGCGCCGCGTTGCCGGTCACGTTCACCTCGACCCCGGGCACCCCGCCGAACGCGGCCGGGACCATCTCGCTGCGGATTCGGTTCATCGCCGCGGTAGAGGCGGCGTCGGCGCCGTCGCCGACGGTCGGGACGGCGATCGCCGCCACCGTGCCGTCACGCGCGGTCCGCACCTTGACCGGGCCGGTGACGCCTTGGTCGGCGCCAGCCAGGCGGCCGAGCTTCGCGATCGCCGCCTGCACCGGCGGCGCCGCGACGTCGCCGGCCTCGATGACGACCACCGACTCCGCCCCTTCCTGCGGGAAGGAGGCGACGAGGCGGTCGTAGGTGCGGACCACCGGGATGTCGCGCGGCAGGTCGTCGGGACCGCTGACGACGGTGTTGAGACCGAGCGCCGGGATCGCCAGCGCGACGAGCAGCCCGGCCGAGGCGAGGACCGAGACGACCGGCCGCCGCATCACCGCCGCGGCGATCGTCCCCCAGACCGAGCGACCGCTGGCGCGGCGCCGCTCCAGGTAGCGGCCGAGGAACGGGATGCGACCCCGCTCGACGCGGTCGCCGAGCAGCGAGAGGATCGCCGGCAGGATCGTCAGCGAGGCCAGCATTGCGACCGCGACGACGGTCATCGTCCCCACCGCGAACGAGGTGAAGGTGGGGTCGCCGGCGAGCAGCATCCCCGCCATCGAGGCGATCACGGTCAGGCCGGAGACGAGCACCGCCCGCCCCGAGGTCGCCGCCGCGGCCGCCAGGGCGGCGCCGGCCGAACGGCCGGCGCGGCGCTCCTCGCGCTCGCGGCGCAGGTAGAACAGCGAGTAGTCGACGCCGACGGCGAGGCCGACCAGGACCACGACCGAGCTGACGTTGGGGTCCATCGGCACCAGCTGGCTGGGCAGCGCCAGCAGGCTGACCGTCGCCAGCACCGCCGAGAAGGCGAGCAGCAGCGGCACCAGGGCCGCGACCAGGGCGCCGAAGGCGAGCAGCAGAATCACCAGGGTCAGCGGCAACGAGGTCGTCTCCGCCTGACCGAGGTCTTCTTCGAACACCGTTTCGATCGCCTTCGAGGCGCTGGCGCCGCCGAACTGGTCGATCTTCAGCTCCGGGTTGGCGCGCTGCGCCGCGGCGACCGCGGCGAGACTGGCGTCGACCTTCTTTTCGGCCGCCTCCTTGTCACCGGGGATGCGGAATTCGACCAGCGCCGAGTGCCCGTCTCCGGAGACGGCGCCGCCGCCATCGGCCGGCGAGCTGAGGTGCCTCACCGAGGGCAGCTTCGCGAGGCGCTCGGTGGTGTCGGCGATCGCGGTCTGGAACGCCGCGTCGTCGACGGTTTGTCTCTGGCTCTGGATCAGGACCACCTCGTCGTTGGGGGCGAGGCGGGCGCGTTCGAGCGCCGCTTCGGCGCGGCCAGACTCGCCGGGGGTTGCTTCGGAGTCGGTCAGCGTGCGCTGGCCGACGGCGCCGCCGATCGCGATCGAGAGGACGACGAAGGCGACCCAGCCGAAGATCGCGAGCTTCCTGTGGGTGGTACTCCAGCGCGCCGCACGGGCGGCGATGTTGGGCCTGACTTGCATGGGGGCTGCCCCCTTCGGGTCGAATCGGACTGGACCCGATCCAGGCTTTCAGCGGTGTGCTCCGCTTCCAATGGGGCTGGCAGGCGTCTTTCGGTGCGGCCCTCCGGCCCGCGGGGGTGCGGATAACCCCACCCCCGCGGGCTGAGTCCCACGGCTCAGCCGGCGAGCAGCATGTAGCTCATCTGCACGTCCCACATGTACGGGTTGTCGGGACCGCACTGGCCGAGGCTGCCGGCCTCGAGCACCAGCGTGTATTCGCCGGGCGCGGCGACGTAAGGCGAGCTGTCGACGACTTCCGACTGCAGGTCCTCGTCGCGCGGCCCCATCAGCAGGCCGCCGGCGAAGACGTCGCCGTTGGCGTTGGTCTGGATCTCTTTGGCGCCGCTCAGGGTGCGGATCGAGCTCGCGACGGTTTCGTCCTGTTCGTCGAGCAGCAGGACCTGGAGACTGGCGCTCTCCGGCGTCGCCCCGGGCTTGTGGTAGGTCCCCTGGGCGAGGGCGAAGATCCGCGCCGGAGCGGTGAGCGAGATGTGCCGTTCGAAGGCCACCGCCCTGCCGCAGTTCGGGATCGATAGGAACTCGCGGCGCAGGACGTTGGCCTCGAGGACGCCGGAGGCGCCGGGAGGCCCCGCCGGGCCGGTGGCGCCGGTGGCCCCGCCGCCTCTGGCGCCGGAGCCGGCGGCAAAGAGCGCCTTGGTCTGCGGGCTCAATTTGGACGGAGTGACGGCGCCGTTGCGGAGCTGCTTGGCGCCGACGCTGCCCTTCGGCAGCGCGGTCGCGGCGTAGGCGCTGCCGCCGAGAGCGATGAAGAGCGCCAGGTAGGCGACGAGGTTGCGGCGCAGGTGTCGGAACATCGATCCTCCTTCGGGTCGGGCCCGCCCCCGAGCGGAGCGGTGCTGTCTACCCCGCCAGGATCGATCCCCGAGCCCTCCCTGCCATCGAGGAGAACCCCGAACCCGCACCCCAATTTCGCGCCCCTACCCCCTAGGTGCCGGCGCGCATCCCGTCCAGATCCCTGCGCAGCTCGCGGAGCTCGTCGCGGATCCGGGCCGCCTCCTCGAAGCGGAGGTCGTCGGCGGCGGCGAGCATCTCCTCCTCGAGCGCGACGATCGACTTCTCCAGCTCCTCGGCGGTGGCGAAGTCCTCGCCGCGGCGACGGCGGCGCTTGGCCGGCGCCCGGTCCTCCATCGCCAGGAACTCGGACATCTCGGAGATCCCTTTGCGGACCGTCTCCGGCGTGATCCCGTGCTCCTCGTTGTAGGCGAGCTGGATCGCGCGGCGGCGGTCGGTCTCGCGCATCGCCGCCCGCATCGCGTCGGTCTCGCGGTCGGCGTACATCACGACGCGGCCGTTGACGTTGCGCGCCGCGCGGCCGATCGTCTGCACCAGGCTGGTCTCGCCGCGCAGGAAGCCCTCCTTGTCGGCGTCGAGGATCGCGACCAGCGAGACCTCGGGCAGGTCCAGCCCCTCGCGCAGGAGGTTGACGCCGACCAGCACGTCGTACTCGCCGAGCCGCAGGTCGCGGACGATCTGAATCCGTTCGAGGGTGTCGACCTCGGAGTGCAGGTAGCGCACCTTGACCCCGTACTCGAGCAGGTAGGCGGTCAGATCCTCGGCCATCTTCTTGGTCAGCGTCGTCACCAGCACCCGCTCGCCCTTCTCGGCGACCTTGCGCGCCTCGTTCATCAGGTCGTCGATCTGGTTGCGGGTCTCGCGCAGCTCGATCTCGGGGTCGATGATCCCGGTCGGGCGCACGATCTGCTCGACGATCCGGGTCGACTCGGCTTTCTCGAACAGGCCCGGCGTCGCCGAGACCATCACCAGCTGCGGCACCCGTTCGAGGAACTCGTCGAACTTGAGCGGCCGGTTGTCGATCGCCGAGGGCAGGCGGAAGCCGAAGTCGATCAGCGTCTGCTTGCGCGAGCGGTCCCCCTCGTACATGCCGCCGATCTGGGGGATCGTCTGGTGGGACTCGTCGACGAAGACGACGAAGTCCTCGGGGAAGTAGTCGATCAGCGTGTGCGGCGGCGTGCCCGGATCGCGGCCGTCGAGGATCCGCGAGTAGTTCTCGATCCCCGAGGTGAAGCCGAGCTCCTTCAGCATCTCGATGTCGTAGGCGGTGCGCTGGCGCAGCCGGTGCGCCTCGAGCTGCTTGCCTTCGTTCTCCAGCTCGGCGGTGCGCGATTCGAGTTCGGTCTTGATCTCTTCGACCGCCCGCTCCAGCGTCTCGTCCCGGGTCACGTAGTGGGAGGCGGGCCAGACCGAGACGTGGTCGATCTCGTCGAGGATTTCGCCGGTCAGCGGATCGAAGTGCTGGATCCCCTCGATCTCGTCGCCGAAGAGGGCGATCCGGTAGGCCGACTCGGCGTAGCTGGGCATGATCTCCAGCACCTCGCCGCGGACGCGGAAGGCGCCGCGCCCGAGCACCGAGTCGTTGCGCTGGTATTGCATTTTCACCAGCTTGCGCAGCACCTCGTCGCGGTCGATCGACTTGCCGACCTGGAAGAGCTGCATTTTTTCGTTGTAGACCTGGGGCGAGCCGATCCCGTAGATGCAGGAGACCGAGGCGACGATGATCACGTCGCGGCGGGCGAACAGCGCCGCCGTCGCCGCGTGGCGCAGGCGGTCGATCTCGTCGTTGATCGAGCTGTCCTTCTCGATGTAGAGGTCCTGCGCCGGGACGTAGGCCTCGGGCTGGTAGTAGTCGTAGTAGGAGACGAAGTACTCGACCGAGTTGTTCGGGAAGAACTCGCGGAACTCGTTGCAGAGCTGCGCCGCCAGCGTCTTGTTGTGGGCGATGACCAGCGACGGCCGCTGCACCTCGGCGATCGTCGCCGCCATCGTGAAGGTCTTGCCGGTGCCGGTGGCGCCAAGCAGGGTCTGGAAGCGTTCGCCGCCGCGCAGCCCCTCAGCCAGCCCGGCGATCGCCTTCGGCTGGTCGGCCGTAGGCGTGTAGGCAGGATTAAGTTCGAAATCGGGCACAAAGTGAACATAGCGGTCGCGCTCCCCCTCCCCCGCGTCGCGGCCTGTCGGTGGACGGCGGGCGGGCCGGCGCACCCACAGGGCAGGTAGGTGCG
>JBEHWY010000185.1:0-6461 GCA_048498975.1 Actinomycetota bacterium | reverse complement strand
CCATGTCGACGACCCAGGCGGAGGTCGAGGTGTAGACGAAGCCCTCGCCGGCGCCGAGCACGAGGCGGGCGAAGATCAGCCCGCCGATCCCCAGCACCGGGAAGATCAGGGCGCCGCCGGCAGCCAGCCCCAGCAGGCCGACGAAGGCGGTCGGCCGTCGCCCCCAGCGGTCGGCGAGCCGTCCGGCCACCGGCCGCAGCAGCAGGCCGCTGATCGCGTAGCAGCCGATCACCACGCCGACCGCGACGTCGCCGCCGCCGATCGGCCCGTGCACGTAGCGCGGCAGCACCGGCAGCACGGCGCCGACCGCGACCAGGCCGCAGAAGGTGGCGATGAACAGCGCCGTGAAGCGAGCCCCGATCCGCGCCGGCGAGCCCGGCACCCCGGCGCTCACCGCAGCAGCGCGGCGAGGTTCTCGATCACGTGATCGGGCCCCGGCCTCGCCGCCTCGGCGTCGGCGCGGGTGCCGGCGCCGCTCAGGACCAGCACCGTCGCCAGCCCGGCCGCCTGCCCGCCGACGACGTCGGAGGCGACGCGGTCGCCGACCATCGCCACCCGCGGGGGCGGTCCGATCGCCGCCAGCGCCATCTCGAAGAGGTGATGCTCGGGCTTGCCGCCGATCTCGGCGACGCGGCCGGAGGCGGTCTCGACCGCGGCCAGGATCGCGCCGGTCCCGGGCCACTCGCCGCCCGGCATCGGCAGCGTCGGGTCGCGGCTGCTGGCGAGCAGGGCGGCACCGCGATCGAGCGCCCGCTTCGCGGTCAGCAGCTCGTCGTAGTCGAAGCCGCGGTGGCCGGAGACGACGACCACACCGGCCTCGGCGCCGGCCTCGCCCTCGAGCACGGTCGCGCCGGCCTCGGCCACCATCTCCTTCAGCGCCGCGGCGCCGATCACGAAGGCGCCGCCGCCATCCGCCGCCGCCCCGGCCAGCCGCGCGGTGACGATCCCGGCGGTGACGATCCGCTCCGGCCCGACCTCCACTCCCAGCCCCTGCAGCCGCTCCGCGTACTCGGCCGGGCGCCGCGTCGGGTTGTTGGTGACGAAGCAAAGCTCCTTGCCGGCGGCGAGCAGCGCCGCCAGCGCCTCGGCCGAGCCGGGCACCGGCTCGCGGCCGATCCAGACGACGCCGTCGAGGTCGATCAGAAGTCCGTCGAAGCGGTCGGCGAGGCTCACGGCCCGCAGGCTATTGGCTCATCTCGATACGGTGCCGGTAGTGAGTGCGAACGGAAAGGTCGTAGTCGCCGCCGACCTCACCCGCCGCTACGGCGCAGGGGATGCCGCGGTGGACGCGCTGGCCGGCGTCAGCACCGCCTTCGACCGTGGCCGCTTCACCGCGATCATGGGCCCCTCGGGCTCGGGCAAGTCGACGCTGATGCACATCCTCGCCGGCCTCGACCGGCCGACCAGCGGCACGGTCGAGCTCGACGGCGTCGACATCACCCATCTCGACGACAACGAGCTGACCAAGCTGCGCCGCGACAAACTCGGCTTCGTCTTCCAGTTCTTCAACCTGCTGCCGGTCCTCACCGCCGAGGAAAACCTGGTGCTGCCGCTCTCGATCGCCGGCCGCAAGCCCGACCAGCAGTGGGTGGAGCAGCTGATCGAGACGGTCGGGCTCGAGGATCGGCGCACGCACCGCCCCTCCGAGCTCTCCGGCGGCCAGCAGCAGCGGGTCGCGGTCGCCCGCGCCCTGGTCTCCAAACCGGCGGTGGTCTTCGCCGACGAGCCGACCGGCAACCTCGACTCGAAATCGAGCACCGACGTGCTCGAACTGCTGCGCCGCGCCGTCGACGACTTCGAGCAGACGGTGGTGATGGTGACCCACGACCCCGTCGCAGCCGCCCACGCCGACCGCTTGATCACCCTCCGCGACGGCAAGCTGGTCCACGACGCCGCCCCGGAGTCCGCCGACGCGGTGATCGAGCTGATGAAGCAGCTTGACTAGCCTCGCGCTGAAGAACCTCTGGGCACGCAAAGTGCGGGCGCTGACGACGGCGTTCGCGGTGGTCCTCGGAGTCGCCTTCGTCGCCGGCAGCTACATCCTCAGCGACACGATCCTCGCCGCCTTCGACGAAATCTTCAACGAGTCGCTGGCGGGGACCAGCGTCGTCGTCACCGCCGACAACCCGGTCAAGCAGCAGAACGGCGAAGTGCCGTCGGTCAGCGCCTCGCTGCTGCCGCGGATCCAGCGCACGCCCGGGGTCAAGGTGGCGGCGGGGGCGATCTTCACGCCCGGGGCCTTCTTCGACGCCGAAGGCGACAAGATCGGCCAGAAATTCGCGCCGAAGTTCATCTCCTCGACCCTGCCGGGCCAGCTCGAGTCGCTCACCTACGTCGACGGCCACCCGCCGCGCGGTCCGACCGAAGCCTCGATCGACAAGGCCGCCGCGGAAAACTCCGGCCTGCAGCTCGGCGACGAGCTCACCCTGATCAGCCAGGGCGCCGCGCGCAAGTTCACCCTCGTCGGCTTCACCCAGCTCGGCAGCGCTTCCTTCGGCGGCACCAGCATCGCCCAGGTGACGCTGCCGGTGGCGCAGGCGCTGACCCACAAGCGCGGCCGCTTCGACCAGATCTCGGTCGCCGCCGCCCCCGGCGTCTCCGCGCAGGCGCTGAAGCAGCGGATCAAGGCCCAGATGCCGGCCGGCGTGCGGGTCGAGACGGCGCAGGAAAACGCCGACCGCGGCTCCGAAGAAATCCGCGAAGGGCTCGGCTTCCTGCAGACCTTCCTGCTCGTCTTCGGCTTCATCGCCGTCTTCGTCGGCTCCTTCCTGATCTTCAACACCTTCTCGATCACCGTCGCCCAGCGGGTCAGCGAATTCGGCATGCTGCGCACGCTGGGAGCCTCGCGGCGGCAGATCCTCAGCTCGGTCCTGATCGAAGCCGTCGCGGTCGGGCTGATCGGCGGCCTGGTCGGGATCGCCGGCGGCTTCGTCATCGCGATCCTGCTCAACGGCCTGTTCGAAGCGGTCGGCGTCGACCTGCCGTCGACGGGGCTGGTGCTGGAGACGCGGACCGTGATCGTCGCGCTCGTGGTCGGGGTCGTCGTCACCTTCTTCGCCTCGCTGATCCCCGCCCTGCGCTCGACCCGGGTGCCGCCGATCGCCGCCCTGCACGCCTTCGTGCCCGAACCGAGCCGCCGCCGGCGCCTCGTCTTCCTCGCCTTCTCGAGCCTGGTCGCGCTCGCCGGCCTGGCGCTGGTCCTGGTCGGCCTCTTGGGCGGCGGCAGCGCCGGCACGCGGGCCGGCTACATCGGCGTCGGCGCGCTCGCCGCGGTGATCGCCGTCTCGCTCTTCAGCCCGCAGCTGGTGCCGGGGCTGGCGCGGGTCGCCGGCTGGCCGCTGGAGCGCCTGCGCCGCCTGCTCGGCCGCCTCGCCCGCGAGAACGCCCAGCGCAACCCGAGCCGCACCGCGATCACCGCCGCGGCGCTGATGATCGGCCTCGCCCTGGTCGCCTTCGTCACCGTCTTCGCCGCCGGGATCAAGAGCACCGTCGCCCAGGTCGTCGACGAAAACTTCGCCGGCGGCCTGATCATCCAGAACTCCGACGGCTTCTCGCCGCTGCCCAACGGGGCCGCGCTGGCGGCGAGCAAAGCGCCCGGGGTGGAAGCGGTGCCGACGATTCGCTCGGCCGAAGTCAAGAACCTCGCCAGCGGCAGCACCGTGCGCGCCTCGGCGCCGAGCCCGGAAATCGAAAAGGCGCTGAAGCTGGAATGGAAGCAGGGCGGGCCCGAGGCGCTGGAAGGGCTGCGCGACGACCAGGCCGTGGTCAGCGACACGTTCGCCTCGGAAAACAACCTCGGCATCGGCGATGAGGTCCAAATCCTGACCCAGACCGGGAAGCGGCCCAGCTTCGAAGTCGTCGGCAGCTTCGACTCCAAGCTCGGCCTCTTCGGCAGCATCGTCGTCACCCAGGCGGCGCTCGCCCGCGACGCGGCCCAGACCCAGGACCAGATCGACTTCGTCGTCACCGAATCGGGCGCCGACCAGGCGAAGGTGCAGGCGCTGTTGACGGCTGGTGTCGAAGCGCTGTTCCCGGTCGCCGAAGTCCTCAACCAGCAGGAACTGAAGGAAAACCGCGAAAGCCAGGTCGGGCTGCTGGTCAACCTCGTCTACGGGTTGCTGGTGCTGGCGATCGTGATCTCGGTGCTCGGCGTCGCCAACACGCTGGCGCTCTCGATCTACGAACGCCGCCGCGAGCTCGGCATGCTGCGGGCGATCGGGATGTCGCGGCGCCAGGTGCGGACGATGATCCGCTACGAGGCGGTGATCACGGCCCTGATCGGCGCCATCCTCGGGATCATCCTCGGCCTCGTCTTCGCGACCCTGATCGCGCAGCCGCTGAAGGACGAAGGCTTCACCCTCTCCTACCCGATCGGCTCGCTGGTCGCGATCCTGGTCCTCGCCGGAGTGGTCGGCGTGATCGCCGCGATCTACCCGGCGCGGCGGGCGGCGAAGCTGAACGTTCTGGAGTCGCTGCAATACGAGTGAGCGGCGTACGCTGGGCGGCGTGAACGCTCGCCCCAACCCGCTCGGCCTCACCGGGAAGCCGCCCTCGGCCTGGCTCGGCCTGCTCGCCGCGCTCGCCGCGGTCGCGGTCGCGACCGGGATCGTCTACCCGCTGAAGGAAGTGGCGCCGGCGGTCTCGCTCGGCGTCGTCTACATCCCGGGCGTCCTCCTCATCTCCGCCGTCTGGGGCTGGCGGCTGGGGCTGCTCACCGCCGTGCTCAGCGCTGTCGCCTTCAACTTCTTCCACCTGCCGCCGCTGGGCCGGCTCGACGTCCGCGCCGACCACGACCTGGTCGCGCTCGTCGTCTTCGCGATCGTTGCGGTTGCCGGCGCGGCCCTGGCCGAGCTGGCGCGCGCCCGCGCCGCCGAGGCCGAGCGGCGGCGCGAAGAGGCCGACCGGGCGCTGGCCGAGCTGGAGGAGATGGCGCGCGAGCGCGACCGGATGCAGGCCGAGGTGATCGAGGCCGAGGCGCTGCGCCGCTCCGACGAGCTGAAGACCTCGCTGCTGCGCTCGGTCTCCCACGACCTGCGCACGCCGCTGACCTCGATCATCGCCGCCGGCGCCGCCCTCGACTCGCCCAGCATCACTCCGGCCGAGCGCCACGACCTCAGCGAGGCGGTGGTCGAGCAGGGCCAGCGGCTCTCGCGCATGGTCGAGAACCTGATCGACGTCTCGCGGCTGGAGTCGGGCAAGGCCGAGCCGCGGCGCGAGGCGGTCGACCTGCCCGGCCTGCTGGAGGCGGCGCGCGCCTCGCTGGGGCCGGAGGGCGAGCTGGTGCGGCTCGCCCTCGACCAGGAGCTGCCGGCGCTGGAAGCGGACCCGGCCCAGCTCGAGCGCGCCTTCGCCAACCTGCTCGACAACGCCGTCCGTCACGGCGGCGGCCAGCAGGTCCTGGTCCGCTCGCGCCAGGTCGGCGAGCGGCTGGTGATCCGCGTCGTCGACCGCGGGCCCGGCATCCCCGAGCCCGACCGCGAGCGCATCTTCGAGCCCTTCTACCGCGCCGGCAACGGGGCCGGCAACGGGGCCGGCGCGGGCTCCGGGCTGGGCCTGGCGATCGCCCGCGGCTTCATCGAGGCCAACGGCGGCGAGGTCGAGGTCGAGTCGCTGCCGGGGCAGGGGTCGAGCTTCGTCGTCAGCTTCGCGGCGCCGGCGGAGGGGGAGAGCTGAACGCCGCGCCCCGCATCCTGGTCTGCGACGACGAGCCGCAGATCCTGCGCGCGCTGCGGGTGATCCTGCGTGACGCCGGCTTCGAGGCGGTGACGGCGGAGACCGGGGAGGAGGCGCTCGACCTCGCCGCGGTGAAGCCGCCGCAGGCGGCGATCCTCGACCTGATGCTGCCGGACGTCGACGGGGTGGAGCTGACCCGGCGCCTGCGCGAGTGGAGCAAGATGCCGATCCTCGTCCTCTCCGCGGTCGGCGAGGAGGACCGCAAGGTCGAGGCGCTCGCCGCCGGCGCCGACGACTACGTGACCAAGCCGTTCGGCCCGCGCGAGCTCATCGCCCGCCTCGAAGCGGTGCTGCGGCGCTCCCAGCCGCAGGGGGCGGAGCCGATGATCGTCGCCGACGGCCTCGAGATCGACCTCGCCGGCCACACCGTGCGCCGCGACGGCGAGGTCGTCCGTCTCACCCCGACCGAGTTCGAGCTGCTGGCGGCGCTGGCCCGCAACCGCGGCCGCCTGATGACCCACCGGACCCTGCTGGTCGAGGTCTGGGGCGTCGAGTACGAAGACGACCTCCAGGTCCTCCGCGCCCACATCGCCAACCTGCGCCGCAAGATCGAGCCCGCCGACGGCCCCAAATACGTGTTGACGGACCCGGGAGTCGGCTACCGCTTCGGGCTTTAGGCGGGTAGTCCACGCCGGGGCGTGGCGGGGGAGGGTGCTCGCCACCCTCCGTGGGCAGGTAGGGCGGCGAGCACCCTCCCCTCCCCGAAGGCGAGGCGCGCGGGTTGCGTG
>JBEHWY010000184.1:0-6618 GCA_048498975.1 Actinomycetota bacterium | reverse complement strand
ATCGTATCCGCCCGGCAGACGATTGGCCCACTTTCGATGTGTAAAAGGGCCTCGAGCGCGCTCCGCTGTGATAGGAATGGGCATCGCCTTGTCGGATCACCCCAATCCGCTCCTCGAGGCTCACCGCTTCCTGCGGCGTGGGCCGATCTCCGAGGAGCACTGGAGCCAGCTGGTCGCCAAGGACCGCGACTGGGAGCGCTCCTACCGCGGGCGCTGGGCTCACGACAAGGTGGTGCGCTCCACCCACGGCGTCAACTGCACCGGCTCGTGCTCGTGGAACGTCTATGTCAAGGACGGCCTGATCACCTGGGAGTCCCAGGCGGTCGACTACCCCTCGCCGGGCGCCGAGATGCCCGACTACGAGCCGCGCGGCTGCCCCCGCGGCGCCTCCTTCTCCTGGTACACCTACTCGCCGCTGCGGGTCAAGTACCCCTACGTGCGCGGCAGCCTCTTGGCGATGTTCCGCGAGGCGCGCGAGCGGCTCGGCGACCCGGTCGACGCCTGGGCGGAGATCGTCGAAGACCCCGACAAATCGACCCTCTACAAGCGCCAGCGCGGCAAGGGCGGCTTCGTGCGCGCCTCCTGGGAGGAGGCGGCGGAGATGATCGCCGCCGCCCACGTGCACACGATCAAGACCGATGGCCCCGATCGCGTCGTCGGCTTCTCGCCGATCCCGGCGATGTCGATGGCCTCCTATGCCGCCGGCAGTCGCTTCCTCTCGCTGATCGGCGGCACGATCCTCTCCTTCTATGACTGGTACGCGGATCTGCCGCCGTCCTCGCCGCAGTCCTTCGGCGACCAGACCGACGTGCCGGAGTCGGGCGACTGGTGGAACGCCGGCTACCTGCTGATCTGGGGGACGAACCTGCCGACCACCCGCACCCCCGACGCCCACTTCATGACCGAGGCCCGCTACCGCGGCCAGAAGGTGGTCGTCGTCTCCCCCGACTACGCCGAGCACACCAAGTTCGCCGACCACTGGCTGGCGGCGGAGCCGGGCTCAGACGGGGCGATGGCGATGGCGATGGGCCACGTCATCCTCAAGGAGTTCTACGTCGAGCGCGAGACGCCCTACTTCAGCGACTACGCGCGGAAATTCACCGACCTGCCGCTGCTGGTCACGCTGCGCGAGCGCGACGGCGCCTTCGTGCCCGACCGGCTGCTGCGCGCCTCCGACCTTGCGGGCGAGGGCGGCGAGGACGAGAACGCCGAGTGGAAGCCGGTGCTGATCGACGAGCGCACGGGGGAGCCGACGGTGCCCAAGGGGTCGGTCGGGCACCGCTACGGCGAGCCGGGGAAGTGGAACCTGAAGCTCGACGGCATCGAGCCGGCGCTGACCCTGATCGAGCGGGCGGGCGAGCGCGTCGCCGTCGACCTGCCCCGCTTCGACGTCGGCGATGGCGAAGGCGGCAGTTCGGTGCGCCGCGGCGTGCCGGCGATCCGCATCGGCGATCACTTGGTCACGACCGTGCTCGACCTCAGCCTCGCCCACTACGGCGTCGGGCGCGAGGGGCTGCCGGGCGAGTGGCCGGACGGCTACGAGGATCCCCAGCCCTGCACCCCTGCCTGGCAGGAGCCGATCACTGGCGTCAAGGGCGAGCTGGTGGCGCGGGTGGCGCGCGAGTTCGCCCGCAACGCGGAGGTCACCGAGGGCCGTTCGATGATCGCGATGGGCGCCGGCACCAACCACTGGTTTCACTCCGACCAGGTCTACCGCACCTTCCTGGCGCTGGTCCAGCTCTGCGGCTGCGAGGGCGTCAATGGCGGCGGCTGGGCCCACTACGTCGGCCAGGAGAAGGTCCGCCCGCTGGCCGGCTGGCAGACGCTCGCCTTCGCTCTCGACTGGACGCGCCCGCCGCGCCACCAGTCGGGGACGCCGTTCTTCTACCTGGCCACCGACCAGTGGCGCTACGAGCGCCAGCGGCCCGAGGACCTCGCCTCGCCGCTCGGCCGCGGCCTGTTCGAGGGCCGCCACGTCGCCGACGTCAACGCGCTCGGCGCCCGGCTCGGCTGGCTGCCCTCCTACCCGAGCTTCGACCGCTCCAGCCTGGAGTTGGTCGAGGAGGCCGAGGCGGCCGGGCTCGAACCGGCCGCCTACGTGGTCCGCGAGCTGCGTGAGGGGCGGCTGAGCTTTGCCTGCGAGGACCCCGACGCGCCCTCCAACCAGCCCAAGGTGATGACCGTCTGGCGCGCCAACCTGCTCGGCTCCTCGGGCAAGGGCCACGAGTACTTCCTCAAGCACCTGCTGGGCACTACCGACAATGCGGTTCGCGCCGAGGAGTCCCCGCCGGAGCTGCGTCCTCATGATGTCGCATGGCGCGAGGAGGCGCCGGAGGGCAAGCTCGACCTGCTGAGCACGATCGATTTCCGGATGACGAGCAACGCCCTCTTCTCCGACGTCGTCCTGCCGGCCGCCACCTGGTACGAGAAGGTCGACCTCTCCAGCACCGACCTGCACCCCTTCGTCCACACCTTCAACCAGGCGGTGCCGCCGCCCTGGGAGTCGAAGACCGACTGGGACGCCTTCCGGCGCATCGCCGAGCGCTTCTCAGAGCTGGCTGAGACGCACCTCGGCGTCCGCCGCGACATGGTCGCGGCGCCGCTGCTGCACGACACGCCGGACGAGATCTCCCAGCCCCTGGGCGAGGTCCGCGACTGGCGCGCCGGGGAGTGCGAGCCCGAACCAGGTCGCACGATGCCGAAATTGATCGTCGTCGAGCGCGACTACCCGCGGGTGGCCGAGAAGTGGAAGGCGTTGGGGCCGCTGGTCGAGGAGCAGGGCACGGCGGTGAAGGGGGCGAGTTGGGTCGCCGACGAGGAGGTCGTCGAGCTCGGCGCCCGCAACGGCACCGTGCGCGGCGGCGTCGCCGACGGGCGCCCTTCGCTGGAGCGGGTCGAGCACGCCTGCGAGGCGATCCTCGCCCTCTCGGGGACCACCAACGGCCGCCTCGCGGTCGAGGGCTTCCGCTCGCTCGAGCACACCACCGGCGTCGAGCTCGCCGACCTCGCAGGCTCCCGCGCGGGCGACCGCATCGAGCTGGCCGACGCGCGGGTGCAGCCGCGCACGGTGATCACCTCGCCGGAGTGGTCGGGGATCGAGGCGCATGGGCGCCGCTACGCGCCCTTCACGATGAACGTCGAGCGTGAGAAGCCCTGGCACACGCTCTCGGGCAGGATGCACCTCTACCTCGACCACGCCTGGATGCTCGAGCTGGGCGAAGGGCTGCCGGTCTACCGGCCGCCGCTTGCCCACCGGGCGATCTTCGGCGACCAGCGCGAGGGGGGAGGCTCGGAGCGGCGCGAGCTGACCCTGCGCTACCTGACCCCGCACTCGAAGTGGTCGATCCACTCCGAGTACCAGGACAACTTGCACATGCTGACCCTGTTTCGCGGCGGCGGCATGCTCTGGATCAGCCGCGAGGACGCCGAGGCGCTCGAGATCCACGACAACGACTGGGTCGAGGCCTACAACCGCAACGGCGTCGTCTCCTGCCGGGCTGCCGTCTCACATCGCATCCCGGAGGGGACCTGCCTGATGTACCACGCCAAGGACCGCCACCTGAACGTGCCGCTGACCGAGCTCGAAGGCAAGCGCGGCGGCACCGACAACTCGCTGACCCGGATCGTGATGAAGCCGACCCACTTCATCGGCGGCTACGCCCAGCTCAGCTTCGGCTTCAACTACTACGGCCCGACCGGCTCCCAGCGCGACGAGGTCACGGTGCTGCGAAAGCGCGAGGCGGAGGTGGTCTTCGAGTGAAGATCAAGGCGCAGGTCGGGATGGTGATGAACCTCGACAAGTGCATCGGCTGCCACACCTGCTCGGTCACCTGCAAGCAGGTCTGGACCAACCGGCCCGGCGCCGAGTACATGTGGTTCAACGACGTCGAGACCAAGCCCGGCATCGGCTACCCCAAGCGCTGGGAGGACCAGGAGAAATGGAAGGGCGGCTGGGAGCTGGACCGCAAGGGGCGGCTGCGGCTGAAGGCGGGGGGCAGGGTGAAGAAGCTGCTCTCGATCTTCTCCAACCCCGACCTGCCCGAGATCGACGACTACTACGAGCCCTGGACCTACGATTACGAGAAGCTGATCACGGCGCCGCTCTCCGAGCACGACCCGGTCGCCCGCGCCCGCTCGCAGCTGACCGGCAAGCCGCTGGAGGAGATCGAGTGGGGGCCCAACTGGGACGACAACCTGGCCGGCTCCCCGGAGCGCATCCACCTCGACCCGCTGACCGATGGCATCCAGGAGCAGGTCAAGGCGACCTACGAGCAGGCCTTCATGTTCTACCTGCCGCGGATCTGCGAGCACTGCCTCAACCCCTCCTGCGTGGCGTCGTGCCCGTCGGGGGCGATGTACAAGCGCGAGGAGGACGGGATCGTCCTCGTCGACCAGGAGAAGTGCCGCGGCTGGCGCTTCTGCGTCTCCGGCTGTCCCTACAAGAAGGTCTACTTCAACCACAAGACCGGCAAGGCCGAGAAGTGCACCCTCTGCTACCCGCGGATCGAGGCCGGCCTGCCGACGATCTGCTCGGAGACCTGCGTCGGGCGGATCCGCTACCTCGGCCTCGTGCTCTATGACGCCGACCGCGTCGAGGCGGCCGCCTCGGTCCCCGACGAGCACGATCTGCTCGACGCCCAGCGCGATGTCTTCCTCGACCCCGAGGACCCCGAGGTGCGCGAGCGAGCGGCGTTCGACGGGATCCCCGAGGACTGGATCGAGGCGGCGCGGCGCTCGCCGGTCTACGCGCTCGCCCACCGCTACCGGGTGGCGCTGCCGCTGCACCCCGAGTACCGCACCCTGCCGATGGTCTGGTACGTGCCGCCGCTCTCGCCGATGGTCAGCGCCCTGGAAGACGACGACTACGAGGCCGACCCCGACGCGTTCTTCCCGGCGATCGACGCGCTGCGGATCCCGGTCGACTACCTGGCCAATCTGCTCAGCGCCGGCGACGGCGAGGTGATCCGCGGCGTCCTGCGCCGCCTCGCCGCGATGCGCGGCCACATGCGAAAGCGCGAGGTGCTCGGCGTCCATGACGAGACGATGCCGGCGGCCGTGGGGATGAGCGTCACCGACGTCGAGGACATGTACCGGCTGCTGGCTATCGCCAAGTACGACGACCGCTACGTGATCCCCCAGGCCCATACCGAGCTGGCCGAGCGGCTGATGGAACAGCAGGGGACCTGCGGCCTGGACTTCGAGGGCGGTCCCGGCAACTGCGGCGCGATCGCCCCCGACCCGGGAGCCGACATCGAAGGATTCATGCTCGCCGGGGAGGAGCCGGTCGACCTGGACATCGTGAAGATGGCCGGCGGGCGGCGCCGCGAGGGGGAGAGCTGATGGGGCGCCAGGCCCGGCGCGAGAACAGGGCGCTCGTCTACAAGCTCTCCTCGCTGGCACTGCAGTACCCCGACGAGGAGCTGCTGGGCGCCCACGAGCAGTTCCACGAGGCCCTCGCCGAGCTTCCGCCCTCGCCCGCGGTCGCGGCGCTGGAGCGCTTCTTGGGATGGTGGTCGCGAGACGAGCCGGTGGCGATCGCCCAGCACTACGTCGAGACGATCGACCTGAACAAGCGCTCGGGCCTCTACCTGACCTTCTACTCCGACGGCGACAAGCGCGAGCGCGGAGCCGCGCTGGTGCGCCTGAAGCGCCTCTACCGTGCGGCCGGCCTGCCGCTTGAGGGGACCGAGCTGCCCGACTACCTGCCGGTGATGCTCGAGTTCGCCGCCGCTGCACCGCAGGGACGTGGCGAGCTCGTCCTGCGCGAGCACCGTGCGTCGCTGGAGCTGGTCCGGCTCAGCCTGCGCGGTCTCGAAAGCCCGTATGCCGACGTGCTGGACGCCGTCTGCGAGACCCTCGGGGCCGCCTCGGCGGCCGAGCGGGCGCGGGCCGGCAGCCTCGCCGCCGCCGGCCCGCCCCAGGAGCTGGTCGGCCTCGAGCCTTTCGCCCCGCCAGAGGTGATGCCGGGCGCCGAGGCGAGACGATGAGCTCCGCCGGCGAGACCCTGCTCTGGGTGATCCTGCCCTACGTCGCGATCACGACTTTCGTGGTCGGCCACTGGTGGCGCTACCGCACCGACCAATTCGCCTGGACCAGCCGCTCCACCCAACTGCTCGACCGCCGCGTTCTCGGCTGGGCCAGCCCGGCCTTCCACTACGGCGCGCTGGCCGCGATCGGGGGGCATGTGATCGGGCTCTGCATCCCGCCCTCGCTGACCGCTTCGATCGGGATCTCGGAGGACTTCTACCGCTGGTTCGCCGGGATCGCCGGGGGGATCGCCGGGCTGGTGACGCTGGTCGGGTTCCTCGGGCTCCTCTATCGCCGCACGACCAGTCCCCGGGTCCGCCGCACTACGAGCCGCATGGACATGCTCACCTACCTGCTGCTCACGGTGCTGATCCTGCTCGGCTGTTGGATGACCTTCGGGCACACTCTCTTCACCGGCAACCCGTACAACTACCGCGACACGATCGGGGATTGGTGGCGCTCGATCTTCTACCTGAACCCCGACGTGGGGGCGATCGAGGGGGCGCCGCTGATCTACCAGCTGCACGCGATCATCGCCTGGTCCTTCTGGGCGCTGTTCCCGTTCAGCCGTCTCGTCCACGCCTGGAGCAT
>JBEHWY010000183.1:0-6834 GCA_048498975.1 Actinomycetota bacterium | reverse complement strand
GGAGGGTGCTCGCCGCCCTACCTGCCCACGGAGGGTGGCGAGCACCCTCCCCGCCACGCCCCGCCTAACCGACCTACCCCAGCGCCGCGCGCATCAGGTCGCTGCCGTCCCAGCCCTCGGCGGCGCTTTCGAACATCGCGAAGAAGCCGCGCAGGCCCTCGCTGTCGGCGTGGAGCTCGATGTCGTGGCCGAGGGAGGCGGAGGCGTCGTGGTAGGTGAAGTCGACGTCCTCGCCGAAGTGGGCGTGGAGGTATTCGGGCAGGCCGCTGGCCTCGAGCGAGGCGCGGACCGCGTCGAGGGTGTCGGCGGGGACGGCGTAGGCGACGTGGTGGAAGCGCGGGGTGACGTCGCCGGCGAAGCGGGCGGCGGCGCGGTCGGGCGCCATGCGGTCGATCACCATCAGCTCGACCGGCACCTCGTTGCAGATGCCGAAGGCCGAGGCGTGGACGAACTCGGCGGGCTCGCCGCGCGAGGTGACGTCGCTGACCGGAACCTCGTCGAGGAAGAAGAAGGGGCCGGCGCCGAACTGCTCGTGCAGACGCTGCGCCGCGGGCTCGATCGCCTCGACGACGTAGGCGAGGTGGTGGATCTGGCCGAGGTCGGGACCGGGCATCGCGCGCTCCTTCGGGTCGGGGTCAGCCGCCGGCGCCCGCCGGCTGCGCCGCCATCTCGGCGGCGATCTCGATGATCAGGTCCTCCTGGCCGCCGACCGCCTTGCGCTTGCCGACCTCGACCAGGATGTCCTTGGTCGAGACGTGGAAGCGCTCGGCGGCTCGTTCGGCGTGGAGGAGGAAGCTGGAGTAGACGCCCGAGTAGCCGAGGATCAGCGAGGGGCGATCCACGATCTGCGGCCGGTCCATGATCGGCCGCACGACGTCGTCGGCGACGTCGAGCATCGCGAAGGTGTCGGCGTTGACCGCGATCCCGAGCTTCTCGAAGACGGCGGCGAGGACCTCGGTCGGGGCGTTGCCGGCGCCGGCGCCGAGGCCGCAGGTGCAGCCGTCGATCCAGGTGGCGCCGCTCTCGTGGGCGGCGATCGAGTTGGCGATCGCCAGCGAGAGGTTCTCGTGGCCGTGGAAGCCGACCTCGGTGCCGGCCTCGAGACCGCCTCGGAGCGCCTCGACCCGGGCCTTGACCGTGTCGGGCAGCAGCGCCCCGGCGGAGTCGGTGACGTAGACCGTCTCGGCGCCGGCCGCCTCCATGATCTTCGCCTGCTCGAGCAGCCCTTCGGGCGAGTTCATGTGGGCCATCATCAGGAAGCCGCAGGTCTTGTAGCCGAGCTCGCGGGCGAGCCCGATGTGCGAGGGCGAGATGTCGGCCTCGGTGCTGTGGGTGGCGACACGGACGACCGAGGCGCCCAGCTCGCGGGCCCGCGCCAGGTCCTCCTTGACGCCGATCCCGGGCAGCAGCAGGACCGCGATCCGGGCCCGCTGCACGGCGGCGACCGCGGCCTCGATCAGCTCGTACTCGTCGGTCAGCGAGAAGCCGTAGTTGAAGGAGGAGCCGCCGAGGCCGTCGCCGTGGCTGACCTCGATCACGTCGACGCCGGCGCGGTCGAGCGCCCCGGCGACCGCGGTCACCTGCTCGACAGTGATCTGGTGGCGCTTGGCGTGGGAGCCGTCGCGCAGGGTCGAGTCGACCAGAGTCGTATCGACGCTCATGCGGCCACCTCCGAGCGCTCGCGCATCTTCGCCAGCTCCTCGCCGACCGCCACCGCGGCGGCGGTCATGATGTCGAGGTTGCCGGCGTAGGCGGGCAGGTAGTCGGCCGCGCCCTCGACTTCGACGAAGATCACGACCCGGTCCTCCTCGAACTGCGGCTCGCCGCGCAGGCGGTAGCCGGGCACGTAGGCGGCGACCTTCTCCCGCATCCGCTCGATGCTGGCGCGGATCGCGTCGCGGTCGGCCTCGGGCGAGATCGCGCAGAAGACGGTGTCGCGCATCATCAGCGGCGGGTCGGCGGGGTTGAGGATGATGATCGCCTTGCCGCGCTCGGCGCCGCCGATCTCTTCCAGCCCCTTGGCGGTGGTGGCGGTGAAGGCGTCGATGCTTTCGCGGGTGCCGGGGCCGGCCGAGAGGCTGGCGATGGTGGCGACGATCTCGGCGTAGGGCACCGGCGTCACTTCGGAGACGGCGGCGACCATCGGGATCGTCGCCTGGCCGCCGCAGGTGATCATGTTGACGTCGGGCGCCTGCCAGTGCTGCTCGAGGTTGACCGAGGGGACGACGCCGGGGCCGAGCTTGGCCGGCGTCAGGTCGATCGACTGCAGGCCGGCCTCGGCGATCTTCGGCGCGTTGGCGCGGTGGGCGCCGGCCGAGGTCGCCTCGAAGACGAAGCGGCATTCCTCCGGGTGGGAGACGATCCAGTCGACGCCCTCGTGGGTGGTGACGAGGCCCTCGTGGCGGGCGCGGCGCAGGCCGTCGGAGTCGGGGTCGATGCCGACCATCACCCGCGGTTCGAGCGTCGCGGAGCGCTGCAGCTTGTACATCAGGTCGGTGCCGATGTTGCCCGAGCCGAGGATCGCGCAGGGAACTTTCTGGCTCACCGTCCCTCCTTTCTAGTCGCCGAAACGAGTGGTGACGCCGCCGAGCTCGGCGAACTCGGCGTGGACGGAATCGCCGGCGCTGACCGGCAGCGCCGCGTGCAGAGCGCCGGCGAGGACGAGGTCGCCGGCGCGAAGGGGGACGCCGAACTCGCCGAGCTTGTTGGCGAGCCAGGCGACGCAGCGGATCGGGTTGCCGAGCACGGCGGCGCCGGCGCCGGTCGAGGCGACCGCGCCGTTGACCTCCAGCACCATGCCGATCGTGCGCAGGTCGAGGAACTCGACCGGGGTGAGGCGGCCGCCGCAGACGACGCGCGCCGAGGAGGCGTTGTCGGCGATCGTGTCGGGCAGCTTGATCTTCCAGTCGGCGACGCGGCTGTCGATGATCTCCAGCGCCGGCATCGCCCCGGCGACCGCGCGCAGCGCGTCGGCGGCGCTGACCCCGGGGCCCTGCAGCTCGGTCTCCATGACGAAGGCGATCTCGGCCTCGATCCGCGGCTGGATCAGCTCGGAGACGGAGATCGGGTCGCCCTCCTCGATCACCATGTCGTCGAACAGGGCGCCGAAGTCGGGCTCGGAGACGCCGAGCTGCTGCTGCATCGCCACCGAGGTGAGGCCGACCTTGCGGCCGCGGACAAGTCCCCCCTCCTCTCTGCGGCGGTGGACGTTCAGCTGCTGGATCCGGTAGGCGTCGGCGACCGTCAGCTCGGGGTGGGACTCGGTGAGGGGCGCGATCGGCTCGCGGCTGTCCTCCGCCGCGCGCAGGTTCTCGGCGAGGGCGGCGAGCGTCTCCTCGTCAACAGCCACTGGTGTCTCCTCCGTCGGGGGCCATCTCAGACGCCGGAAACCTATCACACATAATGACTATGTTGAATTCTGGTATCGTCGCGCCAGGGTTGCTCGCACGAGCTGAGAGGAGAGAGTCTTGGAGCATCACACCGTCTCTGTGAAGGACGTGCGCCTGCACTACGTGCGGGCCGGCGAGGGCGACCCGGTGGTCCTCCTCCACGGCTGGCCGCAGACCTGGCACGAGTGGTCGCGGGTGATCCGCACCCTGGCCGAGCGCCACACCGTGATCGTCCCCGACCTGCGCGGGCTCGGCGCCTCCTCCAAGCCCGACGGCGGCTACGACATGAACAACGTCGCCGACGACGTCCACGAGCTGGTCAAGGCGCTCGGCTTCGACTCGATCCTGCTCGCCGGCCACGACTGGGGCGCGGCGACCGCCTACTCCTACGCCGCCCAGTTCCGCGACGAGGTGCAGCGGCTGGCGATCTTCGAGATGGTGCTGCCCGGCTTCGGGATCATGGAGGGGGCGATGGCGCCGCAGCCGGGGGGCAACTACCTCTGGCACATGGGCTTCCAGTCGGTGCCCGACATCCCCTTCGCCCTGATCGAGGGCCGCGAGGACCTCTACCTGCGCTGGTTCTTCCAGCACTACGCCTACGACCCGGCAGCCTTCACGGAGGAGGACGTCGACACGTACGTGCGGGCGATGACCCACATCGGCGCCCTGCGCGCCGGGCTGGAGTACTACAAGAGCTTCTTCGAGTCGGCCGCGCAGAACGAAGCGCACCGCGAGCGGCCGCTCGAGATCCCGGTCATGGCCTGGGGCGGCGAGGCCTGCCTCGGGCCGCTGACCAAGCAGTGCCTGGAGCTGGCGGCAAACGACGTCCGCGGCGGCGTGATCGAGCGCTGCGGGCACTGGATCGGCGAGGAGCGCCCCGAGTTCGTCGCCGCCCAGCTGCTCGAGTTCTTCGGGGAATAGCGACAAGGGACCAGAGGGAGAGAGCGATGAGCGAGAACGCTGCAGCAGCCGTCGAGGCGGCGCGGGCGGAGCTGGCCGAGGGCGGTTTCCACGGCGAGCTGCTGACCGCGGCCAGCGACGGGTACGACCAGGCGCGGTCGGTCTGGAACGCGATGGTCGACAAACGGCCGGGCCTGATCGCCAAGGCCGCCGACCGCGACGACGTCGTCGCCGTGGTCAACGCCGCCCGCCGCCACGGCACGCCGCTGGCGATCCGCGCCGGCGGCCACGGCATCGTCGGCAGCGCGATCGCCAACCAGGACGGCGTCACCCTCGACATGACGCTGATGCGCGGAGTCGAGGTCGACACCGAGAGCAAGGTCGTCCACGTCCAGGGCGGCTGCAAGCTCGGCGACGTCGACGCCGCCTGCGCCGAGCACGGCGTCGCGGTCCCGGCCGGGATCGTCTCCGACACCGGCGTCCCCGGCCTCGCCCTCGGCGGCGGCATCGGCTGGCTCTCGCGCAAGCACGGGCTGACCTGCGACAACTTCGTCTCGCTCGAGGTGGTCAGCGCCGACGGCGAGGTGCTCGAGGTGACCGAGGACTCCCACCCCGACCTGTTCTGGGCGCTGCGCGGCGGCGGCGGCAACTTCGGCGTCGTCACCCGCTTCAGCTTCCAGGCCTACGACTTCGGCCCGACGATGCGCTTCGGCGCAGCGCTGTACCACGAGGCCGAGGCGCGCGAGGCGCTGCGCGAGTACGCCCGCATCTACCCGACGCTGCCCAACAACGTCGGCTGGCACGTGGCGATGAAGCGGGTGATGCCGCCGCTGCCCTTCGTCCCCGACGACCTGGTCGGCACGCCGCTGGTGATGCTGTTCTGCATGTGGCTCGACGACCCCGAGTCGCAGGAGGGGATCGAGATGGTCGAGCGGCTGCTCGCCGTCGGCGACCCGGCGGCGACCGGCTCGGCGGTGATCCCCTTCGGGCTCGGCATGCAGCGCTTCCTCGACGCCGAGTTCCCCGACGGGCTGCGCAACTACACGAAAGAGGCGCACCTGAAGGAGCTCTCCGAGGGCGCGATCGACGCCCTGGTCGACTTCTGGGCGCAGGGCCTCTCGGAGAAGACGACGATCGAAGGCGAGCTCGCGATCTACGGCCTCGGCGGCGTCGCCCGCGAGGTCGGCGAGATGGACTCGGCCTTCTCCAACCGCGACAGCCTCTGGTGGATCAACTGGGCCAACCACTGGCACGAGGCGGGCGACGACGAGACCAACATGGACATCATCCGCGCCTCCTACAAGCGGCTGGAGCCGTGGGTCGGGAAGGGCGTCTACGTCAACATGCTCAACGTGGACGAGCTCGACCGCGTCGTCGAGGCCTACGGCGGCCCCGAGAAGTACGCCCGGCTGGGGATGGTCAAGGCCAAGTACGACCCGACCAACCTGTTCCGGATGAACCACAACATCACGCCGGCCGAGCCGGCGGGGGCCGCTTGAGCGCCGGCGGCGCCGCTGGCGCCCTCCCCAACCGGATCGGCGTCGCCCGCAGCAGCGACGGTCCCGAGATCGTCGCCGCCTACGGCGAGCGCGTCGTCTCGCTGACCGCGGCGCTCGGCTGGGACCACTGCTCGACCGCGCAGCTGATCCGGCGCTGGGACGAGCTGGCGCCACGGCTGGAGGAAATCGGCACGTCGGCGCCCGCGCTCGACCCCGAGTCGCTGACCTGGGAGCCGCCGGTGATGCCGAACAAGCTGCTCTGCGTCGGCGCCAACTACACCGACCACGTCGAGGAGATGGAGCGCGCCGGGGCGCCGAAGGTCGAGGCGACCCCGTTCCCGTTCAGCTTCCTCAAGCCGCCGACGACCTCACTGGTCGGCAGCGGCGTCGAGGTGACGATCCCCGGCTTCGGCGACGAACTCGACTGGGAGGCGGAGCTGGCGGTGGTAATCGGCCGGCCCGAGCTGGCCGAGAGCGACCCGCTCGGCGCGATCTTCGGCTACACGATCCTCAACGACCTCTCGCTGCGCGACTTCGTCGCCCCCTTCCCCCACCCGCTCGGGCTCGACGCGGTGATCGGCAAGGGCTGGGACGGAGCGGCGCCGATGGGCCCCTGGATCACCCTCGCCGCCGACGCCGGCGACCCGACCTCGATGCCGATCGAGCTGCGCGTCAACGGCGAGGTCAAGCAGGACAGCTCGACCGCGAAGATGATCTTCACGGTGCAGGAGCTGGTCGCCTTCTACGGCCGGGTCCTGACCCTCGAGGTCGGCGACGTGATCGCCACCGGCACCGCCGCCGGCGTCGGCGCCGGCGCCCAGCCGCCCCAGTTCCTGCACGGCGGCGACGTGGTCGAGATCGAGATCGGCAACCTCGGCACCCTCCGCACCCCCTTCGCCGCGCCGGCGGCCAAGGCCCCGCTCGACATCAGGTAGCGCGCAGCCTCCCGGCGGGCGCCTCGAGCCCCCACCCTCCAAGGTCGCGGTTCCTTTGTTTCCGAATAGGCGACAAAGGAAACGGGAGATCGAAATGGAGCCGCTTCGCTC
>JBEHWY010000182.1:0-6887 GCA_048498975.1 Actinomycetota bacterium | reverse complement strand
TGGGCAGGTAGGGGTGCGAGCAGGGGCGGGTCTGCGTTGGGGGCGGGCCAAACAGCGTTGTCGACTTTGTACCCCCTATAGGGAGCACAAAGTCGACAACGGCACGGACCCAAGCCGTCCCGCCCTAAATCACCCCGAACTCAGCCTGACCCGCACCCCTACCAGCCCTGTGGGGGTGCGGGTCAGGCCCTCAGACAGCGGCTCAGCTCGGCGCCAGCGCGTCGATGAGTCCGGCGGCCTGGTCCGGCGGCGCTACCAGCATCAGGATCGGGAGGGTGATGCCGGCGGCTACGAACTCGCCGAGGCGCTCCTTCATCTGCTCGGGAGAGCCGAAGATGAACGTGTCCTCGATCAGCTCCCAGGGGGCCGCGGCGGCCGCCGCCTTGCGGTCGCCGGCCTGCCAGGCGGCGACCATCGGGTCGATCTGCTCGCCGTAGCCGAGCCAGCGGTAGAAGGCCTCGTAGACCGGGACCGTGATGTAGGAGGAGAACATGAAGCGCGCCAGCGGCTCGACCTGCTCGCGCTCGCCGGGGATGCAGAAGAAGCGGCAGAGGAGCTCGAACTCGGCCGGAGCGGCGTCGAGCTGCGCGGTGACCCGCGGCACGCCGGCGAGGGGGAGGAAGTTGGTGAAGGCGCCGTCGGTCCGCTCGACCGCCAGCTCCAGCATCTTGCCGCGCAGGGCCGCCAGCATGATCGGCACCCGCTGCGCCGGCGCCGTCTCCAGCTTGAAGCCGCTCGCGGTGCGCTCGCCGGCCAGGGCCGCCTGCAGGAAGTCGACGGTTTCCCGCACCTTGCTCAGCGGCTTCTCGAAGGGAATCTCGTTCCAGCCTTCGACGATCCGGTCCGAGGAGGAGCCGATCCCGAGTACGAAGCGCCCGCGCGAGGCGTCGGCGAGCGCCGCCGCCTCCTGCGTCAGCAGCGCCGGCCCGCGCTGGAAGACGCCGACGATCCCGGTTCCCAGCCGCGCCCGCTCGGTCCAGGCGGCGCTCAGCGTCAGCGGCGTGAAGCCGTCGGGCCCGTTCGTCTCGCCGCTCCAGAAGTCGGTGAAGCCGACCGCCTCGGCCCGCTTGACCAGCTCCTCGCTGTCGGCCAGGGAGATCCCCGCCAACGGCAGCGTCAACCCCCAACGCCTCTCCATGCGCTGACCTTATAGCCTGTGCGCGCCGATGGCCGACTCGTCCCAGGTGAAGCCGGATCGCAACCTCGCACTCGAGCTGGTGCGGGTCACCGAGGCCGCCGCCCTCGCCTCCGCCCGCTGGGTCGGGCGCGGCGACAAGATCGCCGCCGACGGCGCCGCGGTCGACGCGATGCGCTTCGTGCTCGACTCGGTCTCGATGGACGGCACGGTCGTGATCGGCGAGGGGGAGAAGGACGAGGCGCCGATGCTCTACAACGGCGAGCAGATCGGCGACGGCACGCCGCCCGTTGTCGACATCGCCGTCGACCCACTCGAGGGCACCCGGCTCTGCGCGCTGGGGATGCCGAGCGCGATCGCGGTGATCGCGCTCGCCGAGCGCGGCACGATGTTCGACCCCGGCCCCTGCGTCTACATGGAAAAGATGGCGGGCGGCGAGGAGATCGCCGACCTGCTCGACCTCGACCGGCCGCTGCCGGAGACCTTGAAGCTGATCGCCGAGCGCAAGGGCGGCAGCATCGGCGACGTGATCGTCGTCATGCTCGACCGGCCCCGCCACGAGGACGCGATCCGCGAAGTGCGCGAGGCCGGCGCCCGCATCCGCCTGATCACCGACGGCGACGTCTCGGCCTCGCTGCTGGCGGTGAGCGAACGCTCTCCCGTCGACCTCCTCTGGGGGATCGGCGGCACGCCCGAGGGCGTGATCTCGGCTGCCGCGCTGAAGTCGATGGGCGGGCAGCTGATCGGCCGGCTCTGGCCGCGCAACGACGAGGAGCGCCAGGCCGCCCTCGATGCCGGCTACGACCTCGCGCGGGTGCTGACGGCCAATGACCTCTGCTCCGGCGAGGACGTCTTCTTCTCCGCCACCGGCGTCACCGACGGCGACGTCCTCCAGGGCGTCCGCTACCGCGGCTCCGGCGTCACCACCGAATCGCTGGTGATGCGCTCGCGCTCGGGCACCGTGCGCCGCGTCCAGGCTCGCCACGACCGCGCCAAGCTGCGGTCGATACTGGGCGAGTCCGCCGCTCGCTACGGCTGAGACGGCTGCAAACCGGCGCCTGGCGGCGTCCTCGGTCGCCTGGCTCGGGTCACGCACTGAAGTGCGCTTCCCCTCCCCAGGCTCCCTGCGTCCTTGCCAGGCTTGGTTTTCGCCGTCTCAGCGGGAGCGCCTGGATTTCGGGTCCTTGCAGCGAGAAACGGACGCGTTCGTTTATAAAACTATACTGTTCCAATAAAGAACCCCTGATAGTGTCTAAGGTCTGCGAGGGGAGACGAGTGGTTCAAAGCGGAGATCGGTCGAACGGCGGCGAGACGGAGCCCGTGGCGATGCGCCAGGCGGATGAGCCGCCCGAGGCTCCGCTCGGTGCCGGGTTGCGGGTCCTGACAACGCTGGCGACGCCGCTCAACCTGCGGATCCTGTTGGCGCTGGAAGAGCGGCCGATGCGGCTCGCCGAACTGCGCCGCGCGACCGACCTCCCGGCGCAAACGACCCTGCGGGGTCACATCGCCAGTTTGGCTGAGATCGGTGCCCTTGGCAAACGGCCGACGACCCAAATGCCCTACGCGGTCGAGAACGAGCTGACCCCGATGGGCGTTGAAATGCTGGGCGTCGCGGCGCGCCTCGATGGTTGGCTGAAGCAGGCGCCCGGCGGCGCGGTCTCGCTGCAGAGCGGTAGTGCCAGGGGGATCGTCAAGGCGTTCGTCGATGGCTGGGGATCGACCGTGGTTCGCGGACTCGCCGCGGGGCCGATGTCGCTTACCGAACTCGACCGGGGCATCACCGAGCTCAGTTATCCAGCGCTCGAGCGGCGCCTCTCCAGCATGCGGATGGCCGGCCTGATCGAGGCCTGCGAAAGCCGGGGCGTCGGCACGCCGTACGCCGTCACCGAGTGGTGCCGGCGCGGGCTCGGCCCCCTCGTCGCCGCCAGTCGATGCGAGCGCCGCCATATGCGCGAGCGAGCGGCACCGATCACACAGACCGACATCGAAGCGGCGTTTCTCCTGGCGACGCCCTTGGTCGGGCTGCCGACCGGCACCAGCGGCGTGTGCAGGCTCGCGGTCGACGACGACAGCGCCGCGGCCAGACTGCGGGCGGGGGTGCAAGTCGAGGTCGAGCGCGGCGAGGTTGTTTCCTGCGAGCCGGCGACGGCCGAGACACCCGACGACTTCGCGACCGGCTCGGCGGAGACCTGGCTGGAGGCCGTCGCCGCCGGCACAGCGGAGCGGCTGCGCTACGGGGCCGGCAAGGTCGCCATCGGCCTGGTCAGCGCTCTGCAACTGGTCCTTGCGGCGGGCTAGCGGCGAGGCGCTGCTGTTCGGCCCGCGCCCGCCCTTCGCCGAGGAAGGGCACCAGCATCTCGAAGGTCAGCTCCGGCAGCAATCGGGGCAGGTCGGCGGCCCGGTCGCGGACGACCTCCTCGAAGATGCGCGCGAGGGTGCCGCTGATCGCGAGGCTGGGCGCTTGCGGCAGGTCGGGGCTGGGCCCGCCGTCGTTGATGCCGGAGTTCATCAGCTCGATGAAGCGTGTGAAGTCGGCCTGGAAGCGCTCTCGCGCCGGGGGGCCGACCGAGCCGAGCTCGATCAGCAGGAACTTGCCGATGTCGGGATCGGCGGCGAACCAGTCGAGTGCCGTGGCCAGGCCGGCGATGACCCTGTCGACCCAGGGCTCGGGACCCTCGTAGGCCGTGCGCACCCGCGCTTGGAGGTCGTCGACGAGCAGGGCGTGGGCGGTCAGCATGCATTCGCGTTTGTCGGCGAACAGTTCGTAGAAGCTCTCGCGGCCGACGCCCGCCACTTCGAGGATGTCGGCGACCGTCGTCGCCTCGTACCCCTTGCTGGCGATCACTCGAACCACCGCCGCAAGCAGACGCTCGCGCTGGGAGCGCGTGACGATCTCCCGCGGCAGGCCGTGGCGGCCGCGAGGAAGGCGCCACTGGCGCAGGTCGTCGGCCCCGTCGCTCACGTCTCGGCGAATACCTCGGAGCGGATTTCCTCGGTAGCGATGCGCGACTGGCGGACCGCCTCCTCGTGGCCGGCGAACGGAGCCAGGGCGAGGTAGACGATCTCCGGGTGAAGCTCGGTCAGCCGGTCGGCGCGGCCGGCGGCGATCTTGCTGAAGATGAGGAGCTGGGCGCGACCGAAGGCGAGCCCGGGATTGGTGCGCGGATCGCGTGGTGGCTGTGTCTGCCAGAGGCGTTCCAGGACCGGGACCAGGAGCTCGCGGTAACGGGCTGGCGCCGCGGGTTCGACGGCAATTGCCTCGGCCGCGAGCAGATGCGCGAGCTCCGGCCGAGCGGCGAGGGCGGCGAGCCCCGCGGCGCTTGCCCGCCGCGTTGCCTCCGCCGGGGAGTCGGCGTCGGTGGCGGCTGCGGCAGCGACCGCGCTGATCTCGTCGATGCAGTATTCGAGCGAGGCATCGAAGCAGGCCCGCTTGTCGGCGAATTGCTTGTAGAAGGTCGTGCGGGAGATGCTGGCACCGCTGACGATGTCGCTGATCGTGGTCGCCGCGTAGGTCTTCTGCGCGCAGCTGATCAGCATCGCGTCGATGATTCGCTGTCGTTGTGAGCGAGCGCCGACGTCGATCGGGACACTTGGCCGAAGGACGGCGCGCCCGATTTCAGAACTCGACTGTTTTTGCATCAATTCGATTGTTTCATTCCGCGCGGCGCTTCGCTCTGCGGAGCGGAATCGTCGCCGCATCCCGCGCATGGCTCCGAGCGCTGGCGGTAGGGGAGCTCGCCCGTGTCGTGAACCTCGAAACGGAGTGAGTTGACCACCGCCCCGACCATCAGCGCCAGGCTGAGGACGTAGAACCAGAGCAGCGCGATGAGAATGAAACCGAGGGTGTTGCCGAAGCGGGAGAGGCTGGAGACGTTGGCCAGGTAGATCGGGAACAGCCAGTTGGCGAGGCCGGCGCCGACGGTGACGAAGAGGGCGCCGGGCCAGACCGCGCGCCAGGGCATATGGCCTTTCGGCACGGCCCAGAAGATCACGGCGCAGATCAGGAAGGTGACGAGCAGCGCCGCGGCCAGCAGCAGGATCGTGTCGATCGCCTTGATGTGGGAGAGGCCGAGCGGCAGTTTGTCGGTGCTGGAGACGACCGCGCTCTCGATCGTCGGCGCGAAGATGCTGGCGGCGATGAAGAGGAGGACGACGCCGAGCATCGCGAAGGAGAAGCGCTTCTGCTCGACCCAGCCGCGGCACTCGACGTGGTAGATGCGGCAGAAGGCGGTGTCCATCGCCCCCCAGAACGAGGCCCCGATCCAGAGCGAGCCGACGAAGGCGGCGATCCCGAAGGTCGCCGAGTTGTCCTGGATCCGGTTGAGGACGTCGGTCAGCGTCTGCTGCTCGACGTTGGGGAAGAGGCGCTGCAGGTCAGCCAGCACCCCTTCCTCGACGCCGCCGATCCGCAGCACCTGGCCAAAGACGAAGAGGACGAGCAGGGCGAACGGGAAGACCGCCAGCATCAGGTTGTAGGCGACCATCGCCGCCAGGCCGGTCACGTTCTCGCGGTACGCGCGTTGCCAGAAAGCGCGCAGCCAGGACCGGGTTTGGCGGATGGGCTCGGGCATTGACTTTACAAACTGAAGCGACTACCATGCGAACAGGCGTTTGACATGAGTTTGACGCCCGCCCCTTGGGGCAAAATGACTTTCAAGCCTTATTTCGCGGACCGGGTCGTTGGTCCGCTTTTTCATCGTCCGGCGCGACTTTTTGCCCGCAGCGGCATTTAATCGTCCAGGACTAAACAGCAAGCGCGAGGGAAACGAGTAGACAAGGAATGCTGGTAGCAGAGCTTCAGGAGTTGGAGGAGGTCAAGAACCTCATTAATCGCGGTCAGCAGCTTGGCGTGCTGACCTTCGGCGACGTCGCCTCGGCCGTGTCCGAGGTCGATCTCGACGAGTCCGACGTCGAGGACCTTTACGGGCACCTCGAGAAGTCGGGCATCGAGCTCGTCGAGGATATGGACCCCGCCCAGAAAGCAGCGGCGGAAGCGATGCCCGCGGACACCGGGAAAAAAGGGCGTCGGCGCCAGAAACAGGCGCTCGACCTGAAACCGGACATGACCACGGACTCGCTGCAGCTGTTCCTCAAGGACATCGGCAAAGTCCGCCTGCTGACCGCCCAGGAGGAGGTCGAACTCGCCAAACGGATCGAGCGCGGCGACCTCGACGCGAAGCAGAAAATGGTCGAGTCGAACCTGCGACTGGTCGTCTCGATCGCGAAAAATTACCGAAACCAGGGGCTTCCCTTCCTCGATTTGATCCAGGAGGGCACCCTCGGCCTGGTCCGCGCGGCGGAGAAGTTCGACTACCGCAAGGGGTTCAAGTTCTCCACCTACGCGACCTGGTGGATCCGGCAGGCGATCGCCCGTGCCCTGGCTGACAAGGCGCGCACGATCCGCATCCCGGTCCACGTCGTCGAGAAGCTGAACAAGATCGGCCGCGCCGAGCGCAAGCTGGTCACCGAGCTGGGCCGTGAGCCGACCCCGGAGGAGATCGCCGAGGTAACCGGCATCGATCCCGAGGAGGTCGACTCGATCAAGCGCTCCGCTCAGGCGCCGGTTTCGCTGGAGAAGCCGGTCGGCGACGAGGAGGAGTCGGAGTTCGGCCAGTTCATCGCCGACGAGAAGGCCGAGTCCCCGTTCGACCGGGCCGCGGACCTGCTGACCAAAGAGGCGCTGAAGGAGGCCCTCGAGAACCTCTCCTACCGCGAGCGCCGCGTGCTCGAGCTCCGTTACGGGCTCGGCGGC
>JBEHWY010000181.1:0-6908 GCA_048498975.1 Actinomycetota bacterium | reverse complement strand
CCTCCGCGCCAAGGGCTGGATGGTTATCCGAATTTGGGAACCGCGCGATTGAGATCGAGCCTGCCTCCTCATCCCGTGGTTCCTTTTTCGCCTATATGGCAACTAAGGAACCACGGGATCTCGCACGCCTGAGTTTGCGCTGCGCCTGAGCCTGGGAGGGGAGGGTGCTCGCCGCCCTACCTGCCCATGGAGGGTGGCGAGCACCCTCCCCGGCGACGCTTGCATCCCTAGGCGATGCGCCGGCGGGCGAGGAAGACGAGGGTCTGGACGGCGAGCGCGGCGATGGTGGCGAGGAGGAAGGCGGGGCCGGTGGCGAGGCTCGGCAGCGCCGTGGCGAGGACGAAGCAGAAGGCGGCGAACCCGTAGAAGCCGACGAGGAAGTTGCGCAGGAGGATCTTCACCTGCGCGGGGCCGCCGTGCAGGTGGGTGAAGACGGCGAGGACGCTGGTGATGATCGGGAAGGGAGCCAGCAGGCCGCTGAGGTTGGGGCCGAGCGAGCTCGCCGCCCCGGTCAGGGCCAGGACCAGCGCCATCGCGGCGAAGGCGCGGGCGGGCAGGTCCCACCAGGGCAGCTCGCCGATCGGCTCCGGTTCGCCGGGTGGCGCGTGGAGGAGGCGGAGGCCGACGGCGAAGCTGGCGGCGGCGAGGATCAGCGCCGCCAGGTCGGGCGGGCGGAAGCGGTCGAGGACGGCGACGGCGACGAGGAAGCCGGCCCAGCCGCAGAGGACGCTGGCGAGCGGGCCGAGCCGCGGCGAGACCCGCCCGTAGACGACGACGAAGGTGGTCAGGGCGCAGAGCCCGAGCAGCGTCCCGGCCGCCGCCTCGGCGCCGAAGGCGCGCCCGTGGACCAGCGCCAGCGCCAGCAGGATCGGGCCGGCGACGACCGGCAGGCCGCCGAGCACGCCGGCCGCGGCGGTGCCCCAGCGGCGCCCGGCGAGCGAGACGGCGACGACGCAGAGCGGCGCCAGCAGCAGCTTCGTCGCCAGGATCACGGGCGATGTCTACCAGGGCCGCTTCGGTCGGGAGGAGCGGTCCCTCTATCTTGATAAATTCAGTCAAGATTGCCGGAATCGGCGCCATGAGAGGATCTGAGAACGAGTTTCAGAGGCGCCCGGCCCGGGGTCTCAACCACCAGAGCGAGAGGAGCATTCGATGGCATTGCAGCTAGGGGACGTCGCCCCCGACTTCGAAGCCGACACGACCGAGGGAAGGATCAAGTTCCACGACTGGATCGGCGACTCGTGGGCGGTCCTGTTCTCCCACCCGAAAGACTTCACCCCGGTCTGCACCACCGAGCTCGGCTACATGGCCTCGATCGAGCCCGAGTTCGCCAAGCGGGGCGTGAAGATCATCGGCCTCTCGGTCGACCCGCTCGACAAACACGAGCTCTGGGCGAAGGACATCGAGGAGACCCAGGGCACGGCGCCCAACTACCCGATCATCAGCGACGCCGACTTCAACGTCAGCAAGCTCTACGGGATGCTGGCCGCCGACACCTCGGGTGACGCCGCCGACCGCACGCCGGCCGACAACCAGACGGTCCGCAACGTCTTCGTCATCGGCCCCGACAAGAAAGTCAAACTGATCCTCGTCTACCCGATGACGACGGGCCGCAATTTCGACGAGGTGCTGCGGGTGGTCGACTCGCTGCAGCTGACGGCGAAGAACAAAGTCGCGACCCCGGCGCAGTGGAAACAGGGCGACGACGTGATCATCGCCGGCTCGGTCAACAACGAGGAAGCGAAGGAGATCTTCGGCGAGTGGGAGGAGCCGAAGCCCTACATCCGCATCGTGCCGCAGCCGAAGTGAGCTGAACCGGCATGCACCGCGAGCAGCGGGGCACGCTGGCTGCTTACCGGTTCGAGGCGCTGCCGGCGGCGGTCGAGGCCTTGGTCTCGACCCGCCACGGCGGCGTCAGCCCGGCGCCGTATGACTCGCTCAACCTCGGGCTCTGGACCGCTGATGAGCCCGAGCGGGTGGTCGAGAACCGCCGCCGCCTGCTGGGCGGCTTCGGGCTGCCCTTCGAGCGCTCGGTCTGGTGCCGGCAGGTCCACTCCGACGGCGTCGCCGTCGTCGGCGAGGCGGACGCCGGCCGCGGCGCCGCCGAGGAAGCGAGCGTCGTCCCCGACGCCGACGCCCTGGTCACCGCCACGCCGGACCTGCCGCTCTGCGTCAAGGTCGCCGACTGCGTCCCGGTGGTGATGGTCGACCCCGAGCGCCGCGTCCTCGGCCTCGCCCACGCCGGCTGGGGCGGGACGGTGGCGCGGATCTGCTCGCGGACGGTGGCGGTGATGGCCGAGCGCTTCGGCACCGAGCCGAGCGCCGTCGCCGCCGCGATCGGCCCCTCGATCGGCCCGGCCGGCTACGAGGTCGGCGCCGAGGTGATCGAGCGGACGCAGGCCTCTTATGGAGAGCGCGCCGCTGAGCTGCTCGCCCCCCACGGCGAGGGCAGGGCGCTGTTCGACCTCTGGGCGGCGAACCGGATCGACCTCGAAGAGGCCGGCGTCGCCGCCGAGCGGATCGAGGTCGCCGCCGTCGCCAGCGACGAGCGCCTCGAGGACTTCTACTCCCACCGCCGCGAGGGTGGCGAGACGGGGCGCTTCGCCGCAGTCGCCGCGCTGCGTTCTTCCCACCGCTAGCGCCGCAGCCGTTGGGAAGAGATGTGTGAGTTTCGTAGGATTCCCCGTTCATGGGGAGATTCTTCGAGTGGCGCGGCGCAACCGCCTTCCTCTGCGCCGCGCTTGCGCTGCTGGTTCTGGCGCCGGTGGCTCAGGCGGCGTTCCCCTGTGGGACGGCGCTGTCCCGATGCCAGGTCCAGGTCGACAACAGCGGCCGGGTCTGGTTCGAGAGCTACGAAAGGCTGACCGAAGACGCGCCGGGGGACGGGACCCTGCAGCACGGGATCACCGAGATCTACGAGCGCGACGGCAATACGACGCGGCTGATCAGCCGGTTGCCGGACGGCAGCCCGATCCTTCCGGAAGGGAAACCGAGCTTCCCGGTCTCGCTCGTCGGCGCCTCGCCGGACGGCGAGCGGATCTACCTCAAGACCGAGGCTACCTTGGCACCCGAGGACACCGACGGTGGCCAGGAAGGCGGCTCCTGGGACGCCTACGTCCTCGCCGACGGCCACTACACGCTGCTCAGCACCGGCCCCCTCGACAACGGTTCCAATCCGAATCCATGGGCCGGTTCGCAGCAGCTCTGGGCCTCCGACGACGGCAGCTACGTCTACTTCGAGACCGGCCAGAGCCTGGTGGCGGCCGACTGGGACGGCATGTCGGATATCTACCAGCGCCACGAAGGGCAGACGCGGCTGGTCTCGACCGGCCCCGCCGAACCGCTGCCGACGTCCGAATACCCCGATCCGCGAAACCCCGAATCGCGTTTCCTCGGCGCCTCGCCCGACGGAGCGACGGCTTATTTCGCGACCGCGACCGGCCTCACCGCCGACGACACCGGCAGGGTGACCCCCGACATCTATGCCTGGCACGACGGGACGACGACGCGGCTCACGCGCACCGTCTCCCCGGAAGACGTGCCGGGCACGCCCTGGGAGTCGTTCGACCCCTACTCGTTCGCCGGCGCCGGCGAAACCGGCGACGTCTACTTCACCGCCAACTCGGCGCAGACCGCCGACGACGCGGACACGAACCCCGACGTCTACCGCGCCCGCCCCGACGGCACTTTGGAACGGCTGGCGCTCTCGCCTCCTGGCGTCGACACCGCCGATTCCTTTCTCCGCCTGCAGGCGGTCTCGCGCGACGGCAGTCGCCTCTTCCTCTTCAGCTCCCGGCAGCTGGCGGCGGCTGACCACGACGACAAAGCGGACATCTACATGTGGTCGAACGGCAGCTTCGAGCTGATCAGCCCCGAAGCCAGGCCCCGCGTCAAGGACGAAGAACTGCTGCTCAACGCGATCTCCGCCGACGGCCACCGCGCCTACTTCCAGACCTGGGGGAGGCTGACCGCCGACGACACCGACGAAGAGCCCGACGTCTACGAATGGAGTGACGGGCGAATCCGGCTCGTCTCCCCCTCGGTCGACGGCCACCCCTCGGCCTCGTTCTTCAAGGGCATCTCGCCCAGCGGCCGCTACGTCTCCTTCTCCACCTGGGAATCGCTGCTGCCGGGGGACGACGACGACAAGTCCGACCTCTACGTGATCGACATGGGTGCGCCCGGCGCTGGTTCCGCGGCCCGCGCCGCGATCGCCGGCTCGCCGTCGCGCAAGCAGCCCGGCAAGCGGCGGCGCGCCCGCCTGCGCCTGGTCACCGCCGAGGCGATCCCGCCGCGGATGGGGATCGCGGCCACCGGGACGCGGAGCGCTGCCGGCGCCAAGCTGCGGCTCAGCTGCCCGAAGGCCGAGCGCTCCGGTCCCTGTCACGGCCGCGTCAAGCTGCTCGCCCGCGGCGGCTCGCACCGGGTCCTCGCCCGCGCCAGCTTCCGCGTCGCCCGCGCCCACCGCACCGTCGTCGAGTTGCGGGGGCGCAACCTGCCCCGCCGCGCCCTCGCCCGCATCACCGGCGCCGACATGCTCGGCAACCGCCGCACGGTCAGCGCCACGGTGACGCTGCGCGGTGCTAAGCGCTGAGCTTCGCGTCCAGCCAGTCGAAGAAGCGCTCGGCGCGCAGGGTGGGGGCCTTCGGCTCGCAGTGGCCGTCGGCGCCCTCGGCGGCGGTGAAGGGGACGAGGGTGGCGCGGTCGCCGAGCCAGGCGGCGAGCTGGGCGGACTGGCCGGGCCAGAACTGCTCGTGCTCGGGATCGGCGATCAGCAGCGGGCACTGGATCCGGCGGGCGGTCTCCTCGTCGAGGCGCATCGCGCTTGCCGCCTTGAACATCTCGTAGCCGGAGTCGGTGCCGTAGGGGAAGGTGCGGAACTTCATCGTGAAGCGCATCGACTTCGAGAAGCGCTCGACCAGGTGGATCTGGGAGTCGAACTTCTCCTTCTCGCCCTGCTCGAGCTGCTTGCGCATGCCCTTTGAGAGGTGCGCGGTCATGGTGGCGCCGACGTCGACGACGCCGGGGTCGGCGACGCCGGCGGCGATCCGGTGCTCGAAGGCGAGCGCCCGCGGCACCCAGTAGCCGCCCTGGCTGACGCCGAGCAGGGCGATCCGCTCGGGGTCGAAGTCGGGCCGGGTCAGCGCCCAGTCGACCACCGGGGTCACCACCTTCTCCCAGTCGGCGCGGAAGGGCAGGCCCTGTTCGTAGAGCGCCTGGCCCTGGCCGGGGCCGTCGAAGGCGAGGCAGTCGTAGCCGCGGGCGACCCCGGCGGCGCCGCCCTGCACCCACATGTCGGTGACGGTCCCGTCGGAGCCGTTGTTGAGAAGGAGCAGCGGCGCCGGCTCGCCGGCCGGTCGCGCCCGGAACAGCCAGCCCTCGAGCTCGGTCTTCTCGTAGGGGATCCGCACCCGCTCCCAGGCCGGCGCCGCGTGCTCGGCGGCGCGCTCGAAGCAGTCGCGGTGACGGCGCCAGAGGCGGCGCAGGTCGTCCTCGTCCCCATCCCTGGTGCCGAGCACATAGAAGCCGGCGGCGAACCAGTAGCTGGACGCGCGCAGGTAGCGGCCGAAGGCGGTCTCCCGGTTGCCGCCCTGCGCCGCGGCGGCGGCTTCGGCCTCGACCCGTTCGGCGGTCGCGGTCCAGGCCGCGCACCAGCTCTCGAAGTCGCCGTCCTTGACTGCGGCCACGGTGGCGAGCACCTCGCCGACCTCGCTGGCGCCGTAGGCGGCGGACCCGAGCAGGATCTCGGTCGTGAACTCGAAGTCCTCGTCCTTGAAGAAGCGGCCCCGGTGGCGTGCCACGGGCCGATCATCGCAGGCGCGGACGGCCCCGCGGCCGGCGTCGCTCAGCCGCTCGGATGGACGTCCACGATCGAGGGGCAGCCGCCGCCCTCGCAGCAGGACTCGATCTTCTGCCGGCAGTCGGCGCACCACCAGGCCGACCGCATCCAGAACAGCCGGTGTTCCTTGCCGGTCATCTGGCAGATCATCGACGCGATTGTGGCGCCGGCGCCGGTCGCCGCGACCGGGACAGAGACCGCTCAGGGAGCGCTCCGGTACTAAGCTGTTCCCGATGAGTGCGGGCGGGAGCGCGGGGGTGAGAACGGTTGCCGACGTGGAAGCGCGGCTGCAGGCGATCGACCAGGAGCTGCCGGCCAGCGACGGCGTCAAGTGGTTCAACCGGCTCTACCTCGAAATGACGCAGCAGGTCGCGGGGGTGCCCCCACAGAAGGAAGCGGCGCCGGGGTTCCTCGCCGCGCTCGACGTCGTCTTCGCCCGCCGCTACTTCGCCGCCTACGAGGCCGCCGGCGCGGCTGCGCTGCCGGCCAAGTACCCGTTCCACGCCTGGGCGCCGCTGTTCGAATCCCGCTTCGAGAAGGGCGTCGCCCCGGTCCAGTTCGCCCTGGCGGGGATGAACGCGCACATCAACCACGACCTCTCGATCGCCGTCGTCGCCACCTGCGAAGAACGGCACACCGAGCCGACCGAGGACGGGCCCGAGCACGCCGACTACGACTCGGTCAACGGGATGATCGCCCGGGTCGAGAAGAAGATGAAGGCGTGGATGATGACCGGGCTGCTGAAGGAGCTCGACCGCGACTTCAACCCGGTCGACGACGTGGTCGCGGTCTGGGACGTCGAAGCCGCCCGCGCCGCCGCCTGGGTGCGGGCCGAGGTGCTGTGGAAGCTGCGCGAGGTGCCGCCCCTGCGCGAGGGCTACGAAGAGATGAACGACCGCGCCACCGGCTTCGCCGGCCGCGCCCTGCTGACGCCGGTCGGTCTCGCCAAGTAGCGCGGAGGGCGGGCGGCCCGGCGCACCCACAGGGCAGGTAGGTCCGCCGGCCCGCCCGCCTCGAGCCCCCGCCCCCGAGAGTCGTGGTTCCTTTCGGACCACATAGGTCCATAAGG
>JBEHWY010000180.1:0-6918 GCA_048498975.1 Actinomycetota bacterium | reverse complement strand
GTCTGCCGCAGCGGCGGGCGGCCCGGCGCACCCACAGGGCGGGTAGGTGCGCCGGCCCGCCCGCCTCGAGCCCCCGCCGCCGAGAGTCGTGGTTCTTTTTGGACCTCCCGGTTCCGAAAGGAACCACGGGATGCTGAGCCAGCCGGGATCTCCATCCCGTGGTTCTTTTCGGACCGCATAGGTCCATAAGGAACCACGGGATTCGCACGCCTTGGCCCGGGGAGGGGAGGGTGCTCGCCGCCCTACCTGCCCAGAGAGGGTGGCCGGCACCCTCCCCGGCGCCGCCGCACCGTGCTTGGTCGTGGAATCGAATCGTCTAGAGCCGCCTCGCACGCCGCGCCGCCCGTCAACATTGGTCCCGTGGAGAATCTGGCGCAGCACATGGAGAGGGATCTGGTCGCGCTCGAACCGCTGCGCGCCGACCACGCCGATGAGCTCTGGCAGGCGGCGCAGGCCCCCGAGATCTGGGACTGGCTGACCAACGTCGGCGCCGACCGCGAGATCTTCGCCGAGTTCATGCGGATCTCGCTGGAGGCGGCGGCCGCCGGCCGCGAGGGCGTCTACGTCGTCCGCCGCCGCGCCGACGACACCGTCGTCGGCAGCAGCCGCTACCTCAACGTGCGCCCGGCCGACCGCGTCGTCGAGATCGGCTGGACCTGGTTCAACCCGGGCGCCTGGCGCAGCGGCGTCAACCTCGAGACGAAACTGCTGCTGCTCGGCCACGCGTTCGAGGGGCTGGGCTGTGTCCGCGTCGAGCTCAAGACCGACGCCCGCAACGAACGCTCCCGCAACGCGATCGCCGCCCTGCCGGCTCAGCTGGAGGGAATCCTCCGCAACCACATGATCGTCCCCGGCGTCGGCCAGCGCGACTCGGCGATGTTCAGCGTCATCGACAGCGAGTGGCCAGAGGTGCGAGCCAACCTCCAGCGCCGCCTCGCGCCGCGCGACTGAGTCAGTCCCCGCGGCGGCGGGTCGGGTCGGCGGCGTGGGCGACCCGTTCGGCGCGCTGGCGGACTTCTTCGGTGGCCTCGCGGGTGGCGGCGATCGCCTCGTCGCGGGCGGCCGCGACGCCCTCGCTCGGCTTGCCGCCGACCATGTCGCGGAAGGCGTTCTTGAAGCGCTCGGTACGGCGATCCGGCTGGAAGCGCGCTTCGGCCTTGGCCTGCTTGTCGGGCCGCCGCTCGCCGTAGCGACGGCGCGCCCAGGCCGAGCGGGGCTTGCCGATCCGGCAGGCCCCGTAGATCGCGATCGGGAAGATGAAGAAGCCGATCGTCCCGTGCAGCACGCGTCCCTTGGCGAAGCAGATCGCGACCCAGCTGAAGAGCAGGATGGCGCTGAGCACGCTGGCGATGACGGCGGTGGCCGAGCCGGTCTCGATCGTCAGCGGGCTGAAGCCGAGCAGGGCGAGCAGCATCCCGGCGGCGGCGATCACCGTGGCGTCGATCGAGCTGCGCCCCTCCTCTGACCAGTAGACGTCGTCGAGGTGCACCCAGAGGGCGAACTCGTCGATCGTCAGCCCGGCGCCGATGCCGAAGAAGCAGGCGCAGATCTCGGTCGCGGGGCTGTTGCCGAAGGAGAGGAAGCCGGCGGCGCCGGCGATCATCATCGTCACGATCCCGAAGACCAGGTGGTGAAGGTGGACGCCGCTGTCGCTGACGACGCTGCCCGGCCACCAGGGCACCTTCGGGCTGCGCATCAACCGCGTACTCATGCGGATGAAGGCGAAGGAGCCGATGAAGCCGACCAGGACCAGGAACAGGCCCTGCTCTTCGTGCTCGACGAGGTTGCTCCAGAAGTCGGAGAAGATCGAGGCGGTGATCATCAGTAGCCCGGAGACGAGTTTAGTCGCGGTCCCTCGCCGTCCTTGAGGCGGATCAGCTCGATCGTCAGCAGCACCGCGGCGACGGCGAAGAAGGGGGAGAGGACGATGCTGGCGGCCGACTCGGCGAGCCAAGAGGCGAGGAACGTGTCGCCGAGGAGGGAATGAATCAGGCTTGCCGCTCCTTCGCCGATCGCGTCGCCGACGATCTCGATCGGCACCAGGACCCAGAAGACGAACCAGAAGTTCCGGCGCACGAGGCCGATGCTGCGGCGGAAGGCGCCGGCCACCGTGCGCTCCTCGAGCTCGACGATTGGGCCGGCGAGACCGAGCCAGACGAAGACGAGCAGCCCGGGCACGATGACGAGCGCCAGGCCGGCGGCGACGAGGACGACGTAGAGGATGTCGATCACGATCAGGCGGCGGTAGTTGAGGCGCTTGGCGATATGCGTGATCGGCGGCGGCCGTTCGTGCTCGGGATGGGTGAGCGAGATCGCGACGGCGCCGCTGAAGAAGACCTCGCCGAGCAGACCGGTCGTCGTCACGGCGCCGACGGCGAGCAGGAAGGCGGCGATTTTGAGGCCGCTGGAGAGGTCGAGTGCGTCGACGTCGACCTTCAGCGCCACCGCGTCGAGCGCCCCCAGCGGCACGAACACGACCAGCCCCAGCACCAGCAGGCTCGGCGCCCAGCTGATGTAGGTGCGCCAGATCCGCGCATAAGTGGCACCGAGCCGTCGCAGCACGTCAGCGGCGCCTGCGCCCGGATTTGACCCGTCCCCGCGCCTGCAGCCGCGACTGCGTCGACTCCGAAGCCGGGATCCGCTTCAGGTGTGTCAGCTCGGGGATCAGCAGTTCTTCGGCGCACTGGCGGTGCCAGTGGTGGTGGTCGGTGCCGCCGAGCCGGCGCACGAACTGGACGATCGTGTGCTCGTCACCGACCTCGATGTCGCCGTGGCAGCCCGGACAGCGGTAGAGCTTGCGGGCGATGCCGCGGATCAGCCAGGCCTCGTCCCCGTCCTCGTTGAGGCCGCGCAGCGACCAGCGGATGCTCGGTTGGCCGTCGAACTCACCCATCTCCCCGCCTCGCCATCCAGGCGAAGCCGGCGGCCATCGCCACGTTGGCGACGCCGGCCAGCCGCAGGCCGGCCTTTGCCCCGGGGCGGCTGACCGCCGGCGAGGCGGCCCAGAGGGCGTCGGTTGCGATCTCGGTCCCCCGCAGCCAGGCCAGCGACTGCCAGTCCGCCGGCCGGCCGCGCTTGGCGGCCACCGCGTGCGCGGCGGCGAAGGTGAGCCAGATCGGGCCGCAGCGGCGGAACAGGTGCTTGGCGTCGGGCGAGGGCTCATCGTGCCCCAGCACCCGCAGGGTCGCCGCCGGGGCCGCGATCGCGGCGCTGCCGAGGACGAGGTCGAAGCCGATCATGAATGCGTTGTTGAGGCGAATCGCCTGCTCGAGCGTCATCGCGCGAGTTTTTCAGAAGGGAAAGAGTCAGGCTCGGCGAATTGGACCGCCGTGACCAAGACTGCAACGAAGTCCCCTCAGCTGAAAAGCCTTTCCGACTACATCCAGGAGCGTTTCGAAGAATTCTCGCGCTCCCAAAAGGATGTCGCTCGCTACATCGTCGACCACCTCGACGAGGCAGCTTTCCTCACCGCCGAGGAGCTGGCCAGGAGAGCGAGCACCTCGTCATCGACGGTGGTGCGCTTCTCCCAGGCCCTCGGCTTCGAGGGCTACCCCGAGCTGCAGCAGGCGGCGATCGAGGAGTACCGGACGACGATCGCGACCGCCGGCACCGCTGCTGGCGGCGCGCTCTTCTCCTTCGACCACTCCGAGCTGGAGGCTTCGCTCAGCGCCGACTACACCAACCTCGAGGAAACCGCGCGCAAGCTGACGACCGAGCAGATCGACCAGTCGGTCGCGGCGCTGGCGACGGCGCAGCGGATCGTGATCGTCGGCGTCGACCAGATGGCGTTCTTCGCCAGCTACCTGCGCCACACCCTCAGCCTGCTCGACATCCGCGCCGAAATCGTCGCCTCGACCGGCGGCGAGTCGCTGCAGCGGCTGGGCCGGATCGACGACGAAACGCTGGTCATCACCCTCTCCGCCGGCCGCGCTCACCCGCTGCTGCTGCGGGCGATGAAGCTGGCTCTGCATCGCGGCGCCCGCACCCTGGCGATTTCCGACGCGACGATGTCGGAGGTCGGCGAGCACGCCGAGATGACGCTCTACTTCTCTTCGAACAGCCCGTCCTTCACCCGCTCGAACACGGCTCTGATGGCACTGGTCCAGGCTCTCGCCCATGGGCTCTACGCCCGCGACGAAGCCACCCACAAAGACCGCATCCGCGCCTACAAGTTGAAGTAGCCCATGCAGGGGTTTTGGCCGCCGCGGCACTTCGGCCGGGGTGGCCTCCACCGTAATATGGGTGGTCATGGCTGAACGAGCGACTTTCCGGCTGAAGACCGGCCTGGCGGAGATGTTGAAGGGCGGCGTGATCATGGACGTGGTCAGCGCCGAGGAGGCGAAGATCGCCGAGGAGGCGGGCGCCTGCGCGGTGATGGCGCTGGAGCGCGTCCCCGCCGACATCCGCCGCGACGGCGGCGTCGCCCGCATGTCCGACCCGCAGATGATCAAAGGGATCCAGCAGGCGGTCACCATCCCGGTGATGGCCAAGGCCCGCATCGGCCACATCGCCGAGGCCCAGGTCCTGCAGGCGCTCGAAGTCGACTACATCGACGAGTCCGAGGTGCTGACTCCCGCCGACGAGGCCAACCACATCGACAAGCTCGCCTTCGAGGTCCCCTTCGTCTGCGGCGCGACCAACCTCGGCGAGGCGCTGCGGCGGATCGGTGAGGGCGCCGCGATGATCCGCTCCAAGGGCGAGGCCGGGACCGGCAACGTGGTCGAGGCGGTCCGCCACATGCGCGAGATCGTCTCCGGGATCAAGTGGCTGTCGAACCTGCGGCCGGAGGAGCTCTCCGCCGCCGCCAAAGAGCTGCGGGCGCCGCTGGAAGTCGTCCACGAGGTCGCCGCCGCCGGCCGCCTGCCGGTGCCGCTGTTCTGCGCCGGCGGCATCGCGACGCCGGCCGACGCGGCGCTGATGATGCAGCTCGGCGCCGAGGGCAACTTCGTCGGCTCGGGCATCTTCAAGAGCGCTGACCCGGCGCGGCGGGCGAAGGCGATCGTCGAGGCGACCACGCACTACAACGACCCCGAGCGGGTCGCCGCCGCCTCGATCGGCCTCGGCGAGGCGATGCCGGGGCTGGAGATCGGCGCCCTCGCCGCCGCAGACGCCCTCCTGCAGAATCGCGGAGCCTGACCTGAAGGTCGGGGTCCTAGCGCTGCAAGGCGGCTTCGAAGCCCACGTCAGCACCCTGCGCCGGCTCGGCGCCGCCCAGGTGGTCGAGGTCCGCACCCCGGAGGAGCTGGAGGGGCTCGACGGCCTCGTCATCCCCGGCGGCGAGAGCACGACGATCGGCAAGGGGATCGAGGCCGGCGGCCTGGAGCCGGCGCTGCGCGCCCACCACGAGGCCGGCCGGCCGATCCTCGGCACCTGTGCCGGGATGATCGTCTGCGACGCCGAGCACCTCGGCTTCCTCGACGCGAGCGCGCGGCGCAACGCCTTCGGCCGCCAGTTGCAGAGCTTCGAGGCCGACCTCGAGGTCGAGGGCATCGGCGACGAGCCGCTGCGCGCGATCTTCATCCGCGCGCCCTGGGTCGAGCGGGTCGGCGAGGGGGTGGAGGTGCTGGCCAGCTACGACGGGCATCCGGTCGCAATCCGCGACGGCTCGGTGCTGGCGTCGGCCTTTCACCCCGAGCTGACCGACGATCCGCGGTTCCACGCGATATTCATGGCGATGATCACGAGCGCGAGCGAGCGCCGGGAAAGCGAGCAGGAGGAGGCGAGGCGATGACCAGCGGCGACCCGAGAACGAAGGGCCTGGCGAAGATTCTGGTCGGCTACTCGACCGAGGTGAAGGAGGGCGACGTCGTCTCGATCGACGGCGAGAGCGCTGCTGCTCCACTCCTGCTCGCCGTCTACGAGGAGGTGCTGAAAGCGGGCGGGCACCCGGTGATGAACGTCGCCCTCGACGGCCAGATCGCGGCCTACTTCAAACACGCCTCCGACGAGCAGCTGGAATGGATCTCGCCCTTCGCCGAGTGGGTCGCCGACCACGTCGACGTCCGCATCGCGATCGGTGCCAGCACCAACACCCGCGAGCTTTCCGGGGTCCCGCCCGAGCGGCAGACCCTGCGCCAGTCGGTCACCGGGGACCTGATGACGCGGGCGATGAAGCGCGCCGCCGAAGGCAAGCTGCGCTGGTGCTACACCCTGTTCCCGACCAGCGCCTACGCCTCGGAGGCGGAGATGAGCCTCTCCGACTACGAGGACTTCTATTACGCCGCCTGCCTCGCGGACTCCGCCGATCCGCTCGGCGCCTGGAAGGCGGCGTCAGAGGAGACCCTGCGCCTGGCGGAGTGGATCGAGGGCCACGAGGAGGTGCGGGTGACGGCGCCGGGGACCGACATCAGGCTCGGCATCGCCGGCCGCAAGTTCATCCCCTGCGACGGCCGCAACAACATGCCCGACGGCGAGTTCTTCACCGGCCCGGTCGAGGACTCGGTCGAGGGCGAGGTCAGCTTCCACCTGCCGGCGGTGATCGGCGGCCGCGAGGTCTCCGGCGTCAAGCTGCGCTTCGAGTCCGGCAGGGTCGTCGACGCCAGCGCCGAGCGCGGCGAGGAGTACCTGCTGAAGCTGCTCGACACCGACGACGGCGCCCGCACCCTGGGGGAGCTCGGGATCGGCACCAACTACGGGATCGACCGCGGCACCCGCGAGGTCCTGCTCGACGAGAAGCTCGGCGGCACCGTGCACATGGCGGTCGGCGCCAGCTACCCCGAGTCCGGCGGCGTCAACGAGTCCGCCGTCCACACCGACCTCGTCTGCGACCTCCGCCTCGGCGGCAAGCTCGAAGTCGACGGCAAGGTGATGCAAGAAGACGGCAAGTTCGTCGTCTGACGGCTGGATAGGCGGTTCCACGCCGGGGGCGCGCCGGGGAGGGTGCTCGCCACCCTCCATGGGCAGGTAGGGCGGCGAGCA
>JBEHWY010000179.1:0-6922 GCA_048498975.1 Actinomycetota bacterium | reverse complement strand
AGCAGGGCGCAGATGAAGTCGCCGTCGCAGAACTCGCCGCTGCCGTCGATGAAGAAGCAGCGGTCGGCGTCCCCGTCCCAGGCGATGCCGAGGTCGGCGCCGCTCTCGCGCACCCGGTCCATGATCATCTGCCGGTTCTCGGGCAGCAGCGGGTTGGGCTCGTGGTCGGGGAACTCGCCGTTGGGCTCGAAGTACATGCGCTCCAGGTCGAGCCCGAGCCGGTCGAGGATCGGGCCGACCATCGGCCCCGCCATCCCGTTGCCGCCGTCGACGACCACCTTCATCGGCCTCACCGCGTCGGGGTCGATGAAGGAGAGCGCGTGGGCGCGGAATTCGTCCCAGACGTCGACCTCCTCGAAGCTGCCGCCACCGGGCGCGTGGCCGAGGCCGGCCTCGATCTCGGCGCGGACGTCGCCGATGCCGGCGTCGCCGGAGAGCGCCAGCGCCCCCTCGCGCAGCAGCTTCACTCCGGTGTAGGCCTTCGGATTGTGCGAGGCGGTCACCATCGCGCCGCCGTCGAGCTCGCGCGAGCCGACCAGGTGGTAGAGCATCTCGGTCGCGACCATGCCGGCGTCGAGCACGGTGGCACCCTCGAAGATGAGGCCGTCGCGCAGCTCCGCCGCCATCGCCGGCGCCGTCAGCCGCATGTCGCGGCCGAGGCCGACCCGCAGCTCGCTCGGCTGCTTGCCGCGCAGCCGCGCCAGCACCCGGGCGAAGGCGCGGCCGATCGCGTGCGCGGTCGTCTCGTCCATCTCGCTGCCGTAGAGGCCGCGGATGTCGTACGCCTTGAAGATCCCGGGGGGCGCCAGCGGCTCCTGCTCGCTCACCAGTCGGCTCCTTTCAATGCCTCGTAGCTCTGCTCCAGCGACTGCGGCATCACTTTGGTGTCCGCGATCACCGGCATGAAGTTGTTGTCGCCGGCCCAACGGGGGACGACGTGCATGTGGATGTGATGCTCGACCCCGGCGCCGGCGACGCGGCCCTGGTTGAAGCCCACGTTGTACCCGTGCGGCTGATAGACGGCCTCGAGCCGGTCCATCGCCCGCTGCGCGAAGTCCAGCATCTCCACCAGCGTCTCCGCCGGGATCTCCTGCAGGCGCCCGACGTGGTCGTAGGGGGCGACCATCAGGTGGCCGTTGGTGTACGGGTAGAGGTTGAGGATCACGAAGCAGCGCTCGCCTCGGTGGACGATCAGGTTCGCCTCGTCATCATCGGCGCGCGGCTTGGCGCAGAAGATGCACTCCTCCTCGTTGTCCTTCGATGCGTCCTTCACGTAAGCGAGTCGCCAGGGTGCCCAGATCCGAAAGTTGGCCACGGGCGACCCATCCTATTGAGGCGGCGCGCCGCTACAGCCAGCGCCGGCGGCGGAAGTAGAAGACGAGGCCGATCAGGATCAGCGCCATCACGCCGAGGACGGTGAAGAAGCCGGCCTCGTTGCCTTCGAAAGGCACCCAGGAGTTCATCCCCATGACGCTGGCGATCAGGGTCAGCGGCAGGATCACGACGCTGATCGAGGTGAGCACGCGGAGGATGTCGTTGAGGCGGTGGGAGATCACCGACTCGTTGGTCTCCTCCAGCGCCTCGGCGACCTCCTTGTAGTTCTCGAGGATGTCCCAGATCCGCTCGTGGGCGTCGATGATGTCGTCGAAGTAGATCTCGAGGTCGAGGTCGGTCGCCAGGTAGCGCTGCTTGACTTTCTCGAGGTCGCGCAGGACCGGCCGCTGCGGGCGGATCACTTTGCGGAAGTTGATGATCTCCTGCTTGACGTTGGAGATGTCGCGCACGACCTCGTCGGCGCGTTCCTCGAAGATGTCGTCCTCGAGCGCGTCGAGCTTGTTGCCGATCTTGCGCAGCATCGGGAAGCAGTAGTCGAAGCTGTCGTCGACGAGGCGGTAGAGGAGGTAGCCGGAGCCGCGCGAGAAGAGGTGGTCGCGCAGCTCCTCTTTGCTGCGGCAGCGCTCGAACAGGTACTCGACCGGCTGCAGCGGCTGGTTGGGGATCGTCACCACGTAGTCGGAGCCGACGAAGAGGTCGAGCTCGCCGGTGCCGAGGCGGCCGGCGACGCGGTCGAAGACGGGCAGGTGGAGGACGATGAAGAGGTAGTCGTCGTAGACGTCGATCTTCGGCCGCTGGTTGCGCGAGAGGACGTCCTCGAGGTCGAGCGCGTGGAACTCGAAGTGCTCCTCGAGCCAGGTGCGCTCGAGCGATCCGGGGTGCTCGATGTTGATCCAGCGCAGGCCGGGGCCGTCGATCTGCTCGACGTTCGGGGTCTGCGGCTCAGGCGCGGGCGGCGGGCCGATTAGCTCGCCGCGCCGGGCGGAACGCCGCAACCGTGGTTTCGGAAGGTTCGGCATCGTTCTGGCCCAGGTTGTCGGCGTGCAGCGGCGTCATCGTGAAACTTAGGTTAGCTGTCGCAAGTGCAGGCAAAGCATTCGGGGGCGGCTGATAGGCTTCTCCCAACATAAGCGCCACATCTAGAGGGGTGGAGGGACTGGCCCAATGAAGCCCCGGCAACCGCTTCGAACCATTGGTTCGAGGGAGGTGCCAAGTCCAGCAAGTTCGAACGCCGAGCTTGAAAGATGTGGGGGACGTCCGATCGGACCTCGCCCCACGTGGCGGAGGTCTTTTTTGTTGGAACGAAAGAGGATCGGATGTCAATCGAAAGCCTGAAGTGCAAGGAGTGCGGCACCCCGGCCGAGCTGGGGGCCAATTACGTCTGCGAAAACTGCTTCGGCCCGCTCGAGGTCGCCTACGACTACAGCGGTCTGGAGGCGGCCGAGGTCAAGCGCCGGATCCAGGCCGGCTCGCAGGGAATCTGGCGCTACGCCGACTTCCTGCCCTTCGAGGGGCGGCCCAACGACCCGCTGGAGCCGGGGCTGACGCCGCTGGTGCGCGCCGACCGGCTGGCCGAGCGGCTCGGGGTCGAGGCCGAGATCTGGATCAAGAACGACGCCGCGAACCCGACGCACTCGTTCAAGGACCGGGTCGTCGCCGTCGCCGTCGCCAAGGCCCAGGAGCTCGGCTTCGACACCGTCGCCTGCGCCTCGACCGGCAACCTCGCCAACGCCGTCGCCGCCCACGCGGCCGCCGCCGGCCTCGACTCCTACGTCTTCGTCCCCGCCAACCTCGAGGAGCAGAAGCTGCTTGCGACCGGCGTCTACGGCACCAACCTGGTCGGCGTCCGCGGCAACTACGACGACGTCAACCGGCTCTGCACGCAGCTGGCCGAGACCCGTCCGTGGGCCTTCGTCAACGTCAACCTGCGGCCCTACTACGCCGAGGGCTCGAAGACGCTCGCCTACGAGACGGCCGAGCAGCTCGGCTGGGCGCTGCCCGACCGCGTCGTCGCGCCGATCGCCTCCGGCTCGCTCTTCACCAAGCTCGGCCGTGGCTTTCAGGACTGGCTCGACCTCGGCCTCGTCTCCGGCTCCCAGCCGGTCTTCAACGGCGCCCAGGCCGAGGGCTGCAGCCCGGTGGCGACCGCCTTCGCCGAAGGCTGGGACGTCTGCAAGCCCCAGCGCCCGGACACGATCGCCAAAAGCCTCGCGATCGGCGACCCCGCCGACGGCCCCTACGCGGTCGAGCACGCGCGCAAGACCGGCGGCGCGATCGACTCGGTCAGCGACGCCGAGATCCGCAGCGCGATCAAGCTGCTGGCGGAAACGACGGGCATCTTCACCGAGACCGCCGGCGGCGTCACCGTCGGCGTCCTGCGCAAGCTCGCCGAACGCGGCGAGCTCGCCGCCGGCGAGCGCATCGTCGTCTACATCACCGGCGAGGGGCTGAAGACGCTCGACGCCACCCGCGATACGTTCCAGATGCACGAAATCGATCCGCACCTCGACAGCTTCGAGGCCGAGTTCCGCCAGGAGGTAGCCGTCTAGATGAGCGTCACCGTGAAGATCCCGACCCAGTTGCGCGCCGCCACCGGCGGAGAGGCCGAGGTCGAGGTCGAGGGTTCGACCGTCGGCGAGGTGCTCGACGCAGTCTTCGATGCCTACGGCGATCTGCGCGACCGGATCACCCAGGACGGCGACCTGCGCCGCTTCGTCAACGTCTACGTCTCCGGCGAGGACATCCGCTTCCAGCAGGGCCTCGACACCGGCATCAACGACGGCGACGAAATCACGATCCTCCCAGCCGTAGCGGGAGGCTAGGAGCACGGATGCCGACGGGCCGATTTCGGGTGATATGCGCCCGTTTTCGTCCCGTCAGCGGTGGGTTATGAAGCCGCCGGTGGTCATTCTTTGCGGGGGGCGGGGGACGCGGCTGCGGGAGCGGACCGAGTCGGTGCCGAAGGCGCTGGTCGAGATCGGCGGCCGGCCGATCGTCTGGCACGTGATCCAGATCTACGCCGCCCAGGGCTTCGACCGCTTCCTGCTCGCGACCGGGTACCTGGGCGAGGCGGTGGCCGAGTTCGCCGCCGCGCAGCGCTGGCCCGACGGGGTCGAGGTCGAGTGCGTCGAGACCGGGCTCGATACGCCGACCGGGGGACGCGTCGCGCGTCTCGGCGAGCGCCTGCGGGCCGGCACCTTCTGCGTCACCTACGCCGACGGGGTCGCCGACATCGACCTGGACGCCTTGCTCCGCTTCCACCGCGAGGGAGGGGCGCTGGGGACGATGACGGTGGTCCGGCCGGAGCTGCAGTGGGGCGTCGCCGAGCTCGACGGCGACAGCGTCGCCGGCTTCGTCGAGAAGCCGCGCAGCGAGCGCTGGATCAATGGCGGCTTCCTCTGCTTCGAGCCCGGCGTCCTCGACCACCTGGGCGAGGACAGCGTGCTGGAGCGCGAGCCGCTGCGCCGGCTCGCCGCCGCCGGCGAGCTGCGCGCCTACCGGCACGAGGGCTTCTGGGACTGCATGGACACCTACAAGGACGCCGTCGTCCTCAACGACCTCTGGGCCGGCGGCGAGGCGCCGTGGCGGGTCTGGGACGGCGCCGCGGCGCAGGCTCGGTGAAGCGCGCGCTCGTCACTGGAGCCCACGGCTTCGTCGCTTCCCATCTGACCAAGGCGCTGCTGGAGGGCGCCGAGACGGTGCGGGTGCTCGACCGGCCCGAGCCGCGCCTCACCGACCTCGGCCGGCCCCGCCGCTCAGGGCTGGAGCTGCTCGGGATCCGCGCCGAGGTCGAGGTGGTCGAGGCCGACCTGCGCGACGGCGAGGGTGTCGCCGCCGCGGTCGCCGGCTGCGACGCCGTCTTCCACCTCGCGGCGCAGACGATCGTCGGCGTCGCCCGCGAGGCGCCGCTGGAGACCTTCGAAACCAACGTGCGCGGCGCCTGGAACGTGTTCGAAGCCTGCCGCGCGGAGGCAGTCGAGCGAGTCGTCTTCGCCTCCTCCGACAAGGCCTACGGGTCGAGCCCCGAGCTGCCCTACCGCGAGGACTTCCCGCTGCGCGCCGCCAACACCTACGACGCCAGCAAGGCCGCCGCCGACGTGATCGCTCGCAGCTACGCCAGCGCCTACGGACTGCCGCTCGCGGTGACCCGGTTCGCCAACATCTACGGCGGCGGCGACCTCAATTTCTCGCGCCTGATCCCCGAGACCGTCGTCGCCGTGCTCGACGGGCGGGCGCCGGTGATCCGCTCCGACGGCAGCCCTGAGCGCGACTTCCTCCACGTCGACGACGCCGTCTCCGCCTACCTCGCGATCGCCGCCGCGCTCGACGGCGAGGGGGCGAGGGGAGAGGCGTTCAACGCCGGCGGCGAGCGACCGCACTCGGTGCGCGAGGTGGTCGGCCTGATCGCCGCGGCGGCGGGCACCGACGTCGAGCCCGAATACCTCGGCCACGGCACGCCGAGCGGCGAGATCGACCGCCAGTACGTCGATTCCACCAAGCTGCGCGAGCTGACCGGGTGGGCGCCGCGCGTCGCCCTCGCCGACGGCCTGGTCGAGACCCTGGACTGGTACCGCGCGCATCCGGAGGTGCGGCCATAGGATGGACCCGACGCCGGCCATGGCCAATCCCGCTCGCCACGCTTACGACGTCTTGGCCTCGCGCTACGACGAAATCACAGCCGCCAACGACTACGAGGGTTGGTTCTCACTGCTGCTGCCCGAGCTCGAGCGACGGGGGTGCAGGCAGGGGCGGGTCCTCGACGTCGGCTGCGGTACCGGGCGTGCTTTCGAGCCGCTGCTCCGCCGCGGTTGGCAGATCTGGGGAACCGACCTCTCGCCGGCGATGCTGGAGCAGGCGCGGCGCAAATTCGACGGCCGCGTGGACCTGGCGGTGGCCGACGCGCGCGAGCTCCCCGTTTTCGGCGAGTTCGAGCTCGTCCTCTCGCTCAACGACGTGCTCGGCTACTGCACCGAGGACGGCGACCTCGAGCTGATCCTCGCCGGCATGCGCGACAACCTGGCCGAGGGGGGTCGGATCTGCTTCGACCTCGGCACGCTGGCGCTCTTCCGGGCCAACCTGGTCGGCGGCGAATCGGAATGGCTGGGCGATCGGACCCTGAGCTGGCGCGGCATTGGGGCCGATGACGGTCCCGGTGCGATCTTCGAATCGGAAGTATCCGGCGAGGGGCTGGCGACACACGTCCACCGCGAGCGCCACTGGACCCGCGACGACGTGCTCGCGGCGATGGACGCGGTCGGCCTCGAATGCCTCGGGGAGATCGGTCACAACGAAGTCGAGGGGGAGGGGATCGTGTTCAGCGACACCCCCGACCAGGAGCGCGACCACCGCGTGATCTACATCGCCGGCGCCGCGTAGACGGCTGATGCTGCCGGTCTTCTCCAGCCTTTACGCCGTGCCGATCGTCATCCTCTATCCGGTGTTCACCGCCTGGTTCGGCATCGGCTCGGAATCCAAGATCGTCTTTGCCGGCGTTTACGGCTTCTTCCCGGTCATGCTGTCGACTGCGGCCGGCATCCGCACTATCGACGAGCAGTACCTGCTCGCCGCCCGCAGCATGGGCGCGAGC
>JBEHWY010000178.1:0-6923 GCA_048498975.1 Actinomycetota bacterium | reverse complement strand
TGTAAGCACCCAAAAGAATGAATCCCACCAAGCGATGAGGCGGCGGCGGGAGGGTGCTCGCCACCCTCCGTGGGCAGGTAGGGCGGCGAGCACCCTCTTCCTCCGGGACCCGGGCGCGGGACGCGTGTGGTTGCGGTTAGTGGCGGATAGCGCCACGAAGCTCAACCACGCGGGCGCAGGACGCATGTGGCAGTCCTTTTCCGGACTATCTGCGGAAAAGGACTGCCACGCCCGCTCCCTGTTCAGCGCTCGCGATATTGACCACACCAGGGGCTGGTCAATATCGCGAGCGCTTCGAGGTTCACCCCACCGCTGGCCGGAGCGCCCAAGGGCGGGGCACGGGCGTGAAATCAGGCATCTCAGCGGCGTAGCTGCTGGAGCAGCCGCCGCGTCCCCGGCGAGGGGGTCAGCCCGGCGTCGGCCAGCGCCCGTTCGCAGCCGAGGAAGCAGGCGAGCAGGCCGTCGCTGTCGCCGAGCGCGTCAAGGATCCGCATCCGCAGCCGCCAGGCCTCCTCGCGGAAGGGGTCGTCGTCGACGACGAGCTCGAGCAGCGCCCGCGCCCGCCCGTAGGCGCCGAGCGAGAAGGCCGCCTCGGCGGTCTGCAGGCGGGCGTCGGTCAATTCCTGCTGCAGCTCGGCCCGCCGGGTCGCCGCCCATTCGCTGCGCGCGCCTTCGAGGAAGGCGCCGCGGTCGGCGATCGCCAGCGCTTCCTCGAGCCGCCCCAGCCGCAGGCCGTCGGCGAGGCCGGCCGCCTCGTTCAGGGTCTGGGCGAAGCGCTGGGAGTCGGAGGAGACCTCGACCTCGCCGAGTCGCACCTCCTGCGCGTCGGAGCGGACCATCGCCGCCTCCGGCAGCGCCTCGCGCAGGCGGCCCACGGCCTGGCGCAGGTAGGAGCGCGCCGAGGGGTCGGCGCGGCCGTCGAAGAGCGCGTCGAGCAGCTCGGTGCGGGTCGCCCGGCGCTCCGGCGCCGCCTGCAGGAAGGCGAGCAGCTCGATGCTCTTGGCGATCCGCGGCCGCACCTCCTCGCCCTCGCAGGCGATCGCCATCGGCCCCAGGTCGTGGACGTGGAGGTGGGGCGCGACCGGCAGGTCGACGACGGCGCCGCGGCGCAGCAGCGCCCGCCCCAGCCCGTGCCACTCGCCGTCGGGCTGGGCCTCGGCGTCGATCCGCCGCGCCGCCACCGCCGGGAAGTCCTCCAGCGCGCAGAGCAGGGGATGGGTCGAGCCGAGCCGCCGCGTCGCCTCCATCGCCGCGTCGGCGGCAGCGTCGCTGGCCTCCTCCTCGCCCAGCCGCCACTCGGCCTCGGCCAGGTAGACGCCGACGGTGGGGACGTGCAGGAGCCGGTCGCGCTCGGTCAGCCGCGCCAGCGTGCCGCGCAGCAGCTCCGCCGCCTCGCGGTCGCGCTCCTCGCGCAGCAGCGCCAGCCCCTTCCAGGCGGCGTGCTCGTCCATCACCTGCAGCACCTGGCGGCCGGCGGCGAGCTGCTCGACCCGCTCCAGCACCGCCTCGGCGCGGACCGGGTCGCGGTCGAGGCGCAGCGCCAGCTTCGCCTCCAGCAGCAGGTTGAGCGCCTTGAAGTAGCCCGAGCCGGTGGCGGCGACGCGGTCGCGGCCGTGCAGGTAGGCGCGCCAGGCGTCGGAGACGCGGCCGGCGGCGAGCAGCAGTTCGGGGCGCACGCAGGCGTCGAAGAAGACCGGGCTCCAGCCGGCGGCGCCGACCTCCTCCGCCACCGCCATCGCCTCGTCGTGGCGGCCGAGGGTGATCAGCGCCCAGATCCGCCACGGGCGCTGCACCGCCTCGACCCAGCTCGAGCGCTGCGCCGGCAGCAGCCGGTCGAGGCGGCCGTGGGTCCAGTGCAGGCGCAGCGGGATCGCGTCGACCGCCGCGCCGCAGGGGGCGGGCTCGTCCTCGTAGCGGTGGGTCCAGTCGGGCATCTCGACGCCGACCGCCCAGCGGAACATCTCGATCGCCGGCCCCGGCTCGCTGCGGTCGAGCAGCGCCATGCAGTCCTCGTAGCGCTCGACCAGCCAGTAGCACCAGGCGATCATCGCCCCCAGCTCCGCCGGGATCGGCTCCTCGCGGTCGAGCAGCCCGAGCAGGCGGTCGCTGACGGTGGCGGCGGTCGCGTACTGCTCGCGGCCGACCGCGGCCATCAGCTCGGCGGTGGTGAGCGGCTTCGAGGACTGCGTCGCCGGCGTCGCCAGCCGCGCGATCCAGCTCTCGGCGACGGCCAGGTCGAGCCGCTCGATCACCGCCGGCACCGCCAGCTCGGCGCAGCGCAGCGCCTCCTCGTGCTCGCCCAGGGCCAGGTATTCCTCGGTCGCGTCCTCGAACTGCCCCTCCGCCGCGAGCAGCGCGGCGTGGGCGGTGCGCAGCGGCTTGGAGATCGCGGCCGGTTCGCGGTCAAGCCGCTCGACCAGGTACTCGCGGAAGCGCGGGTGGCAGCTCATCGTGTGGCCGCCGTCGCTCCAGGTGGCGGGGAGGTGCAGCGCCCGCAGCCGGCTCAGCGCCGCCGCCGCCTCGGCCTCGCCGAGCAGCTCGGCGCGGGCCGCGCTGACGTCGGCGAGCAGCGAGGTGCGGATGAGGAAGTCGCGGTCGGCGTCGGTGAGGCCGTCGAGGATCTGGCTGGCGAGATATCCGTGCAGCGGGTCGGCCTCGCCGCCGGCGCCGTAGACGTGCTCCTCCGAGCGCCAGGCCTCGAAGAGGACGCCGGCGACCCAGCCCCCGGTCGCCGCCACCGCCTCCGCCGGGTCGATCTCGGTCCGCCCCTGGCGGCGCAGGGCGCTCCCCGCCTCCTCGACGGTGAAGGCGAGTTCGGGCTCGGCGATCTGGGCGATGCCCGGCCAGCGGCCGGTGGAGTGGATGTCGAGCGCGAGGTCGCGGCGGCTGATCAGGACCGTGCGCAGCTCCGGCGGCGCGTAGCGCAGCAGGGCGCTGAGCACGGCGAGTGCGCCGCTCGCCTCGGCGATCCGCTCGAGCTGGTCGAGGACGAGCACCAGGTCGGTGCCGTCGACGGCATCGACCAGGAGCCCGGCCGCCTCGACGTGCTGGGCACCGGCGGCGAGGGCACCGGTGCCGACGCCGGCGGCGGCCGGGGCGCGGGCGGCCAGCGTCGCCTCGACGTAGGCGAGCAGCCGGCCGGGCGCCGCCTCGGTGCCGTCGAGCGTCAGCCAGGCGGCGGGCGGGCCGAGCAGCTCGGTCGCCTCGCGCACGGCGGTCGTCTTCCCCGAGCCGGCGGTGGCGGTGACGCCGACCACCGCGTGCTCGCCGATCAGCGCCGCCAGCGGCTTGCTCAGCCGCGGTCGGGGCACCAGCTCCGGGGGCAGTTCCGGAGGCGTGAGTTTGCGCTGGATGATCAGGGCATCCCTCCTCCACCGGCAACGTAAACGTGCGGAACCCGCGTGTAAAGCAGCCGTTTCGCCTCGATTTGCGCTCTCCCCTGGAAGCTGCCCGCCGCAGTCCGACGAGAGGAGAGACGAATGGGCCGCAAGGTCATAGTGACCGTCGCGCCGACTGGCGGCATGGCGGGCAAGCAGCAGAACCCGAACCTGCCGACGCAGCCGCTGGAGATCGCCGAGACGGTCGCCAACTGCTGTGAGCTGGGAGCGAGCGTCGCGGCGATTCACGCCCGCCGCCCCGAGGACGACCAGGCCACCTGCGATCCGGCGATCTACGCCGAGATCAACGGCCTCGTCCGCGAGCGCTGCGACATCGTGATCAACAACAGCACCGGCGGCGGCATCGACGGCGACGTCGTCGCCGACTACTCGCTGCCCGGGATGCAGGTGCAGGACTTCGAGCACCGGCTCGGCGGCGCCGACGCGGCGCCGGAGATGGCGACCGCCGACTGCTGGACCGACGTCGCCTCCTTCGGCGGCACCGAGCTGTTGATCGACACCACGCCGACGAAAAGCGAGCGCCTCGTCCGCCACCTGCGCGAGCGCGGCGTCAAGCCCGAGTGGGAGGTGATGTCGCCCTCGCACATGGTCAAGGACATGACCCGGCTGCTCGAGGCCGGCCTCGACGAACCGCCGTACTTCGTCAACATCGTCCTCGGCATCCAGGCCTTCCAGGGCGCGCTCCCCTACACGCCCAAGTTCCTGCAGACGATGGTCGAGCTGCTGCCGCCGGAGGCCGTCTTCTGCGTCAGCGCGATCGGCGCCGCGCAGCTGCCGGCGACGACGATGGGGATCCTCCTCGGCGGCCACGTCCGGGTCGGGCTGGAGGACAACCTCCACCTCGAAAAGGGCCGGCTGGCGACCAACGAGGAGCTGGTCGAACGGACCGTGCGGATCATCCGCGAGCTCGGCCACGAGCCGGCGACGCCGGCGGAGGCCCGCGAGATCATGGGCCTGCCGGTCCCGGCCGGCGTCAAGTCGTGATCGAGCGCTTCCTCCGCGCCGGCGTCGAGTTCACGGTCGTCGACCTCAGCGACCGGCTGCGCAACGAGACCTCGCCGTTTGAGCCGATGCCGCACCAGATCGACTACGTCGGTCACGAGCAGACCCCGGCGCTGTTCGCCGATGCGCTCGGGATCCCGGCCGAGACCTGGCCGGGCGGGCAGATGGCGGCGGTCGAGCGGGTCTCGCTCTCCAGCCACGCCGGCACCCACGTCGACGCGCCCTACCACTACGCGCCCGACTCCGAAGGGCGGCCGGCGCGGACGATCGACGAGGTGCCGCTCGAGTGGTGCTTCGGCGACGGCGTCCTGCTCGATTTCTCCGACCGCGAGCCCGGCGCCGGGATCGACGCCGGCGACGTCGCCGTGCAGCTGGCGCGAATCGAGCACGAGCTGGCGCCCGGCGACGTCGTCCTCGTCCGCACCGATGCCTCGCGCGAGTTCGACCGGCCGGGCTATGAGAACCGGCACGCCGGCCTCCGCGCCTCGGCGGTCGAGCTGATGGTCGAGGCGGGGGTGCGGATGATCGGGATCGACGCCTGGGGGCTGGACCGCCCCTTCGACGTGATGGCGGCGGAGGCACGCGACGGCGACGTCGAGCAGCTCTGGGAGGCGCACTTCTACGGCCGACGCCGCGAGTACTGCCAGATCGAGAAGCTCTGCAATCTCGATCAGCTGCCGGGCCCGACCGGGTTCCGGGTCTACGCCTTCCCGGTCAACCTCGCCCGCGCCAGCGCCGGCTGGGCTCGCGTCGTCGCTGTTTTCGAACACCCCGGCCCCGCCGTCGGCGAGGGCTGAAGAACAACGGAGGAGAGAGCAATGAACGCAGGCAAGTGGCGCCGTCTCGGCGCCGGGATACTGATGCTGGTGGCATTGGCGCTGGCCGCCGGCTGTGGCGGTGGCGGCAGCAGCAGCGGAGGAGGCGGCGAGGAAGAATCGTCGTCGGGCACGACCGCGACGGAAAGCTCGAGCCCCGGCGTCGCCCGCGCCGAAGCGGTCGTCGAGCCGTACATGAAGGTGCCGACCGAAATCGGCCCGACCGAGCCGATCAAGCAGATGCCGAGCGGCTCGCTGGTCGAGTTCGTCCAGTGCGGGGTGCCGATCTGCGCCGCGATCGGCGACGGCGTCGAAGAAGCCGCCGAGGCCGCCGGGCTGAAGTTCAAACGCGTCAACCAGGGCAACACGCCGCAGGAAATCGCGCGCGGCTGGGACCAGGTCGTCCAGGACGATCCCGCGGCGGCGATCTCGGCCGGCGTGCCGGCGGCGCTGTTCCAGCCGCAGCTCGAAAAGCTGGCGGCGCAGGGCACCAAGGTGATCGGCTGGACGATGCCCGAGGAAGCCGGCAACGGGCTGACGATCAACATGATCGGGCCCAAGGAGAACGAACTCAACGGCACCCTGCTGGCCGACTTCGTCACCGCCGAAACCGACGGGGAAGCCGACACCTTGATGGTCAACGCGCCGGTCTACTCGGTCCTGACCAGCATGAAGGAAGGGTTCGAAGAGCGCTACCAGCGCGACTGCCCGGGCTGCGGCTACGGCACGCTGGACATCAAGCCGACCGACATCGGCAAAAGCGTGCCGGAAAAGATCGTCAGCTACCTGCAGCAGAACCCCGACACGAACTGGATCGTGATGACGTTCGGCGATCCGGCGATCGGGGTGCCGGAGGCGATCAAAGCCGCCGGGCTGGAACTGCCGAAGATCATCACCACCGCCGGTGGCAAGGTCAACTACGCCTACATCGAGGACGGCGAACAGGCCGCCGACCTCGGCTCCTCGACCGACTTCCTCGGCTGGAAAGCGATCGACGCCGCCGCGCGGGCGATCTCGGGCCAGAGCGTCGCGCCCGACGAAGGGCAGATGCCGACCCAGTTCCTGACCAAGGAGACGATCGATTTCAACATCGACGAACCGTGGCCCTCGGTGCCGGACTTCCGGCAGCAGTTCGAAGCCCTCTGGGGCGTCGGGGGCTGATCCGGTGACGGGCGTGTCGCCGCTGCTCGCGGTCGAGGAGCTGAGCAAGACCTTCCCCGGACAGCGGGCGTTGCGTGAGGTGACGCTCGCGGTCCGGCCGGGGGAGGTGCTCGGCCTGCTGGGCCAGAACGGGTCCGGCAAGTCGACCCTGATCAAGGTCCTCGCCGGCTACCACGAGCCGGACCCGGGCTACCGGGCCCGGTTCGCGGGCGAGCCGGTCTCGCTCGACCCGCGCGAGACCGGCTGGCGGCGGCACGCCCATTTCATCCACCAGGAGCTGGCGCTGATCCCGACCCTCAGCGCCGCCGAGAACCTCGCCTTCTGGCGCGGCTTCCTCACCTGCCGGCTCGGCCGCATCCGCTGGGGCGCCGAGCGGGCTCAGGCGGCCGAGTCGCTGCGCTCCTTCGGCTTCGAGCTCGACGTCGACCTGCCGGCCGGGCAGCTCGACCCGGCCGAGCGCACGGCGATCGCGATCGTCCGCGCGCTGCAGGGATGGGACGGGCCGCAGCGCCGCGGTCGCCTCGTCGAGCACCAGCAGGCCCTGCGG
>JBEHWY010000177.1:0-6956 GCA_048498975.1 Actinomycetota bacterium | reverse complement strand
AAAAACCTGGCTCGTCGCCGCCCTCGGGCTGTGCGGCGTGCTCTCCGCTTCGGCCGACACGGTCGAGCTGCTGCAGGCAGCGACGCCACCTCAAGCGAGGGCCCTCCCTCATCGCCTTCCTCCCCTCGCGCGATCGGGCTGCTTGGTCTGCTCCGGCACCACGGCTGCGGCCCAATTGCGCGTCGGGTCAGCCCAGCTCGGCGCCCAACGGCAGAAGACGTAGCGCGCCAGCGGGCTCTTGTATTCGTGGTGGCGCACGGCGAAGTGCCAGTGGCCGGTGAGCCAGATCAGGGCGCCAATCGCGATCAAGAGCAGTGCGCTGCCGTTGGTAACGAGGGCGAAGTTGGCGATGCCCGCGAAAACGAGGAGCAGCCCACCCAGGCGCGCGAGGATGCCTCCGAGAAGCCAGAAGGCGAGCAGCGCGATGATGAGCCAGAAGCCGAGAATGGCGGGGCTCATCAGGACGCCGTCCTTTCCCGCTCTTGAAGCTCCGGCTCAAGCCGTGCCGTCACCGACCCCTTCTCGGTGGCGCCTAGCGACCGCTGATCCGAGGAAGCGGTGCGGCGGCGCTTTGACCCTCCCCCTCCGAGCCGGTGGAAACCGGGACCAGCCAGCTCCCAGAAACCTCGGGGCGCCCCCGCCTTCAGGCAGCCGGCCCGGACGAGCTTCGAGCGCGCCTTGTCGAGGCTCGCTTCCCAGCGCACCTTGCCCGAGGGCAGGGCTTCGAGGTCGACCTCGCGGAGGTTCCCCTCCACCGCCGCGAAGACGGCAGCCTGGATCTCTCGCCGCGGTGCCAGCCCGTCCCGCTCGGCGAGCGCCCGCAGGAGCGGCAGTTCATAGGTGGTGTAGTCCAAGGGGCACGGCGGCTCGGCGGTGAAGGGCACGGCGACGACGCGGTCGCCGTTGACGAGCGCCTTCAGCCGCACCCGCTCGCCGGGCTCCCGACTCATCATGTGGGCGTAGGTGCGCAGGGTGAACGCGGGGTCGGTGTGGCCGAGCTGCTTCATCACCGAGATCGGGTCCACCCCGCAGGCGATCAGGACCGAGGCGAAGGTGTGGCGCAGCTTGTGGGGCGTGAGGCCCTTCGGCAGCGGCACCCGACCGCGCTTTTCGAGGATCTCGTTGGCGCGCTCGAAGACCGGCCCCAGCGCGCGGTCGCGGAGGTTGTCCTTGTCGCGCCGCCCGCCGGTCGCGGTGGGGAAGACGAGGTCGTCGGGGCCGCTACGGTAAGCCTTCACCTTGTGGGTGGCAAGGAGGTCGCGGAGGATCGGCAGCATCTTGATCTCCCGCAGCCCGGCCTGGGTCTTCGAGCGCCCGACAAAGAGGCGGCCGTTGGCCAGATCGACGTCGCGCCAGAGCATGTAGCCGACCTCCAGCGCCCGCGGCCCGGCAAGGACGAAGGCGGCGACGATCACCCGGCGCTCGGTGAGCGTGTACCTGCGATCGCGGTCCAGCTCTTCGGCGGCATCGAGCAGCGCTTCGATCTGCTCGGCGGTGTCGAGGTGGACCGGAGGTTTGGGTGGCTCGATCAGGCGCCGCCGCTTCCCCGTGGCGGCGTTCTCGGCGACGAGCTTGTATTCGAGCGCGACCGAGAGGACCCACTGCAGCATGTCGATCGTCTTGTTGATCGAGGAGGCCGCTAGGGGCCGGAGGATCTGATCGCGCTCGCCGCGCAGCGGCCGGCGGCGCTCGATCGCACGCAGCCTGGCCGCGGACTCCTGCACCTTGTGGTGGCGGTAGGCATCGACCGCCTGGATGTCGATGTCCGGCAGCGGCCAGTCGCCGAAGTAGGGCAACAGATGACCGAGCGCCCATTCCATGAAGGCGAGGTGGTTGTCTGAGACCTGGCCCTTGCGCGAGGCGACGAGCCGGCGCGCGAAGGGGCCGAAGTTTGTCTTCGCCTTCTCCTCGTCGGCCTCGGCGTCAGCCCGGCGCTTCTTTTTCTTGGGCGAGACCCAGATGCCGCGGCGAACGTCGGCAAGGATGTTTTCCAGCTCTTCCTCGGCGCGCTGGTAGGTCCAGCCGTCGCGTTCGAAGCCGAGCGTCAGGTATTCGCGCTCGCCGTAAGCCGAGAAGCGCAGGGCATAGCCGCGACCGGCCTTCCAGTCGCGGACCTTGACCTCGCCTTGCTTGCGCGTGGCCACGTCAGCGTCCCGACCCCTCTGGTGGAAAGTCGCCTCCGGCGCAGGCGCTTCTCATCCTCGGTCCAATCCGCCAGGAAGATCCTCGGTGATCTCGACGGCGACTCCTGTCGCCATCACCATCCAGACCCGAGGTTTGGAGCTGGTCACGAGGAACCAGCCCGTCGAAGAGCCGTTGATGCGCAGCGCCGCCCGCTGCAGCGCTGCCGAGTCGGGGTAGCGCCCACAGTACTCGTCGAGCGTCGCGACCATCAACCCGCCGTGGTCGCGAGCCAGCTCGTTAAGAGCCTCCGACACGGCTGGGTACTCCGCGAGCGTAGATCGCATCTGCTCGGGGGTCCTCATGCTTGCCTCCTTGCTTCCCGGCGACCAGGCGGCAGGGGCAACGCGAGACTTCTGGGAAGTAGCCTCATCATTGCGCCGCATACTCGGCGCCGGGTCGGGGGGCGTTACCGCGCCGCCCCGGCCGTTTCCTTGGTTGCCGAGCGACCATAGCTCTGGTGCGCGGGGAAAGCGAGTCGGACCTGCAATTGCTGCTAATCGCCGCCGATCCCTGCGCATCCGGGCGCCCGAGGGGCTCGCCGAGTTGCTCGGCAACCTCGTCGGGATCGAAGCGAAGACGGGGGCGGGGGCCGGTGCCTATGCGCCTCGCACCGAGGCGCTTGGCGTGAGCGTAGACCCAGCGGCGGCTCACGCCCCACCAGCGCGAGACATCATCGGCGGAGATCAGTTCCCTATGCGGGCGCTGGGTCGCCGCGCCTCCCAGTAGCTCGGCGAGGCGGCGCGCGATCGCCTCGATCGACTCGGGATCGAGCCGGACCTCGCCAGCCGAGTCGACTGACTCGCTCACCGCCGCCTCCCTAAAGGGCCGCGGCCCACCTTCAGTTTGCGGACTCCCTTCGGCGAGTGATGGGCGATGCGCGCGGCGGCGATCTCCATATAAGCGGGCTCCAACTCGATGCCGACGAAGCGCCGCCCCTCGAGCACCGCCGCCGCCCCGGTCGTCCCAGAGCCGGTGGTCGGATCGAGCACGAGGCCGCCCGGCGGGCAGAGCAACTGCACGAGCCAGCGCATCAGCTCCAGCGGCTTCACCGTCGGGTGGAAGTTGCGCGCATCGCCGCTAGTTCCGGCGTTCGGGAAGAGATCGAGTGCTCGGCGAGGCAACCCCTCACAGCCCGCGTCCCGCTCGGCACGACTTGCCTTCGGGCAGTAGAGGAAACGGCTGGGCGCCAGGCGCGTGCGGCCCTGGCCGACGCAGCCGTCAGCGGCGGCGACGGCGCAGCCCGGCGCGCAGCTTCCCTCCTCGCAATCCGCGTCGTGGCCGAGAATGACGTTCGCGGGATGGCGCCCTTCGACCCGGCAGCTCTCGGTCATCAGGGCGCCGGTGCCGTGGCGGGCGATCGTCTCCTCGGTCGTCCCGTCGAGCCCGCGGCGGGCAAGGACGATCGGCTCGAAGGCCGGCTTCAGCGTCGTCGCCCTCCCGCCGGGATAGTGCCGCGACTTCGACATCCCCTCCGAGTAGAGCCACATCAGCGTGTCGCGGATCTCAAGGCCAGCGTCCTCGATGCCGCAGGCGAGCCGGTGGAAGGTGCGCGGCGAGCCGAAGGCGGCGAGGAAGCCGCCGGGCTTCAGCACCCGCCGGCACCCCTCCGCCCAGATCCGAGACCAGGCCTCAAACGCCTCGTTGGGACTCAGTCGCTCGTGGCCTGCCCGTGCCGCCGCCTCCTGAAGCGCGGCCGAGTCCCAGCGCTCGTTCTGAAAGCCGATCCCATACGGCGGGTCGGTGACGATCGCATCGACGCTTTCGGGCTCGAACTCGCCCAGTACCTCGAGGCAGTCGCCTTCGAGCAGCCGCACGCTGCTTCGAGCAGCTGGCCGACTGCGGCTCCTCTTTGCCTGCCGGCTCCTCTTCCCCGTCCGGGTCATGCCTGCTCCTCGGCCGGGTTGCCCAGCCAGTCCACCGGCTTGCCGGGGTCACGCACACCGCGGAAGATCGGCGCATAGGGCCCTTCCCGTCGCAGGTCCTCGAGCAGGCAGATCGAGATCGCCACCTCGGGCGCGCGAGAGAGCAACGGATGGCCCGCCAAGAGCACGCTCGCGGTGGAGCGACGCCGCAAAAGCGCCTTGCGGGGCGCACCGGCAAGAACGCAGTGGACCGGAGGGAAGACGAGATAGCGCGCCCGCCAGAGCGGCTCACCGGCTTTTGGCTCCTTGGCTCGATGAAGCTCGGCATAGCGGGCGAGCTCGGCGGCGAGCCGATCGACCGAGAGCGTCGCGCGGTCGAGCTCAAGGAAGCGCTGCTCGATCGCGATCTCCGAGCCGTCCTGCCGCAGGTAGGTAAAGACGGCATCGGCGACGAGCGAGCGCCTTCGTCTCCCGCGCCCGCGCGAGAGCGGGTGGTGAACCTCATGGCGCCAGGCGAACGGACCGAAGTCGTCGCCGCGCTCGGCCGCGGCGCGCAGAAAGCAGATCGACGCCTCGTTGACCGCGAGCGTGTGCTCTGCCAACGGACCGGCGGCGAGCTCGGCCCCGACCGGCGGCTCGCCCTCCAGGGCCCCCGCCTCGCGCGCCAGTACCGCGCCCTGCTCGGTCGCGTGCCAGAGGCGCCGTCGCCCGTGCGCCGAGCGGACGTAGTCGGCGAGTCCCGCAGCCCGCAGCCTCCCCAGGAGCTTCTGCACCCAGCGCGGCTCGGCTACGGCCGAGTGGATCGCCTGGACCTGCGGCGTCGAGAGCACGCGGTGGGCCGCCAGCGAGGCGAGGATCTCGATCGCCTTCGGGGGAAGGGGCTGGACCGCGGGGCGCTCAGTCATCGGCCTCGTCCTCCTCATCCGGCGCGCGCGGCGGCTCCGGCATGCCGGATGACTGCGAGTCCGGCTCGCCACCATCGCGCCGCTTCTTCAGCGCCGCGAGGATGCGGTCGTCGAGCCCGTCGAGATGGGCGGCCACCTCCTCCGCCGATCGTCCGAGCGGGACGGTCTGGTCCTGCCTTTTCTTGCTGCCTCGAGCAGGCGGCTCGCCCAGGGCGTTCTCGACCTGCACCCCGCCCAAGGCGAAGGGCGCGCTGAGGCAGCCCTTGTGGGTGACCTGGGCGATGAAGCGGTAGCGCTCGAGCTTGGTCAGCGCCTCGGGGCTGACGCGACCTCCCCACTCCTTGGTCAGAAGCGAGGCGGCGTGGGAGTTGAGAGTCGAGGCGAGTAGGTGCGAACGGTTGGTCAGAAGCGCGTTCAAGGTCGCGGCGCTGAGGCGCTCGGGGTTCTGGTTCAGCAGCACCGCCCGCAGCCCGAACTTCGCGCTCTGCTCCAGCAGCGCGGCGAGGTTGCCCGAAGCGGCGCCGTCGTAGCTCTGCACCTCGTCGAGGAAGACCCAGAACGGCTTGCGCTTCTCGGGCGGAAGGTCGGCCCGCCCCCGCGCGGCGTGCAGCAGATCGAAGAGCAGCAGGTTCGCGATCAGCCGATCGCGGGTGCCTCCCGTCCCCGGAGAGGCAAGGACGATCTTGCCCTCGTCCATCGCCTCGCGGACGCGGTAGGTGCTCTGGCTCTGGCCGAGCAGCGCTTTGATCTGGGGCGAGCGGCGCAACCGGTCGACGAGGTTGGTGACCGGGGTGATCGCCTCGGAGGCCAGCAGCGGAAAGCGGTCGGTCCAGAAGCGCCGGTCGGCCGCCGGCAGGAAGGGAAGTGCCGCCTCGCGCCACTCGGCGTCGCTCAGCAGCGTCGGGATCTGGAAGATCGTCGGCGCCAGCTCGGCGTCGAGCTTTCCGGCGATCGCCGCGAGCGCCGCGGCGGCCTGGGTAGTGAGGTTGATCGCCCGGGTCGAGCGCTCGCCCCATTCGAGCGCCGAGGCGAAGGCGTCGACGACCGCCTCGACCCGCGCCTCGTTCTCGACGCCGTCGCCGCCGAACTCGAAGAGGTTCCAGCCGGGCTGGGCGGCCGGGGAGCTGCCGGGGCCGAGGTCGATCCGCACCACCCGCTCGGGGTCGAGGTCGGCGAGGTAGGGCTCGACCCGCTCCAGGCCGTCGCCGTGGGGGTCGAGGAAGAGGCCGCCGTGGTCGGTCCTGACGATGTGGGCGAACTGGGCGATCGCCGCCTCGGTCTTGCCGTAGCGCGAGCGCCCGGCGATGTAGGTGAAGAAGGTGTCGGCGCTCTGCACACCGACGATCCGCTCGCCCGCTTCCGTGTTCACCCGCCCGAGCGGGATCAGGTCCCCCTTGCCTTTCTCGAAGCTCGGCAGCTCGGGCGGCGGCGAGAGCAGAGCGCCCGAGCGCAGGACATCCCGCTCGCCGCAGTGGACGCTCGGCGGCTTCAGAAACCCGGCCAGCTCGCGCGCCGTCAGGATCGTCTTGCGGGCGGGCCGGAAGAGGCCGGTGGCGAAGCGCCGGTCGAAGCTCCCTCGCCGCAGCGGGACGTCGGAGCCGAAGAACGCGATGCCGGGGATCGGCAGGCCGGAGGCCCGCAGGTAGTTGCGCCCGGCCAGGGGCCGGAAGGCGGCGAGCAGTCCCGACATCGCTGCTTTCGCCTGCCCGCGGGTGGGCGCGGCGCTGCGCAGGAGGATCTGCGCTTCGAACAGCTCGCCGGAGTCGCTCAGCTTCGCGTCGACCGCCTGCACCGCACCTCGCCGCTCGACCTGCTCCTGGGGGTCTGGTCTCCTGCGACGGTGCTTTTCGCCGTTCAAGAGCGCCGCCAAGTCGCGGCGCTCGCCGTGAATGCGTCGTGCCTCGCGGCGCAGCCGCCGCCGCAAGCGAGCCGCCCGGAATCCGCTCGCCGGCAAGAGGTCGACGCAGACGCTCGCGTCCTCGCCAGAACCGAGCCGGCCGATCGC
>JBEHWY010000176.1:0-7089 GCA_048498975.1 Actinomycetota bacterium | reverse complement strand
CTGGCGCTGCTGGCAGGACGGAGTGCCCTATGACCCCGCTCTTCACGGCAACTTCCGAAGGCTTCAAACCGTGGGGGGTTGACACAGGACGTCTCATCCGGAGGCCTGCTCTCCGAGCCGCACCCGCGGGTCCAGGTAGGCGTAGGCGATGTCGACCAGGGCGTTGACGAAGACGACGAAGAAGGCGCCGTAGAGGGCGACGCCCATGATCGGCGGCAATTCGTATTTGCTCACCGCTTCGGCGGCGTAGAGGCCGACTCCTTCGAGGCTGTAGAGGGTTTCGGTGATGATCGCGGTGCCGGCGATCGTGGCGCCGAAGTCGAGGCCGAAGAGGGTGACGATCGGGATCAGCGAGTTGCGCAGCACGTGGCGGGTCATCACCTTGCGCTCGCTGAGCCCCTTCGCCCGCGCCGTCCTCACGTAGTCCTCGCCCATCACGTCGAGCATGTTGGAACGCAGCACGCGGCTGTAGAAGCCGATCGAGAGGATCGCCAGGGTGATCCAGGGCAGGATCAGGTGTTCGGCCCAGCCCACCGGGTCGTCCTCGAGCGGCACGTACTGCGCGTTGGGCAGCAGTTCGAGCTTGTAGGTGAAGAGGTAGAGGAAGACCGGGGCGATCAGGAAGACCGGGATCGAGATCCCGGCGACCGAGACGCCGGTGAGGATCTTGTCGAGCCAGCCGCCGGCCTTGATCGCCGAGAGGTAGCCGAGCAGGAGCCCGAAGAAGAGCCAGATCACGGCGGCGCCGATCGTCAGCGAGAAGGTCGCCGGGATGCCGTTGACGATCTGTTCGTCGACCGAAATCCGCGGTCTGTAGGAGGTCAGTTCACCGGTGAATACCCTCTTCATCATTTCGAGGTACTGGACGGGGAGGGGTTCGTCGAAGCCCCATTCCTCTTCGATGTTCTTGACCAGGATCGGTTCGGCGTTCTTGCCCGCCAGCAGCTGCGCCGGGTTGGTGTTGGGCAGCACGTTGAAGACGAAGAAGACGATCACCGAGACGGCGAACATCACCGCCACCATCCCGACCAGGCGCCTGGCGACGAAGCGGGCCATCAGACCGCCGACCCCTTCGGCTCGACGATCCCGGCGTGGGCCTCGAGCCGCACTTTCGAGCGCGGGTCGAGGGCGTCGCGGAGGCCGTCGCCGACGATGTTCAGCGAGAGCACCGTCAGCAGGATCATCGTGCCGGGGATGATCGCCAGCAGCGGCTGCGTGTTGAGCAGCTCCTCGCCGACCGTGATCATCGTCCCCCAGGAGGAGTTGGGCGGCTGCACGCCGGCGCCGAGGAACGAGAGCCCGGCCTCGAACAGCATGTTGTTGGCGATCGTCAGGGTGAAGAAGACGATCACGGTCGAGGCCAGGTTGGGCAGGATCTCCGAGAACATCACCTGCAGCGGCCTCGCACCCTGGGCCACCGCGGCCTCGACGAACTCTTTCTCGGTCAGGGTGAGGACTTCACCGCGGATCGGCCGCGCGATGTAGGGCACGGTGAAGATGCTGATGATCCCGATCGGGATCCAGAGCGAGCCACCTTCCAGTTCGATCGGCCCCAGCTTGAAGCCGCCGAGGGCGAGGGCGATGCCGACGGCGAGCCCGATCAGGAAGACCGGCAGCGACCAGAGGACGTCGAGGGTGCGGGCGATCACGGTGTCGACCCAGCCGCGGTTGTAGCCGGCGAGGAGGCCGAGGATGATCGCCAGGGTGGTCGTGATCAGCGCCGAGCCGATCCCGACCAGCAGCGAGGTGCGGCCGCCGTACATCAGCCGCACCATCTCGTCGCGACCGAGGCGGCTGTCGGCGCCGAGGAAGAACTTGCCGCCGGCTTCGAACCACTGCGGGCCGATCGGCTTGCCTTCGGGGGTGACGACTTCGCGGACTTCGCCGTCGACGTGCAGCTGCTGCAGCGTGTGGCTCTGGTTCGGCCCGGTGTGGGCGACGTGGTCGGCCCACAGCGGCGCCGCGAGGACGAAGACGATGATCAGGAAGAAGAGGACGAGGAAGGCGACCGCGACGCGGTTGCGCAGGAAGCGGCGCAGGGCGATCGCCCAGGGGCCGTGGCGGGAGCTGCTCGCCTCCTCGGCTGACACCCCCGGTCCCGCTCCCGCAGCGGGACCGGGGGCAAGCGCTTCGGGTTCGCTACTTGAATTCAAAGCTGGTCAGGTAGTGACCGAACGTCGGGTTGAAGATCACGCCTTCGAGGTTGATCGCGCTGGAGACGAAGGTCGAGAGCGTGCGCGTGCCGTACGGGGCCCACGGCGCTTCTTCCATCATTTCCTTGTCGAGTTCGGCGTAGCCGGCTTCCTGTTCGGCGCCGAGCTGCTCTTCACCGAGTTCTTCGATCTTCTTGTTGAACGCCGGGTTGTTCAGCTGTGCGAAGTTCCCGTTGTTCGTCTGCAGGATGCTTTCGCCCGAGAGCAGCGGCTGGAAGAAGTCGTTCGGGTGCGGATAGTCCTGGAACCAGTCCGACCAGCCGGTGTCGAGATCGGGCGTCGAGAGGTTGCCGATGATCGTGAAGTAGTTGTCGGCGTTGATCTGCTTCAGCTTCGTGTGGAAGCCGAGTTCCTTGAGGACGCCGTCGTAGTATTCGCCCGCTTCGTTGTTGGGGCTTTCGGTGTCCGTCCAGACCGTGATGTTCATGTCAGACGGGTTGGCTTCCTTGATCATTTCCTTGGCTTTTTCGATGTCGTGCGGGTACAGGTCGAGTTTTTCGTACCCCGGCATCCCCGGCGGCAGGATCTGCTGCGTGCCTTTGATCTGGCCCGCGTAGACGCGTTCCAGCGCCCGCGAGTCGACCGCGTAGTTGACGGCCTGCCGCACCTTGACGTCATCGAACGGCGGCTTCGTCGTGTTCATCCAGAAGTAGTAGGTGCTGTTCGTCGGCAGGATCTTGAACTGGGTGCCTTCGAACTTTTCTTTGACTTCCGCGTAGCGCGAGGCCGGCGGCGGGTTCTGCATCCAGTCGTACTTGCCCTGTTCGATGTCGTCGACCTGGGTCTGCGGGTTGCGGATCACCGTGATCTTGGCGCCGTCGACGTGGCCGGTCGGGTATTCGGGCATCGCTTTCGAGTTCGCTTTGGCCCAGTAGGGGTTGCGCTCGTACTCCCAGCCGCGGCCCGGTTCGGACTTGGTGATCACGTAGGGACCGGTGGACGGCGGCGGGTTCTTCGACTGGTCTTCGTCGGGCGTGTTCGGCGGCACCGGGGCGACGAAGTAGAGGCCGAGCTCGTTGGTGAAGGTTCCGCGCGGCTTTTCCAGGGTGATCTGGACTTCGCCGGTCTTGTCGTCGGTCTTGATCCCGGGGATGCCGCCCTGCTTGGTTTCGGCGAACTTTTCGGCGCCGACGATCGAGGTGTAGAAGGGCGAGCCGCCGGAGTTGACCTTGAACATCCGTTCGACCGCGTAGGTGAAGTCGGAGGCTTTGACCGGTTCGCCGTTGGAGTATTTGAGGCCGGGGCGGAGGAAGAGGGTGTAGGTCTTGCCGCCGTTGGTGATCTTCGGCATTTCCTTGGCGAGGCCGGGGACGACTTCGGCACCTTCGGCGCCTTCCGCGTGCTTATAGGTGAGCAGCGGGATGTAGACGTCCGCCATCGCCGTCCAGCCTTCCGCCGTGTAGGAGAGCTGGGGGTCCATGTAGTCGGGGAAGGAGGCGTAGGTGGCGTTGAGGATGCCGCCTTCCTTGCCTTCGCCTTCGGAAGTGGAGGCGCTACCTGAGGTTTCGGAGGAGCTGCTGCTCCCGCCCCCGCAGGCAGCCAGTGCGAGCGATGAAACCGCTGCAAGTCCGATCACCAACATGACCAGCAAGAGCTTCTTCAACGCTGCACCTCCGGAGAATTAGGTATTTGCGAGCTTGGAATCAACTCCAGCACAACGTCGTTACCCACGTCAAGGTGTTGTGAATCCTCGGTTGCAGTACGGCGCGCCCAGCCGCTGCCGAGGAGCGGGGCGAAGATGAGGACGATGAGGACGATGCCGCCGCCGGCGAAGGCGAAGGCCGCGCGCGGGTCGACCAGGGCCGTGATCACGCCGCCGGCGATGATCCCGACGCCCGGCATCGCGGCGCCGACCGACTCCAGCACGCTCATCACCCGGGCCTGCATCTCCGCTGCGGTCAGCTCCTGGATCGCGCTCACCGCGGTCACCCACTGGACCCCGTTGCCGGCGCCGCCGAGGACCGAGGCGGCGCAGGCGAAGGCCAGAGTCGGCGCTGCCGCCAACCCGATGTAGCCGGCGCCGACCGCGAGCGTGCTGACGCCCAGCAGCAGCGCCAGCGAAGCGCGGCGGACGGCGGCGAAGACGAGGCTGCCGAGCACCATGCCAGCCCCCCAGCTGGCCAGCATCAGGCCGTAGCCGGAGTCGCTCGTGCCGAGCGTTTCCTTGGCGTAGATGACCTCGATCGGCACCACCGCGGCGAAGAAGACGAAGGCCGCGCCCTGGGCGACGAGCAGCCGGCGCACGGTGCGGTTGCTGCGCAGGTAGGCGATGCCGGCGCTGACCCGCTCGCGCATCTGCCCCTCTTCGGGCTCGGCCTGGGGCAGCGGGCCGGCGGTCAGCAGCAGGACCGCGATCAGGTAGAAGGAGACGGCGTCGATCAGCAGCGCGACCTGCACGTCGAAGCCGGCGACGACGAGCCCGGCGAGGCCGGGGCCGACGGCGGCGCCGGCGGTGAAGGCGATGTTGAGCAGGGCGTTGCCGGCGCGCAGCTCGCCGGCCGGCTCGAGCAGGGCGGCGACGACGGCGCGGGTCAGCGAGCGCCCGGTCAGGGCGAGCGCGCCGTCGATCGTCGCCACCGCGATCACCGCCGCCAGCGAGAAGTTGTCGGCCAGCAGCGCCAGCGCCGCGAAGGCCGCCGCCTCGCCGCAGTAGATCACCGGCAGCGCGTAGCGCGGCGGCGGCCGCTCGCCGCGGGTGACGAGGATCGGCGCCAGCAGGGCGGGGAGGAAGCGGGTGCCGAGGAAGAGCCCGGTCGTCGCCAGGGCGCTGTTGGTCTGTTCGAAGACCAGGACGGAGAGGGCGACGATCCCCATCCAGTCGCCGAACTCGTTGATCGCGTAGGTCGCCGCGAGCCGCCGGAACGGCTTGCGGCGCAGGGGGTCGGTCAGGCCTGGGCTACGCATCGCGCCCCCCAGCATCATCGATTTCTGCACAACTTTTGCTGCAGATGCACAAGTTTCCGCGAAGTTGTGCTACAAACTTGACAGCAGCAAACGAGATCTGCGTCGGAAGCGCACAGAGAAGGGCTTCAACTTTAAAAAGGAGGAACCTGGGCATGGCTTACAAGCACTAGATCTTCAGCAAGGCGAGCAGGGATTCAAAGCTCGCCCTGGTTCTTAGAGGTTTTCGAAAGGCGCCGTGCGGCGCCTTTCGTCGTTCTCGGGCCCGCTTGCGGCGCTCTGCGGCCCCGAAACCGCTGCAAATCGCGGTCTGCACGGCACCGGTCATCCGGCCACAGCGCTTGTCGAGCCCCTCTGTGCAGGGTAATTTCAGCATTCACCAAGCTCGCACCGGATTAGGTCTCCGGCGCAGGGAAAAGCTCCCTCCTGCGGAATCCCTGGCTAAGGAAGGCGCGCGTGAGCGCCGAAGAACCATTCAGAGATGGATAGCAGTCGTCCAACGAAGCTGGTCATCGGGCTCCAGGTCGCCGGCCTGGGCGCCTGTGTGCTCGTCGGCGTGCTCACCGCCGGCACCGCCGACTGGGACCCCGGGCTGTTCGCGATCCTGCTCGCCTTCTCGGTCTTCAGCGATCTGACCGCGATCAGCACCACCTCGAAGCTGCGCCTCTCGGGCAGCTTCCTGCCGATGGTGCTGGCGATGGTCTTCCTCGGCGGGCCGCCCGCATCGGTGATCGCCGTGATCGCGATCACCGTCAGCTGGGCGCACGGCCGGCTGCGCGGCGAGAGGAAAGCCTTCCACTACGACCTCAACAACCTGCTCACCTTCGCCGCCTTCCCGTTGGTCAGCGGGCTGGCCTTCCACTGGGTCACGACCAGCGCCGGCATCACCAGCGACGAGCCCGCCTTCTACGCGCTGATCCTCGCCGTCTTCGGCCTCGCCCTCGCGGTCAACTTCACGCTGATCGCCTCCTACTCGTGCTACCTCGACCACAGCTCGTTCCTGCGCAAGGTCCGCACCGCGCTGGTGCCGCTGCTGCCCTCCGAGCTCGCGGCGGCGTTGATGGCGGTCGGGATCGCCTACCTCTACGTCAAGGTCGGGCTCGGCGCGATCGCCCTCTTCGGCGTCGTCCTGATCACCTTCCAGTACCTGCTCGGCGCCCTGCTCGTCTCCCAGGAGCGAGCCGAGGAGCTCGAGCTGCGCGGCAAACAGCTCGCCAGCTTCCAGGTCGGGATGTTGAGCGCGATGCTCCGCACCCTCGACCTGCGGGACCAGATGACCGCCCGCCACTCGGCCGCGGTGGCCCGCTACTCGCGGGCGATCGCCCAGCGCGCCGGCTACTCGCGCCGCGAGGAGGAGCTGGTCCACATCGCCGCGCTGCTGCACGACATCGGCAAGTTCATCCTCCCCGACCGCATCCTCAAGGCCAACGTGCCGCTCACCGACGAGGACTGGATGCTGATCAAGCGCCACCCGCAGCAGGGCGCCCGCATCGTCTCCTCGCTCGACGGCTATGGCCCGGTGGCGGAGATCATCCTCGCCCACCACGAGCGGATCGACGGCAAAGGCTATCCCCGCGGCCTGGTCGGCGACGAAATCCCGGAGCTGGCGCGGATCATCTCCGTCGCCGACACCTACGACGTGATGACCGCCCGCGACTCCTACCGGACGCCGATGTCGAGCTACGACGCGATCCAGGAGCTGCGCCGCGTCGCCGGCAAACAGCTCGACGCCCGCCTGGTCGAGGTCTTCATCGAGCTGCTCGAGGGCAAGGACGTCTCCTTCCAGCACGGCGACGCGGCCGACTTCGAGAAGGAGCTCTCGCTCGAGGCCCGGATCGCCGAGACGGCGAGCCCGGGAAGCGATGGCGGCAGCCGCTTCCAGGTCGCCGGCGTCAGCGCTTAGGAGCTCCGGCCGAGGGTTCGGGGGGTGGTAGGGCCTGACCCGCACCCCCGCAGGGCTGGTAGGGGTGCGGGT
>JBEHWY010000175.1:0-7140 GCA_048498975.1 Actinomycetota bacterium | reverse complement strand
CCGCGAGCGGTTCGTCGACGAGCTTCCGGGCGATCCCGTCCGCGCTGTGTTGCGCGCGGTCGGGCTCGAGCACGCCGTCGACACCGACCCCCGCGACCTCTCCGGCGGCGAGCGCCAGCGGCTCGCCCTTGCGGTCGTCCTCGCCGGTCGCATCGAGGGCGAGCGGCTACCCGGCCTCCTCGCCCTCGACGAGCCGACCCGCGGCATGGACCGCGCCCGCAAGGACGACCTGCACGGGCTGATCGACCGCCTCGCCACCGCCGGCGCGGCGGTCGTCGTCGCCACCCACGACGTCGAGTTCGCCGCCGCCTGCGCCGAGCGCGTCGTCCTCCTCGGCCCCGGCAGCGTGATCGCCGACGGCCCCGCCGCCGAGGTCCTCTCCGGCGGCTGGTACTTCGCCACCGAGGTCGCCCGCGTCCTCGACCTGCCCGGAGTCGTCACCCCCGAGCAGGGGGCCGTCGCTCTCGCAGGCGCGCAAGTCCCAGATGGAGGGACCAACGCGCCTATGGAGGAGGGGCAGTGAGCTGGCAGCTGGTCAGCTTCCTCATCCTCGGCGCCGGCCTCCTCGCCGGCTTCGCCTGGTATGAGCGCTCGCGGCCGCCCTCGCAGGTCGTCGCCCTGGTCGCGGCGCTGGCGGCGCTGGCGATCGCCGGTCGCATCGCCTTCGCCGCCTTCCCCAACGTGAAGCCGACGACCGACATCGTCATCTTCGCCGGCTACGCGCTCGGCGGCGCCCCCGGATTCGCCGTCGGCGCCCTCACCGCGCTCGTCTCCAACTTCTGGTTCGGGCAGGGACCGTGGACGCCGTGGCAGATGGCGGGATGGGGCTTCTGCGGCCTGCTCGGCGCCGCCGTCGCCCTCGGCTGGCGCAACATCGGCCGCTTCGGGCTCGCCGCCGTCTGCGGGTCGGCCGGCCTGATTTATGGAGCTTTGCTGAACTTTTCCCTGATGGCGACCTACGGGGGCGACCTGTCGTGGCAGCGCTTCGTGCTCTACGAGGGGCGCGCGGTGCCGTTCGAAGTCGCCCACGTCGCCGGCAACATCGCCTTTGCTCTGGTCGCCGGCCCGGCGATGCTGCGGATGCTGACCCGCTTCCGCGAGCGCTTCGAGTGGCGCCGTGCCGACGCCCGGGAGCCGGCGCCTCGGGCGGCGCCGCGACTGGGCGGCGGCGTCGCGGTCCTCGCCGTCGTGCTCGCGCTTGGCGCGTTCGCTCCCGCGCGCGCCTCCGCCGACGTCGGCGCCGCCGCCAACTGGCTGGGCTCGGTCCAGAACGCCGACGGCGGCTGGGGCAATGCCGCCGGCGAGAGGTCGACCCCCGAAACGACCTGCTGGGCGATGCTCGGCCTCGAGGCGGCCGGCGTCAATCCGTTCGACGCGCGCGCCGGCGGTCGCTCCCCGATCGAATACCTGCGCGGCAGCCTCGACCAGGTGAAGAGTCCCGGCGACCTGGCGCGGACGATCGTCGCCCTCGAGGGGGCCGGCATCGACCCGCGCAACTTCGGCGGCCAGAACCTGGTCTCGCGGCTGCTGGCGAAACGGCGCAAGGACGGCTCCTACGAAGCCTGGCCGACGACGACCGCGTTCGCGGTGATCGCGCTGCGCGGCGCCGGCGCCGACGGCGCGGTCGAGAAGACGATGGACTGGCTGCGCGAAACGCAGGGCGATGACGGCGGCTGGGGCGACGCCCCCGGCGGCCCGAGCACCGCCGACACGACCGGGGCCGTGCTCCAGGTCCTGGCCCGCGACTCGAAACCCTCGCGGCGGGCGCTCTCCTACCTGACCGACGTCCAGCGCAAGGGCGGCGGCTTCCCGCTCGGCGGCAACGGCGCCGTCAACAGCCAGTCGACCGCCTGGGCGATCCAGGGGATCGTCGCCGCCGGCCACGACCCCGATTCCTTCCGCAAAGGCGGCGCCAGCGGCCTCGACTACCTGGCGGCCCAGCAGCAGAGCGACGGCCACTACCGCTACTCGAAATCGAGCGACCAGACCCCGGTCTGGGTCACCGGCGACGCGATGGTCGCCGCCGCCGGCGACTACTTCCCCCTCACCCCGCCGCCGCGCAAGGCCAAGCCCCAGCAACACTCCGAACCCACGCAAACCGAACCCGCGGAAACCTCCCCGTCCCTGGGAAGCTCACCCGAATCCGGCGGCCTGCCCCCGTCCACCGTCCCCGGCACCTCGCACCCCGACTCCGGTTCCGGGTCCTCCGCCTCGAGCGGCGATTCCTCCGGCGGTGGTGGTGGGACCTCCGCCGGACACTCAGCCCCCTCCGGCGAAATCCCCCCGGGCGAAAGCCCATCCGAATCCACCGGGGGGGCGTCCGCCGGAGGTCCCACCACCACCGCCCCCGGCGAAACCTCCGCCTCGAGCGAGGAGGCCTCGGAATCGAATTCGGGCGGCACGAGCACCCTGGGCGCCATAGTCACCGGCCTACTGGCCGGCTGCCTGCTCTTCGCGTGCGCCTGGGCCGCGCGCAAGGGCTGGATGCGCTGGCGCTACGGTCTGTAGGAAGACCGTGACCATGGACGTCGAGACCGCGATCCGCACCCGCCGCACGCACAAGGCGTTCGGCACAGAGCCGCTGCCGCGCGAGCAGCTGGAGGAGCTGCTCGAGCTCGCCAGCTGGGCGCCGAACCACCACCTGACGGTGCCCTGGCGCTTCCGCGTCGTCGGGCCGGCGACGCTCGAACGCCTCAGGCAGGCCGCCGGACCCGAGGGCGCCGCCAAGCTCGAACGCTGCCCGACGCTCGTCGTCGTCTCCGCCGTCCTCGGCGGCGATCCGGTGCAGGACGAGGAGGACCTGCACGCGACCGCCGTCGCCGCCTACATCGTCCTGCTCGCCGCCCACGGCCGCGGGCTCGCCGGCTACTGGCGCACCCCGGCGCTGCTGCGCGAAGCGGCCGGACGCGCCGCCGTCGGCCTGCCGCCGGGCGAGCGCGCCGTCGGCCTCCTGCACCTCGGCTACCCCCGCCAGGAGCGCCCCGCCCCCGAGCGCCCCGGCGCCGCCGCGACCGTCGCCTACCTCGACTGAGCCGATGCTGAGCCGCGGCAAGGCACTCGAGGCGATCGCCGGCCAGCGCTTCGACGTGGTCGTGATCGGCGGCGGCATCACCGGCGCCGGCGTCGCCCTCGACGCCGCCTCGCGCGGCTACTCGGTGGCGCTGCTGGAGCGCGGCGACTACGCGGTCGGCACCTCCAGCCGCTCCTCGAAGATGGTCCACGGCGGCCTCCGCTACCTGCAGAACTTCGACCTCGGCCTCGTCCGCGAGGCGCTGCTCGAGCGCCAGCTGATGGTCCAGCTCGCGCCCCACCTGGTCTACCCGACGCCGTTCCTGGTCGCCTCCCTGGGCGAGGAGCGCCGCGACCGCAGACTCGGGATCGGGCTCAACATGTACGACGTGATGGCGACGACGCGGGTCGGTCGCAGCCGCCGCGAGATGCGCGCCTCCAAGGAGGAGGACGAGGACTTCTACTGGTCGCCGGACCGCCACCGCACGATCGACCGCGACGAGGTCCTGGAGCTGGTGCCGGCGCTCGCCCCGCGCGACCCCCACGACGCCTACCTCTTCTACGACTGCCAGACCGACGACGTGCGGCTGGTCCTCACCGTGCTCGGCGAGGCCGAACGGTTCGGCGCGCTCACCCTCAACGGCGCCGACGTGGTCGAGGTGCTGAGCCGCAATGGCCGCGCCGACGGCGTCGCCTTCGTCGAGGCCACCTCCGGCGAGCGGGTCGAGGTCGGCGCCGACAACGTCGTCAACGCGACCGGCGTCTGGGCCGACGAGATCCGCCCCGAGGTGGTCGAGGAGGAGGACGTGCCGCGGATCGCGCCCAGCCGCGGCACCCACGTCCTGCTCGACGCCGCCGACCTGCCGATGGGCAAGGCCGCCTGCATCGTCCCCGCCGGCGAAGGGCGGATGATCTTCTCCCTGCCCTGGTACGGCCGCACCCTGGTCGGCACCACCGACAACGACTTCGACGGCGACATCGCCCACCCGCAGCCGGGCGCCGAGGACGTCGAGTACCTGCTCGACGCGGTCAACGACTACTTCGGCACCGGCCTGACCGAGTCCGACCTGGTCGGCGCCTACGCCGGCGTGCGGCCGCTGATCTCCAGCGGCGACCCGCGCAAGTCGGTCGACATCTCGCGCAAGGCGGAGCTGTATGAGACCTCCTCGGGGATGCTGACGATCACCGGCGGCAAGCTCACCACCTGGCGGCGGATGGCGAAGCAGACCGTCGACCGCCTGGTCGAGCGCGAGGGCCGCGAGGCTCCCTGCCACACCGCCGAGATCCCGCTGGGGATGGAGGCGCGGCCCGAGGACCTGGTGGCGCCGGACGGGGTGGGCGAGGAGGCCGTCGAGCAGCTCGCCTTCCGCTACGGCCACGCCGCCCGCAAAGTGCTGGCGCTGGCGCGGGAGGACGCGAAGCTGGCGCGGCCGATCGTGCCGGGGCGTCCCGACCTGCTGGCCGAGGTCGCGATCGCCGCCCGCCACGAGCAGGCGCGGACGGTCGCCGACGTGCTCCTGCGCCGCACCCGGCTCGGGATCCTGGCCGCACCGGCGCTGCGCGACGCCGCCGCCGCGCGGCCCGTCGCCGAGGTGCTCGGCGCCGAGCTCGGCTGGTCGCGGCGGCAGATCAAGCAGGAGGCGGAGGCCTGGCCGGCGGCCGCCGCAGCCGAGGGAATCGACCCCGCCCGCGCCGCTTCCGCGGGTTGAATAACCTGCCGCTTCGATGACCAAAGCCGAGCTGGAAAACAAGCACCTGTCCGAGCTGCACTCCCTCGCCGCCGAGGCGGGGATCGCCAAGCCCCGCATGCTGACCAAGGCCGAGCTGATCGACGCGCTCAGCGACGGCAAGTCCGGGGGAGAGGGCGGCGCCGGCGGCCGCAGCGCCACGGCCGAGCGCGGCGATCGCCCGCCGCGGAAACGCCGCCGGCGCGGTGGTCGCGGCGGAGGCGGCGGTGGTGGGGGCGGTGCTGGTCGCGGGACCGGCGACGAGCTCGGCGACGAGGCTTACGGCGGCGACACCGAGGCCGTCCACAAGGGCGATGAAGAGGACCATCCGGAGGCGCCCGACCTGCCCGAGCCCGCGGCCGAGAAGCCGGCACCCACGCCGGCTGCGGCGCCGCAGCCGGCTGCCGCCGGCGAGGGGCGTCCGCGCCGTCGTCGTCGGCGCCGCTTCGGCCGCCGCAAGGAGGGCGTCACGATCCAGGACCTGCTGCTGCCCGCCGAGGCCGGCCGCCAGGCGATCCTCTGCGCCGAGACGCGCGAGGGCTGCACGACGCTGCTGCGCGGGATCGCCGCCGACCTCGCCGCCGCCTCGAAGGGCCCGGACCCGGTGGTGCTGCTGATCGACCCGACTCCCGAGGAGCTCGCGGACTGGAAGCGCGAGGCGCCGCAGGCGGAGATCGTCGCCGCCGGCCAGGCCCGCCACGCCACCGACGCGCTCGCCCAGGCCACCTCCCGCGCCTCCGACGGCGAAGACGTGATGCTGCTGGTCGATTCCCTGACCCGCCTCGCCGGCGAGTTCGCCGACACCGACACCGCCAAGGAGTTCTTCGACGCCGGCCGCGTCCAGGGCGGCGCGGGAGGCGGCAGCCTCACCGTCGTAGCGGCGATCGAGCGACCGGCTTAACGCCGGTAGGCGATGCGGCGCCAGCTCGGCTCTTTGGAGAGCTCGATCAGTTCGTCGCTGCGGTCCGGCTGCACGTAGCCGAAGGTCTGGGTGCGCTCGTCGAAGACGACGTCGAGCTCGCCCTCTTTGACCCGCTGGTCGAGCCAGGCGCCGCGGAAGACGAGGCGGCGGATCCAGTGGACGAGGCTGCGGTTGGCGGGGCCGACGAGGTCTTCCCAGTTCTCGTTGATGTGCTCGCCGAGGCGTGAGCTGGGCTCGGCGATTTCGCCGCTGACGGCGAGGTCGAGGAGGTCGTCGAGCTCCTCCTGGGTGAGGCCCTGGTTGACGAAGCCGAGCTTGACCGCGGCCTGCTCGACGCGCTGCCCGAAGTCGTCCTCGTTGAAGGCGAAGCGGAGCTCGCCGTACTCGAGCACGTAGTCCGAGCCGGACTCGTAATTTCCTCTGCGGGTCGTCTTCTTGTCCATGAGTTGAAGCCTGAAGCCTCTGCCTCCGCAAGCCCGGCGGCGACAGGGGGATGATCCTGCCAAGCATCGTAGTTGGGTGCATGCCCGGGCGGGTGCCTGAACGCGGGGTTGCACTTGGAGGGGTCGCGGCGGTCAGGTAGAAGCGTGCTTCGTTTGCGACTAACCGACCTCCACTGCCACATCCTGCCCGGGATCGACGACGGCGCCCGCGACCTCGCCGACAGCGTCGCGATGGCGCGCGTCGCCGCCGAGGACGGGATCACCGAGGTCTGCGCGACGCCCCACATCCGCCACGACCACGACGTCCGCATCGAGGAGGTCGCCGGCCGCGTCGCGACCCTGCAGGCCGCGCTCGACGAGGAGGGCATCGCCGTCCGCATCCTGCAGGGCGGCGAGGTGGCCGAGACCGCGGTCGGCTCGCTCTCCGAGGAGGAGCTCGAGCGGGTGACCCTCGGCGCCGGGCGCTGGATCCTGCTCGAGCCGGCGCCGGGGCCGCTCAGCGAGACCCTGATGCAGCGCGTCGCCGAGCTGCACGAGCGCGGCCACCGCTGCCTCGTCGCCCACCCCGAGCGCCACCTCTCGGCCGACATGTTCGAGCGGATGGCGGCGCTGGTCGCCGAGGGCTGCCTGATCCAGGCCACCGCCGACTTCTTCCTGCGCGAGGAGATGGAGGACGGGATGGTGGCGATGGCCGCCGCCGGCCTCGTCCACGTGCTCAGCAGCGACGCCCACACCTCCGGCTACGGGCGGCCGCTGCGCCTGCGGCCGGCGCTGGAGCGGCTGCGCCGGGTTGCCGAGGTCGAGCCCCACCTCGACTGGATCGCCCACGAAGCGCCGGCCGCGATCGTCGCCGGCGAGGATCTTCACCTGCCCTTCGGACCGTCCGTCTGAAGACTGCGGCCAGGCTCACCGTTTTGGAGGGAGGGTGCTCGCCACCCTCCGTGGGGCAGGTAGGGCGGCGAGCACCCTCCCCTCCTCGAAGCGAGGCGCGCGGGTCGTGTGGTTGAGCTTTTCCGCAAATAGTCCGGGAAAGCTCAAC
>JBEHWY010000174.1:0-7360 GCA_048498975.1 Actinomycetota bacterium | reverse complement strand
TGCCATACCCGGCGGGCGGGCCGGCGCACCCACGGGTATGGCAGTCCTTTTTCTCGCTATGCGTGGAAAAGCACTGCCACGCGGCTAGGCGGCGAACAGGCGCTTGGGCCCACGGGTTTGGGCAACCGAGAACTGGGTAGGGGACTGACTCTCCCCCTGTAGTGCCGCAAAGCGCCCTCTCCGCCGATCCGCGCAGGGGGCGTTTTGCGTTGCCTCGCCCGGCGCGCCCGCTAGGCGTCTTCGGCGGCGGGGTCCTCGCCCGGCCAGCGGCCGGTGAAGGCGGCGACGCCGCGCCGGGCGCCGTTGTCGGCGAGGCCTTTGACGACGCGGAAGACGGCACCCTCGATCGCCAGCGCCGCGACCATCTTGCCCAGCGGCACATTGCGCCGGTCGGGCTGCGGCGGCTCCTCGTCGTCGACCACGGCCCAAAGCCGTTCGAAGCCCTTGCGCGCCGCCATACCGGCGAGCAGGCCGGCGGCGATCCCGAATGGCGCGTAGAGGAACTTCACCGCCAGCAGGCTACCCGAGCCGCCCCGATCCCATGCGGCAGTCCTTTTCCGGGATATGTCCGGAAAAGGACTGCCACGAGGTGGATTGGGAAGAGAAGCGACGTGTTACGATATATCGCGTTAGTTCACGATAGGAAGGATTTGAGATGCATCAGCGACATGGCTCACGCCATCCCCACCATCACCGGCGGCGGCCCGACTTCCCGTTCGGCCGCGGCTACGGTCGCGGCGGCTCCCGCGCGCGCCGCGGCGACGTGCGCACCGCGATCCTCGCCCTGCTCGCCGAGCGACCGATGCACGGCTACGAGATGATCAAAGAGCTCGACGAGCGCACCGAGGGCGCCTGGGTGCCCAGCGCCGGCTCGATCTACCCGACGCTGCAGATGCTCGAGGACGAGGGTCTGATCCGCGGCGAGGAGAGCGACGGCAAGCGCCGCTTCACCCTCACCGAGACGGGCGCGGCCGAGCAGCAGGAGAAGGCCGGCGAGACCACTCCCTGGGAGGCCGCACGCGCCGACGCCGCTCCCGAGGCGGCCCAGCTCGCGGGTTCGATGAAGAAACTCCACTTCGCGATCCGCCAGACGTTCCAGGCCGCCGACGCCGAGCAGCAGGGACAGGTCCGCGAGCTGCTCGACGAGACGCGGCGCAAGATCTACGCGATCCTCGCCGAGTCCGAGTAAGGGGCTGCTCCCCGAGGCGCTCGGCTCAGCAGAGGGTGAGCGCCTCGAGGTCGAGCAGCGCCCGCTTGCGTGGCAGCCCGCCGCCGTAGCCGGTGAGGCTGCCGTCGGCGCCGACAACGCGGTGGCAGGGGATCAGGATCGGCAGCGGCGTCTGCCCCACCGCGGTCCCGATCTCCCGCGCCTCGCCCGGCCGCCCAACCCGCTCGGCGAGCTCGCCGTAGGAGACGGTCGCCCCGTAGGGAATCTCGCGCAGCGCCGCCCAGATGCGCAGCTGCGCTGGCGAGCCGAGCGGCTCCAGCGGCAGCTCGAAGCGCTCGCGCTCGCGGGCGAAGTACTCGTCGAGCTGCGCCCGCGCCGCGGCGAAGTCCCGCGGGCGCCGGCTCGCCGCCGCCAACCCGTTTCCCTCGCCGGGGAACAGCAGCCGCCGCAACCGGCCGCCCGCGGCGATCAGCGTCAGCGGTCCCAAGGGGCTCTCGTATCGGTCCCAACTCTCCATGCACCTATTCAAACGCCGGCTGGGACGGAAACGTGAGAGCGGGCGCAGATGCGCCTCGCGGCCCCTCCCGCCGGAGGCGGAGGGCCGCGAGAAGTCCGGTCCCCCAACCGGACCCACATCTGAGATACGCATCTCTCCTCCCTGTGGTGATTCCCCAGAAGCGCGACTTACGTCGACGCCCCATCCACCTCACCGGAGAGACCTGCGCAGGCTATTCGATTGCGCCGATTGACGCAATCCTCAATTTTGCGGAGCTTTCTCAGGAGGAAATTGCCTGCACCGACGGAGTCGCGGCGAGCACGCGCTCGGCCACCGACTCGCCGGTGAGACCGACCTCGCCGCGCAGCAGCGCCGGCTTGCCGTGGGTGACGTAGCGGTCGGGCAGGCCGACCCGCATCACCCGGGCGCGCTCGCCCGGCGCCTCGAAGGCGTCCTCGAGGTGCTCGAGCACCGCCGAGCCGAAGCCGCCGGCCAGGACGTTCTCCTCGATCGTCACCACCAGCTCGTGCTCGCGCGCGAGGCGCTCGACCAGCTCGGCGTCGAGCGGCTTGGTGAAGCGGGCGTCGGCGACGGTCGCCGCCAACCCGTGCTCGGCGAGGATCGCCGCCGCCTCGCGGGCGACGGTGACGCCGTATCCGTAGCCGAGCAGCGCCACCCGCTCGCCCTCGGCCAGCACCTCGCCGCGACCGATCGGCAGCAGCTCCGGCGCCGTCGGCAACTCGGCGCCCTCGGCTGCCCCGCGCGGGTAGCGCAGCGCCGCCGGGCCGTCGTGGGAGATCGCCGTGTGCAGCATGTGGACCAGCATCGCCTCGTCGCGCGGGGCCATCACCACCACGTTCGGGACCTGGCGGAAGTAGGAGACGTCGAAGGAGCCGTGGTGGGTCGGGCCGTCGTCGCCGACCAGCCCTGCCCGGTCCATCGCGAAGGTGACGTCGAGCTTCTGCAGGCAGACGTCGTGGATGATCTGGTCGTAGGCGCGCTGCAGGAAGGTCGAGTAGATCGCGCAGACCGGCTTGCCGCCCTGCAGCGCCAGCCCGCAGGCGAGCAGGACCCCGTTCTGCTCCGCGATCCCGACGTCGTAGTACTGGTCGGGGACCTCGTCGGCCAGCTTCTGCAGGCCGGTCCCCCCCGCCATCGCCGCGGTGATCCCGATCACCCGCGGGTCGCGCTCGGCCTCGGCGACGATCGCGTCGGCGAAGACCTGCGTGTACTGCGGCGGCGAGCCGGCGGCCGGCGGCTTCTCCAGCCGCTCGATCCCCTCCGGCGAGTCGGTTTCGGTCACCGGCACCGGCTTGGCCGCGGCGGGCTTGCCGTTGACGATCGAGTTCGGCTTCGCCGCGTGCCATTTCTCCATCGACTCCAGGCCGCCCTCTTCGGCCGGCGCGAAGCCCCTGCCCTTGACCGTGTGGATGTGGACGACGACCGGGCGGTCAGCCTCGAAGGCCTCGGTCAGCGCCTCGCGCAGCGCGTGCACGTCGTGGCCGTCGATCACGCCCATGTAGGCGAGGTCGAGCTCCTCGAAGAACAGCCCCGGCGCCCAGTAGGCCTTGATCGCCGACTTGATCTCCGGCCCCAGCCGCTCGATCCGCCGCCCGAGGCCGAGCGGCAGCTTGGTCAGCCGGTCCTCGACCCCCTCGCGGGCGTGGTAGAGGCGCGGGTTGAGCCGGATCCGGTTGAAGTAGCGGGAGAGGGCGCCGACGTTCGGCGAGATCGACATCCCGTTGTCGTTGAGGACGATCACCATCGGCGTCTGCAGGCCGCCGGCGGCGAGCATCGCCTCGTAGGCGACGCCGCCGGTGAGGGCGCCGTCGCCGATCACGGCGGCGACTTTGCCGTCGGGGCCGATGCCCTTGCGCATCGCCTCCTTCAGCCCGACCGCGTAGCCGATCGAGGTCGAGGCATGGCCGGCGCCCATGATGTCGTGCTCGGACTCGGGGATCGAGCAGAACGGGGCCAGGCCCTCGTACTGGCGAATCGTCGGCAGCTGGTCGCGGCGGCCGGTGAGGATCTTGTGCGGGTAGGACTGGTGGCCGACGTCCCAGAGCACCTTGTCGCGCGGGCTGTCGAGCAGGCTGTGGAGGGCGACGGCGAGCTCGCAGGTGCCGAGGTTGGCGCCGAAATGGCCGCCGATCTCGCCGATCGTGTCGATGATGTACGTCCGCATCTCCTGCGCGACCTGCTGCAGCTGGGCGTCGTCGAGCCCGTGCAGGTCGGCGGGTGACTCGATCGTCGGCAGCAGCGGCGGGCCGGCCTGTTCGGCGGTCTCTGCGGGTGGCTTCTTCTCGCTCATTCGTTCCGGGTGAAGATGTAGTCGGCGACTCGCCTCAGGTCCTCGGTCTGCCCCGTCGCTTCGGCCAGGGCGCTCGTCGCCTTCGTGTGGGATTCGGCGGCCAGCTCGCGGGCGCGATCGAGCCCGAAGAGGCTGACGTAGGTGAGTTTGCCATGTCGCTCGTCGCTTCCATGTGGCTTGCCGAGCCGCTCTTCGGTCTCGGTCACGTCGAGGATGTCGTCGACGATCTGGAAGAGGACGCCCAGCTCGTCGGCGAAACGGCGATACGGCATTGTCTCAGGTTCGGCGACGCCCTCCAAGCGCAGCACGACGCCGACGCTGGCGGCGATCAGGCGGCCGGTCTTCAGCGCGTGCAGGGCGCGCAGCCCCGCGGCGTCGCTCTCGGCCCCGATCACGTCGACGTACTGGCCGCCGACCATGCCGTCGACGCCGGTCGCGCCGGCCAGCTCGCCGAGTGCAGCCAGCACCCGCGCCGGCTCGCCGGGCTGGGTGCAGAAGAGGCGCACCGCCTCGGCGAAGAGGCCGTCGCCGGCGAGGATCGCGACGTCCTCGCCGAACTTGACGTGCGAGGTCGGCAGCCCACGGCGCAGGTCGTCGTCGTCCATCGCCGGCAGGTCGTCGTGGATCAGCGAGTAGGTGTGGATCAGCTCGATCGCGCAGGCGACGGGCAGGAAGCGCTCGGGCTCGGCGCCGAGGGCGCGGGCGGTGGCCAGGGTGAGCACGGGGCGCACGCGCTTGCCGCCGGCCAGCAGCGAGTACCGCATCGCCTCCTCGAGCCCGGCCGTGGCGGGCGTGGCGGAGAAGCCGAGATCGCGCAGCGCGGCGTCGACCGCCGCGCGCAGGTCGTCGGGGTAGCTCAACCGGCGCTCGCCTCGCGGGCCTGCCGGTTGGCCTCCTCCACCGCCTCGGCGGCGAGGTCCGCCGCCTCGGAGGCGAGCGCGGCGGCGCGCTCGTCCCCGATCTCTTCCCCCTCCAGCTCGACCGAGATCTCGCGCAGACGGGCCGCGATCTCGCGCAGCCGCGGGCTCTCGCCGCTCATTTCGCCGGCTCCTGCTCGCGGGCGATCGCGCCGAGGACACCGTTGACGAAGCCGGGCGCGTCGGCGCCGCAGTACTCCTTGGCCAGCTCGATCGCCTCGTTGATCGCGACCTCGACCGGGACCAGTTCGTGCTCGATCTCATACGTCGCGACCCGCAGCACGTTGAGGTCGAGCGGCGCGATCCGGTCGACGGTCCAGCCGCGGGCGTGGGCTTCGATCGTGTCGTCGAGCTCTTCGCGCTCGGCGTCGACTCCGACCGCGAGCTCCCGCGTCAGCGGCCGCGCGTCGGCGATCAGCTCCTCCAGCGGGCGCCCGGTGACGTCGCGCTGGTAGTTGGCGAACACCGCGTCGCGGCGCTGGTCGGATCTGCGCATCAGCCCATTCTGCCGTTTCCCGGCCTCGGGCCGCGCCCGGCCTCGGCGCGCGGCGCTGAATGGCGGAAGCGGTGTCGGGGAGGGTGCTCGCCACCCTCCATGGGCAGGCAGGGCGGCGAGCACCCTCCCCCTCCCTGGTCTCAGTCGCGGGACGCGCGGGTCGTGTGGTTCTCTTCTCACCGCTTGCGATATTGACCACACCAGGGGCTAGTCAATCTCGCGAGCGCTCCGGGGCGGGCGGAACCGGGCAGCTAACGCAGGATCTCGACCAGCAGGACCCAGGCGTTGGCGACCGCGGCCAGGATGGCGAAGACGATCCCGGCGACTACCCAGTACAGGCCGCCGCCGGCTTCGGCGAGGAGACTGAGGCCGGCGATGAGGAAGGGGACGGTCGCGACCAGCCGCAGCCCCCAGCGGGTGTAGGACCAGGAGCGGGGGACGTCGTCGGGGCCGGTGTACTTCGACGGCAGGCGGCCGATGAAGGCGATCAGCGCCGCCGCCAGCACCAGGACCTCGACGCCGAGCGCAACGTGGGACTGGCCCGGGATGAGACCGACGATCGAGACCAGGAGCACGCCGAGCAGCATCGCCACCGTCTCCAGCCCGCGCTCGGGCAGGCCGTCGAACTGGAGGATCCGCTCCAGGTTGATCGAGACGGCGACGAAGAGCAGGCCGGCGAGCGCCGCCGAGGCGCCCGCCGCGGCGACGAAGAGGTCGTGCCACTCGGCCGGGTCGTAGGCCATCAGGCGGCGATCTTCTCAGGCATGGCGGCCGATCTCACGTTTATTGCGGCGCCGGCGTTTTACCGGCGATGAAGCGAAGCGAGATCGCATTCGACAGTGGCGGCGAGGCCTGCGCCGCCTGGCTCTACGCAGCCGAGGGCGACGCGCCCGGCGGCGACGGCCGCCCCGTGCCGATCGTCGTCATGGCGCATGGCCTCTCGGGCACGCGGCGCGACCGGCTCGGTCCGTTCGCCGAGCGCTTCGCCACGGCCGGGGCCGCCGCGCTCGTCTTCGACCACCGCGGCTTCGGCGACAGCGGCGGCGAGCCCGACCGCTTCGACCCCCGCCTCCAGCTCGAGGACTGGCGGGCGGCCATCGCCCAAGCCCGCTCGCTGCCGGGAGTCGACCCGGCCCGCGTCGTCACCTTCGGCTCCTCGATGGGCGGCGGCAACGCGCTCGCCGCGGCCGCCGGCGACCGGCGCATCGCCGCCGCGATCAGCCAGGTGCCGTTCCTCGACATCGTCACCCAGGCGCGCCGGCCGCCCCTGCGGGCTGCGGTGCGGGCGCTCTGGGCAGCGGCGCGCGACGGTTGCCTGCCGGCGGTCGGAGCCCCCCACGAGGCGGCCTTCATCAACGCGCCCGCGGCCGAGGCCGGCTGGCGCCGGGTCGTCGCCGGCGGCGAGGACTCGCGCTGGCGCAACCGCGCCTCCGCCCGCTGGCTGCTGGGCCGGCCCTACCGCCCCGTCCGCCATGCCCGCAGCCTGCACTGTCCCTGGCTCGTCTGCGTCGGCGAGGGGGATCGCGTCGCCCGGCCGGGCCCGGCGATCGCGGCCACCCGGCGGGCGCCGCTCGGCGAGTTGCGCACCTACCCCGGGGTCGACCACTTCGACGTCTACGACGGGCCCGTGCACGAGGCGCTCGTCGCCGACCAGCTCGCCTTCCTGCGCCGGCACGTGCTGACCGCGCCTGGCAGACGAGCCGCCCAGCAGACCTCCTAGATGAGTCCACGGCCGGGGCGTGAAGGCGAGGCGCGCGGGTCGTGTGGTTGAGCTTTTCCGCAAATAGTCCGGGAAAGCTCAACCACACTCGCTCTCCCACACGCTTGCGATATTGACCACACCAGGGGCTGGTCAATATCGCGAGCGCTTCCGACGCTTGCCCCGCCCTGGGGTGGTCGATGTCGGAGACGCTTCGAGGCGGGCGGGCCGGCGCACCCGGCTTCGTCCACGGCCATTACGCTCTCTATCGCT
>JBEHWY010000173.1:0-7590 GCA_048498975.1 Actinomycetota bacterium | reverse complement strand
GTCCAGTAGCGCTGCTCTTGCCAGGGGTCGCCGTGGTTGTGGTACCCGTTGGCCTCCCAGAAGCCGGGCTCGTCGTGGTCCATCACCCGCAGGCCGGCGATCCACTTGGCGCTCTTCCAGAAGTAGAGGTGCGGGACCAGCAGCCGGGCGGGGCCGCCGTGCTCGCGCGGCAGCGGCTCGCCCTCGTGCTCGGTGACGATCCAGGCCTTGCCGTCGCTGAGGTCCTCGACCGCGAGGTTGGTCGTGTAGCCGCCGTAGGAGTAGGCGGTGACGAAGGCGTCGAGTGGCTCGGCGGTCTCGAACAGGGTGTCGAGGGAGACGCCGCGGAAGCTGGTGCCGAGCTTCGACCACTTGGTCACGCAGTGGATGTCGCAAGGCACCTCCTCGAAGGGCAGGCGGTTGAATTCCTCCCAGGTCCACTCCAGCTCGTTCGCCACCATGCCGTCGATCTTCAGCGTCCACTTCGCGGTGTCGACCTCGGGGGTCGGGCCGGCGGTGAGGACGGGGAAGCCGCGCTCCAGGTACTGGCCGGGCGGCAGGCGCTCGGCGACGTCGTCCGGAGTGCGCCGGTGGCCGCCGAAGCCGCGCGAGACGAAGCCGCTCATGCGCGCAGGATAGCGGCGGCCTGAGCGAGGTCCTCGGTGCGGTTGACGTTGAAGAAGAGGCGGTCGGCGGGGCCGAAGCGGGAGAGCTCGGCCTCGCCCAGCAGGCGGGGGCCGAGGGCGGCGACGGTCTCGCGCAGGGGGCGCTCGGCGGCCAGGGCCTCCTCCAGCGCCGGCAACAGCGCGGCGGAGTAGCGGGCCTGCAGCGGCTCGGGCAGGCCGTGGGGCGCCGGCACGACGAGCGGCTCCGGTGCGGCGGCCAGCGCCGCGAGCAGCGCCGGGGCGGCGAAGGGCATGTCGCAGGCGAGGACGACGAGCGGGCGCTCAGCGGCGACCCGCAGGGCGGCGACGACACCGGCCAGGGGGTGGCGCGGCTCGTCGGGCTCGAAGAGGACCCGTGGCGGCGGCGCCGGCGGCGGCGTCCCTCCTCCCCCCACCCCGGCGGCGGCCTCGAAGTCCGGCAGCTCGGTATCGCGCTTGGCGACAACGACGGCCTCGATCCCGGCCTCGGCAAATGCCGCCAGGGGATAGGAGACCAGCGGGCGGCCGCCCAGCTCGGCGGTGGCCTTGGCGCCGCCGAGGCGGCTGCCGGCGCCGCCGGCGAGGACCGCCCCGAGCGGCGGCGCGCTCACGCCGGTTCGGCGACGAGCGCCGGCGTGAAGGCGGCCTGCTCTCCGATCGGCCGCACGTCGACCGCGATCACCTTGTACTCAGGGCATGAGGTGTTGACGTCGGCCGACTGGCCGACCAGCAGGTTGGTCCGCGTCTCCGGGAAGTGGAAGGTGGTGAAGACGTGGCCGGGCTCGATCCGCTCGGTGACCTGCGCCTGCACCTCGATCCTCCCGACGCGGCTGCGGACCGAGACGCGGTCGCCGTCGCCGATCCAGAGGCGGGCGGCGTCGTCGGGGTGGATCTCGAGCAGGTCGCGGTCGACCAGCTCGGCGTTGCCGGTGCGGCGGGTCATCGTGCCGGCGTTGTAGTGCTGGAGGACGCGGCCGGTGACCAGCACCAGCGGGAACTCCTCGTCGGCGGCGTCGCCGGGGACCTTGTAGGGCAGGGCGGCGAAGTGGCCGCGGCCGCCGGGGCGGTCGAAGGTCGTGTCGTAGAGCGTCGGCGAGTCGCTGCCGTCGGGTCGCACCGGCCACTGCAGGCCGCCGCGGCCGAGCCGCTGGCGGCTGACGCCGGCGTAGTGGGGGGTGAGGCGGGCGATCTCGTCGAGCGCGTCCCAGGGCGTCTCCCAGCCCATCTCGTGGCCGAGCGCGCGCGAGACCGCCTTGATGATCTCGAAGTCGGTGCGCGCTTCCCCGGGCGGGTCGATCGCCGCTTCGACGACCTGGAAGCGGCGCTCGGCGTTGACGAAGGTCCCTTCCTTTTCGAGGAAGGCGGAGGCGGGCAGGACGACGTCGGCGTATTTCGTCGTCTCGTTGAGGAAGATCTCCTGGCAGACGAGGAACTCGAGGTTGTCGAGGGCGGCGGTGACGTGGGCGGTGTCCGGGTCGGTCTGGGCGACGTCCTCGCCGAAGATGTACATCGCCTTCAACTCGCCGGCGACGGCGGCGTCGAACATCTGCGGGATGGTGAGGCCCTTGGCGCGCGAGAGCGGCACCCCCCACTCCGCTTCGAAGCTCGCCGCCACCTCCTCGTCTTCGACCGAGCGGTAGGCGGTGTAGGTGTCGGGCAGGGCGCCCATGTCGGAGGAGCCCTGGACGTTGTTCTGGCCGCGCAGCGGCAGCAGCGCCGAGCCGGGCCTGCCGACCTTGCCGGTCATCATCGCCAGGTTGCAGAGCAGCTGCACGACCTCGGAGCCGTACTTGTGCTCGGTGACGCCGAGGCCCCAGAGCAGGCAGCCGCTGCCCGCCTCGCCGTAGATGTGCGCCGCCTCTTCGATGCCGGCGGCGGGGATGCCGGTGATCTCCTCGACCGCGGCGGGGTCGTAGGCGTCGAGCAGCTCGGCGACCGCCTCGTAGCCTTCGGTGCGGGCCGCGACGAACTCCTCGTCGACCAGCCCGTCGCGGCGGACGACGTGGCAGAGGCCGAGGACGACGGCGGCGTTGGTGCCGGGGCGCGGCGCCAGGTGGAGAACGCCGTAGTCGGCGAGCTCGATCCGGCGCGGGTCGATCGTCACCAGCTTGCAGCCGCGCAGCGCGGCCTGCTTGATCCGGGCGCCGACGACCGGGTGGCCCTGGGTCGGGTTGACGCCGAGCAGGACGGCGACCTCGGCCTGGTCGATGTCGGTGAAGGAGCCGGTGGCGCCGGAGAGGCCGAACGCTTTGCGCAGGGCGAAGGAGGTCGGCGAGTGGCAGACGCGCGAGCAGTTGTCGATGTTGTTGGTGCCGATCGCGGCGCGCATCAGGCGCGCCATCGCGTAGCAGTCCTCGTTGGTGGCGCGCGAGGAGGCGAGGCCGGCGAGCGCGTCGGCGCCGTGCTCGGACTTGATCCGGGTCAGTTCGGTGACGATCCGGTCGAGCGCCTCCTCCCAGCTCGCCTCGCGCAGCTCGCCGTCGGCGCCACGGATCAGCGGCGTGCGCAGGCGGTCGGGGGAGCGGGTGAAGCCGTGGGCGAAGCGGCCCTTGAGGCAGGTGTGGCCCTCGTTGGCGGGGCCGTCGAGGGCGGGGGTGATCGAGACGACGCGGCCGTCCCTGGCGTGCGTCTCCAGCCGGCAGCCGACTCCGCAGTAACCGCAGGTCGTCGTCGCCTCGCGGTCGAATCGCTGGTCGTTCATCTCAACCCTCCTCCCTCGATTGTGGCACCAGGGCGATCTCGGTAATCGCGTCGGTCGGGCAGGTGTCGGCGCAGGCGCCGCAGGCGACGCAGGTGGACTCGGCGAAGCCGGAGTCGAGGCCGGCGGTGACGTTGGCCTCGAAGCCGCGCCCGGTCGCGGTCAGCGCGAAGGCGCCCTGGACCTCGTCGCAGGCGCGGACGCAGCGCCCGCAGGAGATGCAGAGCTCGTGACGCAGCGCCAGGTAGGGGTGGCGCAGGTCCTCGTCGCGCTGGTGGACGGCGCCGGGCCAGCGCGTGCCCTCGACCCCGAGCCCGGCGGCGACCTGGGCGAGCTCGGTGTGGGGCGCCGGCGGCTCGGGCAGCTCGGAGAGGACGAGCTCGACGACGGCGCCGGCGACGCGGCGCGCGGTCGCGTCCTCGGTTTCGATCTCCATCCCCTCGCGGCAGGGCGTGGTGCAGGCCGGCACCGGTTTCGGCGCACCGGCGAGGCCGACGAGGCAGACCCGGCAGGCGCCGAACGCCGCCTGGCGCTCGTCGAAGCAGACCGTCGGCACCCAGCGCTCGGCGGCCCGCGCCGCGTCGAGAACCGTCGCCCCGGCCGGCACCTCGACCGCCAGCCCGTCGACCGTCACCTTCATGACAGCCCCAGCTCGTCGGGGAAGTGGGCGAGGAGGCTGCGCAGGGGGGCGGGCATGCCGCCGCCGTGGGCGCAGAGGCTGCCGAGCTCGAGCGTCTCCAGCAGCGCTTCGAAGCGGGCGCGGTCGACCGGGGCGTCGGCGGCGAACTCTTCGTGGGCGCGGCGCAGGCCGATCCGGCAGGGGAAGCACTTGCCGCAGCTCTCGTGGGCGCCGAAGCGGAGCAGGTGGCGGGCGACGTCGCGCATGTTCGTCGACTCGTCGAAGGCGAGGATCGAGCCGTGGCCGACCATGCAGCCCTCGGCGGCGAGCGCGTCGAAGTCGAAGGCGGTGTCCAGGCGCGAGGCGGGCAGGATGCCGCCCAGCGGGCCGCCGATCTGGACCGCCTTGATCGCGGCGCCGTCGCGCAGGCCGCCGGCGACCTCCTCGCAGAGCTCGCGGACGCTCAGCCCGAAGGGGACCTCGACCACGGTCGGCCGCGCGAAGCGCTCGTTGAAGCAGACCAGCTTCGAGCCGGCGGTCTCGGTGGCGGGGCTGAGCTCGCGGTAGGCGGCGGCGCCGCGGGCGGCGACGAAGGGGACGTTGGCCAGGGTCTCGGTGTTGTTGACGACCGTCGGCTGGCCGTGGACGCCGCGTTCGGCGGGGAACGGCGGCCGCGCCGAGACCGTCCCGCGCAGGCCCTGCAGGCAGGCGAGCAGCGCCGTCTCCTCGCCGACGACGTAGGAGCCGGCGCCCTCGACGATCGTCACCTCGAAGGCGAAGCCGCTGCCGAGGATGTCGTCGCCGAGCAGGCCCTGCTCGCGGGCGCGGGCGGCGGCGGCCTCCAAGCGCGGCTTGCTGAGCGGGTACTCGGAGCGGGTGAGGACGAAGCCGTGCGCGGCGCCGACCGCGTAGCCGGCCAGCGCCAGGCCCTCGAGCACAAGCTCGGGGGCGCGCTCCATCAGGTACTTGTCGATGTAGGAGCCGGGGTCGCCCTCGTCGCCGTTGGCGACGATGAACTTCTCCTCGCCGGCGGCCTGGCGGGTGAAGCGCCACTTGGTCCCCGCCGGGAAGCCGGCGCCGCCGCGGCCGCGGACGTCGGCGGCCTCGACCTCGGCCAGCAGGCCCTCGGGCCCGAGCTCGGCGACAGCGCGGCGCAGGCCCGCCCACTCGCCGGGGACGGTGAGCACCGGCTCCTCGAGCAGGCTGTGCCACTCGGGCTCCTCGGCGGCACGGGTCTCGCCGGCAAGCGCGCGGGCGAGCGCACCCGGGCCGGCGTCGACGACGTCGCCGACGCGGACCGCGGGTGAGGAGTGGCAGAAGCCGAGGCAGACCGTCTCGGCCAGCGAGACCGAGCCGTCGGCGCTGCGCTCGCCGAGCTCGAGGCCGAGGCCGGCGCGCGCCTCCTCGACCGGCCGGTCGCCGGCGGCGGCGAAGCAGGCGGTGCCGGTGCAGACGCGGACGTGGCGCTCGCCGCGGGGCGCCAGCAGGTCGTCGTAGAAGGTGGAGACGCCGTAGACGGCGGCCTCCGGGAGCCCGGATGCCTCGGCCGCGTGGCGGCGGTCCTCGTCGGTGACCTCGCCGTGGTCCTCGACCGCCGCCTTCAGCACCTCGAGCGCGGTCGGCGCCTGTTCGGCGTGGTGGCGGCGGATCAGCTCGACGAGGTTCTGCGACAAGGTTCTCTGCCCACAGGCTAGGCGCGGACGCAGCGGCGGTCCAATGCGATGCACGGTGGTATCGATAAGCGGCGTTTATCATGGCCCGCAGTGGTCCTGCGTCAGCTCGAATACCTCTCGGCGCTCGCCGAGGAGCGCCATTTCGGCCGCGCCGCCGCCGCCTGCCACATCACGCAGCCGGCGCTCTCGGTGGCGATCCGCAAGCTCGAGGCCGAGCTCGGGGTCGAACTGGTCCAGCGTGGCCGCAACTACGACGACCTGACGCCGCAGGGGCGCGAGCTGTTGCGCTGGGCGCGGCAGACGCTGGCCAGCGTCGACGGCCTCGTCTCGACCGCGGCGCGGCTGACCGGCGAGCTCAGCGGCCGCCTCCGCCTCGGCGTGATCCCGACCGCGCTGCCGGCCGTCGCCGAGATCACGGCGCCGCTGCTCGACGCCCATCCGCGGGTCGACCTCGAGGTCCGCTCGCTGTCCTCGGCGGAGATCGGCGCCCAGCTCGAATCGTTCCGGATCGACGCCGGCGTCACCTACCTCGACAACGAGCCTCTGGGCCGCCTGCGCGGCCGCCCCCTCTACGAGGAGAGCTACGCCTTCCTCACCCGCGAGGACGGGCCCGACGATCTCCCCTGGGCCTCGCTCGACGGCGCTTCCCTCTGCCTGCTCAGCCCGGAGATGCAGAACCGGCGGATCGTCGAGGCGGCGCTCGAGCGCAGCGGTGCGCAGGCGAAGGCGCGGATCGAGAGCAACTCGATCTCGGCGCTGCTCTCCTTCGCCCGCGCCGGCTGGTCGAGCATCGTCTCGCGCACCTGGCTGGGCCTCTACGGCGTCCCCGAGGGGATGCGGGCGGTGCGGCTGGTCGAACCCGAGGTCGCCTACACGATCGGGATCGTCACCCGCGACACCGAGCTGCTGCCGCCGGTGGTCGGGGCGCTGCTCGACACGGCCCCGGCCGCGGCGAGCGCCAGCGGGGAGCCGCGGGCGGGGGCGCGGGGATGAGCGGCGGCGCGATCGCCCTCGAAGACGCCCGCGCCGCGGTCCTCGCCGGGCTGGCGCCGCTCGGCACCGAGCCGGTGCCGCTGGCGGCGGCGCTGGGCCGCAGGCTCGCCGCCGACGCGGTCGCGGCGGCACCGGTGCAGTCCTTCGACAACTCGGCGATGGACGGCTACGCGGTGCGGGCGGCCGACACCGCCGGCGCCGCGGCGGGCGCTCCGGCGAGCCTGCGGCTGGTCGGCGAGGCGCGCGCCGGGCACCCGGCCGGGGCCGCGGTCGGCGCCGGCGAGGCGATCGCGATCTCGACCGGGGCGATGCTGCCGGCGGGCGCCGACGCCGTCGTCCGCGTCGAGGACACGCGCCGCGACGGCGACGCCGTGCTGGTCGAGGCCGCGGTCGCGCCGGAGCGCAACGTGCGCCGCGCCGGCGAGGACTTCGCCGCCGGCGAGGTGGTGCTCGGCGCCGGCGCCGCGATCGGCGCCGCCGAGCTCGGCGTCCTCGCCTCGCTCGACCTCGACCCGGTTCGCTGCGTGCGGCGGCCGCGGGTCGCGGTCGTGACCAGCGGCGACGAGCTGACGCCGCTCGGCGAGCCGCTGAGCGCCGGTGCGATCCGCGACTCCAACTCGCACTCGGTGCCGGCCCTGGCGCGGCTGGCCGGGGCCGAGGTCGTCTCCGTCGCCTGGGCCCCCGACGAGCCCGCGGCAACCGAGGCGGCGCTGGCGGGGGCCCTCGAAGCCGACGTCGCGGTCGTCTGCGGCGGCGTCTCGGTCGGCGAGCACGACCACGTCAAGGGAGCGCTGGCGGCGCTCGGAGTCGAGGAGGAGTTCTGGCGGGTGGCGCTGAAGCCCGGCGGCCCGACCTGGTTCGGTCGCCGCGACGCGACCCTCGTCTTCGGCCTGCCCGGCAACCCGGTCTCGGTGATCGTCACCTTCGTCCTGCTGGCGCGGCCGGCGTTGCTGGCGCTCGGCGGCGGCGACCCGGCGGCGCGCC
>JBEHWY010000172.1:0-7808 GCA_048498975.1 Actinomycetota bacterium | reverse complement strand
GGAGGGTGCTCGCCGCCCTACCTGCCCAGAGAGGGTGGCGAGCACCCTCCCCGGCGCGCCTTGCCGAAGTCAGCGACAGGCCAGCCTCAGCCGGCAACCATCGCGCTCACCGCACGCGTCCGCGAAACCGCAACCGCGCCGAGGGCGACCAGCGCCAGGCCGGTGAGCAGCGGCGCCCCGCCGAGCGCGGCGGTGCTCCAGCGCTCGCTGAGGAAGAGCGGCTCGAGGGCGACCGGGAAGAAGGTCTGGACGGCGAAGGAGACGGGGACGACGAAGGTCGCGGGGCGGCGCTGGAAGGCGGTCATCTCGGTCGTCAGGGCGACGATGCCGGTCGCCGCCGCGGCCGCGAGCCAGACGCCGGCGAGCAGCAGGGCGCCTTCGGAGAGGCCGTCGCTGAGCAGCTTGGTGGCGATGTTGCTGGCGCCGAAGGCGAGCGCCGAGGCGACGATGACGAAAACCGAGGAGTCGAGCCGGCCGCGGCCGCGCAGGGCGAAGGGGACGAGGCCGACGACGGTCATCGCGACCATCACCGAGATCGCCGCGCCCTGGCTGCTGACCGTCTCGGCGCCGGCCGGCATGCCCCAGGCGAGCAGGCCGATGCCGGCGGTGATGCCGAGCACGCCGGCGACCTCGGCGACGCCGACCCGCTCGCCCAGCATCCGCACCCCGAGGTAGAGCATCAGCAGCAGGCCGGCGGCCAGCACCGGCTGGACGACGACGAAGGGCACCAGCGAGAGCGCCGCCACCTGCAGGAGGAAGCCGACGCCGCCGAGCAGCAGGCCGGCGATCCAGCGCCGGCGCCGCACCAGGTGGGTGAGCAGGGAGAGCCGCAGGCCCTCGCTGGCCGGCTCGCGGCGCGCGTCGGCGGCCTGCAGGACGATGCCGACGTTGAAGGCGACGGAGGCGGCGATCGCCGCCAGCAGCCCGAGTGCGACCACGCGCTACCCGACCGCCTTGGCGGCGAGCCGCTCGGGGCCGATCCGGACGACGTCCCAGGCCAGCCCGACCTTCTCCATCAGGGCGATCAGCACCGCCGAGGGGTCGAGCAGGCCCTGGCCGATCCCGTGCCGGGCCGAGGTCGGGAAGGCGTGGTGGTTGTTGTGCCAGGCCTCGCCGAAGGTGAACGGCGCCAGCCAGACGAGGTTGCGCGACTCGTCCTTGGTGACGAAGTCCTTGCGGCCGAAGAAGTGGCAGAGGGAGTTGACGCAGAAGGTGATGTGGTGGAGGAAGAAGATCCGCACCGCGCCGCCCCAGAGCAGGCCGAGGACGCCGCCGAGCAGGGTGCCGGTGAGCAGGACGCCGAGGCCGAACGGGATCGCCAGCCCCAGCACCGCCCAGAGGACGAAGGTGCGGTCGACGAAGCGGACCACCGGGTCGGCGATCAGGTCCGGCGCGTAGCGCTCCTCTTCGGCCGGCTCGTCGCTGAACAGGACCCAGCCGACGTGGGCGTGGAAGAGCCCGCGCAGGGCGCCGAGGATGCCGCTGCCGTGGCCGTGGTGAGGACTGTGGGGATCGCCCTCGGCGTCGGAGAAGCGGTGGTGGCGGCGGTGGTAGGCGACCCACTCGATCACCGGCCCCTCCAGCGCCATCGAGCCGAGCACCGCCCAGAGGAAGCGCATCGGCCGGGTCGTTTTGAACGAGCGATGGGTGAAGAGGCGGTGGAAGCCGACCGTGATCCCGAAGCCGAAGGGGATCAGCGTGGCGAAGAAGATGAGGATGTCCTGCCAGACCAGGAGCCCGCCCCAGGACTGCTGGATCGCGACCGCGATCAGGATCAAGGGAACTACGGTGACTGCGACGTTGGCGACGCGGTCGACGAGGCTGCCGGCAGCGGGCATGCCGGCCGTGTACTTGGTGTCGGCCATTGGCGAGCGTTCCTCCTGTGCCCGGCCGGCCATTCCCTGCCACACCGGGGGTCTGTGGGTGTCGAATCGGGTCGGACACCCATCGCGGGACGGGGAGTTCGACAGCGGCTCGGAGCCCTGTTTGCGGCTACGACTCTAGAGGCCCTTTCTAAAGGGAGCCTGGGAATCAGGGCGCGAGACGGGCGAGCACGGCGCCTTCGGCGTCGACCGCCAGCACCGTCGGCACCACCGCGATCCCGTACTTGCGGGCGAGGTCGGGACGCTCGCGGACGTCGACCTTGACCAGCGGGTCGGGCTCGGCGGCGAGCTTGCGCTCCCACTCGTGGCACTCCGAGCAGAGCGGGTGGCTGAACTCGACGTAGGTGCGCCCGGCGAGCGGGGCGGGGCCGAGGTCGGCGGGCTCGATGTGGCTGTGATGGCGCGGCGAGATGCCGCGCAGGCGAGCGGTGAGGCGGTAGATCTCGCAGCCGGTGCAGAACCCCGTGACCGCCGCCAGCAGCGCCAGGGCGGCGACGATCGCGCCGAGCACGGTGCCGAGCAGTGGCGACCCCAGCCACCAGGCGAGCGCGGCGGCGGTGAGGAAGGCGCAGCCCATCATGTTGGCCAGCCGCGGCGGCCGCGAGTCCTCCATCTCCCCCTCCCCGATCCGCGGCTGGACGAGGACGAAGTAGGCGACGCAGCTGAGGCACCAGCGGCGGCCGAGGGTGAGGCCGAGGAACAGCTGCAGCCCCATCGCCAGCCACAGCACCGGCCAGCCGAGCACCACTCCGGCGAGCGCGACGAGGCCGACGACGGTCTGGTTGAAGCGCGGCGCGTTGGCGTCGATGACGTCGGTGTCGTTCCAGGGATCGGCGGTGCGCGCTTTCTGCATCGCTCCAGTCTAGAAAGCCCGGCTAGGCTGGCCCGATGGAGGAGCTGCCCGAGCACGTTCGCCGCAACCGCGCGGTCTGGGACGAGCTGGCCGCCGAGTACGTCGAGGACGGCGAGCGCAAGTGGGCCGCCGCCGAGCCGGTCTGGGGAGTCTGGGAGGTGCCGGAGTCCGAGCTCGGGGTGCTGCCGGCGGCGCTGGACGGGCGCGATGCGATCGAGCTCGGCTGCGGCACCGGCTACGTCTCCTCCTGGCTGGCGCGCCGCGGCGCCGCCCCGGTCGGGATCGACAACAGCGAGACGCAGCTGGCGACGGCGCGGCGGCTGCAGGCCGAGCACGGGCTCGAGTTCCCGCTCCTGCACGGCAACGCCGAGCGGGTGCCGCTGCCAGACGCCTCCTTCGACCTGGCGATCTCCGAGTACGGGGCCTGCCTCTGGTGCGAGCCCGAGCTGTGGATCGCCGAGGCGGCGCGGCTGCTGCGGCCCGGGGGCGAGCTGATCTTCATGACGACCGGCGTGATCGCCGCCCTCTGCGACCCCGACGAAGGCGAGGACGTCCAGGTCGGCGAGCGCCTGGCCCGGCCCTACTTCGGCATGCGCCGCTTCGAATGGGCCGGCGAAGAGTCGGTCGAGTTCCACCTCCCCCACGGCGAGCTGATCGCGCTGCTCGGCGCCAACGGGCTGCAGGTTGTCGAGCTGACCGAGGTGCGCCCGCCCGAGGACTCGACCACGCGCTACCCGTATGTCACGCTGGAGTGGGCGCGCCGCTGGCCCGCGGAGGAGATCTGGAAGGCGCGGAAGGAGGAGCGATGAGGCGAGCTGTCGGGCTGCTGGTCGCGGTGCTCGGGGTGCTGGCGTTGACGGCCGCGCCGGCGAGCGCGAAGCGGGTCTCCGAACCGCCGATCAAGATTCCGAAGACCGAGCTGGAAGCGGCCTTCCACTGCCACGGCGAAGTCGAAGGGGCGAGCGCCCAGCCGCTGCTGTTCGTCACCGGCACCGGCGCCACCGGCGAGCAGGGCTACCTGATCGGGCGCGGCGCCTTCGAAGCCTTCGGTCACCCGGTCTGCGACGTCGACTTCCCCGACTACACGACCGCCGACATCCAGGTCTCGGTCCAGTACCTGGTCTACGCGATCCGCCGCGAGTACAAGATGGCGGGCCGCCAGATCGCCGTCTTCGGGATCAGCCAGGGCGGGCTGCTGCCGCGCTTCGCGCTCACCTACTGGCCCGGCCTGCGGCCGCTGGTCAGCGACGTCCTCGCCGCGGCCGGCACCCAGCACGGGACCACGGTCGGCGCCGGCGGCTGCTCGGACGCGAGCCCCTGCCCGCCGGCCTACTGGCAGCAGGCCGCCGGCTCCAACCTGCTGCGGGCACTGAACCGCCAGCCGGACGAGAGCCCGGGGCCGACCGCCTGGACGACGGTGCGCTCGGCGACCGACGAAGGCGTGCAGCCGACCCTCGGCCCGCACCCGACCTCGGCGCTGAAGGGGGCGGCCAACCTCGTGATCCAGGCGATCTGCCCCGGCCGCGTCACCACCCACATCGGCACCGCCTTCGACTCGGTCACCTTCGCCGCCTTCGCCGACGCGCTCTCCCACCCCGGGCCGGCGAAGCCCTCGCGCCTGCCGGCCGACGTCTGCGCCCACCCCTACGCGCCGGGGCTCGACGAAGCGACGACCAACGCCTTCCTCAGCGGCTCGACCGGGCTGATCGCGGTACAGGAGGCAGGGGTGCCGCGGGTGGGTGCCGAGCCGCCGGTGCGGGCCTACGTAAAGCGTCTGGTCAAGTGACCCGTCTGCCGCGGGGAACTATGCTGCGGACGGGTTGACCCGCGAGCTCTCCACCCGGCTGCTGCGGCTCGCGCTGTGCGTGGCGCTGCTCGGCGCGCTGGCGCTGCCGGCCGCCGCCACGGCCGTACCGAAGGGCTCCCAGAAGGCGAGCAAGCGCGGCACGCTGACCCAGTTGAAGGGCAAGCAGGGCTGCCTCGCCGACCGTTCGCGCAAGGGCGCCGGCGGCTGCGCCTCGGTGCGGGCGCTGAGCGGGCCGGGGCCGTTCATGGGCTCGCGGGCGATCGCCGTCAGCCCCGACGGCAAGAACGTCTACGTCGCCTCCTCGGGCAGCGACGCGGTCGCGATCTTCACCCGCAACAAGGCGACCGGCGCCCTCAGCCAGCCGCAGGGCAGCGCCGGCTGCGTCGCCGCCAAAGGCGCCGAAGGCTGCGCCACCGCAGTCGGCCTCGACGGGCCCAACTCGGTGGCGGTCAGCCCCGACGGGCGCAACGTCTACGTCACCTCGCGCGAAGGCAGCTCGCTGACCGCCTTCCTGCGCAACCCGAAAAGCGGCGCGCTGAAGCAGCTGCCGCCGAGCAGCAACGGCTGCCTCTCGGCCCTGCCGCTGCCGGGCTGCGCCGCCGGCCGGGCGCTGAAAGGGCCCGACGTCGTCGTCGTCAGCCCCGACGGCAGGAACGTCTACACCGGCTCCTTCTTCGGCAACGCCGTCGCCGTCTTCTCCCGCAATGCCGAATCGGGCGGCGCCCTCGGCCAGCCCGCCGGCACCGCCGGCTGCATCGCCGAAGCGGCCGCCGAAGGCTGCGCCGCCGGCATCGGCCTCGGCGCGGTCGAGGGCCTGGCGATCAGCCGCAACGGCGGCAGCGTCTACACCGGCTCCGCCCTCTCCAACGCGATGGCGGTGCTGAGCCGCGACCCCGAAACCGGTGCCCTCAGCCAGGCCGCCGAAGGCAGCGGCTGCCTCGCCCTGGCGCTCACCGGCTGCGCCACCGCGGTCGAGATCGAAGGCGCCAACGCGGTCGCCACCAGCCCCGGCAACGACGTCGTCTACGTCACCTCGCTGTTCAGCAACAGCGTCACCGTCTTCAGCCCCTCGACCCCGAGCCCCGGCCTGCGCCAGAAGGAAGGGACCGCCGGCTGCGTCGTCTGGCTGCGCGCGGTCGGCTGCGGCTTCGCCCGCTCGATGAGCGCGCCCGAGGGGGTCGTCGTCAGCCCCGACGGCGCCAGCCTCTACACCGCCGCCTTCCGCACCGGCGCGATCGACGTCTTCGACCGCAACCGCGAAAGCGGCAACCTGATCCAGAAGCCGGGGAGCGCCGGCTGCCTCGCCCGCAAGTCGGTCCCCGGCTGCACCCGCGCCCGGGCGCTGGGCGGGGTCAGCTCGATCGCGCTCAGCCCCGACAGCCGCTTTGTCTACTCGACCTCGTTCTTCAGCGACGCGGTCGACGTCTTCCGGAGGCACAAATAGATGACTGAGAAGGAACGGCGCGAAGCCGGCCTGACCCGTAAAGAGCTGATCGGGTCCGGTGCCGGCGCCGCTGCGGCGGCGCTGCTGGCCCAGGGCGGCGTCGGCACGGCGCTGGCCGCCGCGGCCGGCAAGAAGAAGAACCTCAAGGGGATGAACTTCATCCTCTTCCTCACCGACCAGGAACGGGGGATCCAGCACTTCCCGCCGGCCTGGCTGCGCAACAACCTGCCGGGGATGCGGCGCCTGCGCCGCCACGGCCTCAGCTTCGAACGCGCCTTCACCAACGCCTGCATGTGCTCGCCGGCGCGCTCGACCCTGATGAGCGGCTACTTCCCCGCCCAGCACGGGGTCAAGTACACGCTCGAGGAAGACATGCCGGCCGAAGGCTCGGTCAACGAAAAAGGCGAACCGATCTCGCCGACCTACCCGCAGGTCGAACTGCCGACCGACCTGGCGAACCTCGCCACGGTGATGAAAGCCGCCGGCTACAACGTCGTCTACAAGGGCAAGTGGCACTGCTCGAAGCCGGCGATCAAAGAAGACGCCAAGCCCTCGGACCTCGAAAAGTACGGCTTCCTGCGCTGGAACCCGCCCGACGCCGGCGCCAACCAGACCGTGCCCGAGGCGGGTGGCGGCTACGTCGACAACGACGGCCGCTTCGTCGACCAGAACGGCAACAACGCCGACGGCGAGGAGGGCGTGATCCAGTGGCTGAACGAACGCTCGCGCATCGAAGAGCCGTTCTTCCTCGTCGTCTCCCTGGTCAACCCGCACGACGTCCTCTTCTACCCGAGCCGCACCTTCGAAGAAGCCGGCTACGACAAGTCCTGGCTCGAGGGCGAAATCGGCATTCCCGAGACCAACGAAGAAGACCTCTCGACCAAGCCGACCGTGCAGGAACAGTTCCTGCGCATCTTCAACCTCACCGGCAAGCCGCGGACCGCCGCCGAAAAGCGCAGCTACCTGAACTTCTACGGCAACCTGATGAAGTCTTCGGACAGCTACCTGGTCAACGTCCTCGACAAGCTCGAACAGCTCGACCTGCTCGACGACACGATGATCGTCCGCACCGCCGACCACGGCGAGATGGGCCTCACCCACGGCGGCCTGCGGCAGAAGAACTTCAACTTCTACGAGGAGGCGATCCGGGTCCCGCTCGTCTTCTCCAACCCGAAGCTGTTCCCGCAGGCGACGAGCAGCGACGCGCTCGTCTCCCACGTCGACTTCCTGCCGACGCTGGCCAGCCTCGCCGGGGCGCCGCCCTCGGCGCGCCGCGACTGGCAGGGCGTCGACTACTCCAAGCTCGTCCTCAACCCGAAGGCGGAAGGCTCGACCCAGGACTACGTCGTCTTCACCTACGACGACTTCCAGTCGGGCCAGAACAACGGGCCCTACCCGAAACCGCCGAACCACATCGTCAGCATCCGCGAAGAGCGCTGGAAGCTGGCCAAGTACCACGACGTCAACCCGAACGTGAGCGAACGCAAGCCGCCCCAGTGGGAGATGTACGACCTCAAGGCCGACCCGCTGGAGAAGCACAACCTCGCCCACCCCAGCGTGAAACGGACGCCGAAGCAGGAGGAAGAACTGCAGCGTCTGAAAAAGAAGCTGGCCCGGGTCGAAAAAGCACGGCTGCACCCGCAGCCGGAGAAGCTCTAGCCGCACGATTCACGACGAGGCGATGCGGGGAGGGTGCTCGCCACCCTCCGTGGGCAGGTAGGGCGGCGAGCACCCTCCCCTCCCCAGACCAGGCGTGCGAATCGCGTGCGCGCGGATCCCGTGGTTCCTTTGTTGCCCCGGGCGCGACAAAGGAACCACGGG
>JBEHWY010000171.1:0-7818 GCA_048498975.1 Actinomycetota bacterium | reverse complement strand
GTCGGCACGATCGGCCTCGTCGACGACGACGTCGTCGACGCCTCCAACCTGCAGCGCCAGGTGATCCACAACACCGAACGCATCGGCATGCCGAAGACCGAGTCGGCCCGCATCTTCATCGAAGGGCTCAACCCCGACGTGAAGGTCGTCGAGCACAACGGGCGGCTCGACGCGAGCAACATCCTCGACGTCATCGGCGAGTACGACATCGTCGTCGACGGCGCCGACAACTTCCCCACCCGCTACCTGCTGAACGACGCCTCGGTGCGGCTGCGCAAGCCGGTCGTCTCGGCCTCGATCCTCGGCTTCGACGGCCAGATCTCGACCTTCGTCCCCTACGAGGGGCCCTGCTACCGCTGCCTCTACCCGACGCCGCCGCCGGCCGAGCTGGCGCCGAGCTGCTCCGCCAACGGGGTGCTCGGAGTGATGGCGGGGACGATGGGCACGCTGCAGGCCAACGAGGTGATCAAGCTGATCCTCGGCGCCGGCGAGCCGCTGATCGGCCGCCTGCTGCTCTACGAGGCGCTCGGCACCCGTTTCACCGAGCTCAAGGTCCGCCGCGACCCCAACTGCCCGATCTGCGGCGAGCACGCCGAGGAGATCCCGGAGTCGGAGATGGGTCAGTTCCCCGACTACGACCTCTTCTGCGCCGGCGCAGGCGGCGACCGCTAGGCCGCGAGAACCGGCGCATCTCGGCGTCCTCGGTCGCTCGCGTGCAGAGCACGCCACGCTCCCTGCGTCCTTGAGCTGCTTGGTTCTCGCGGCCTAGTAGGATCTCCCGCGCTTATGGCAACCGTCCGCATCCCACCGGTCCTGCGCCCGAAAACGGGCGGCCAGCCCGAGGTCGAGGCCACCGGCGCCAACGTCGGCGAGGTGCTGCGGGCGCTGACCGAGGCGTATCCGGACACCTCGGCGCAGCTGTTCGGCGAGGACGGCGAGCTCAACCGCTACGTCAACGTCTACCTCAACGACGAGGACGTGCGCGTGCTCGACGGGCTCGAGACCGCAGTCAAGGACAGCGACTCCGTCGTCATCCTGCCCGCCATGGCGGGCGGCGCGCGCTAGCGCTCCAGCACCAGCCCGAGGAATTTCTTCGTCCGCGCCTGCTGGGGGTTGTCGAGGACGTCGTGGGGGTCGCCCTGCTCGACGATCACGCCGCCGTCCATGAAGACGACCTTGTCGCCGGCTTCCTTCGCGAAGCCCATCTCGTGGGTGACGACGAGCATCGTCATCCCTTCGGAGGCGAGCTCGCGCATCGTGTCGAGCACCTCTTTGACCAGCTCGGGATCCAGGGCGCTGGTCACCTCGTCGAACAGCATCACGTGCGGTTCCATCGCCAGCGCCCGGGCGATCGCCACCCGCTGCTGCTGACCGCCGGAGAGCCGTTCGGGGTACTGCTGCATGCGGTCGGCGAGCCCGACCCGTTCGAGCAGGGCGGTCGCGCTCGCCTGCGCCTCCCGCTTCGACTTCCCCAGCACCTTTTCCGGCGCCATCGTCACGTTCTCCAGCGCCGTCTTGTGGGGGAAGAGGTTGAACTGCTGAAAGACCATCCCGACCCGCTGACGGACGAAGTCGACGTTCCAGCCCGCCTCGCCCTCGCCCGAGCCGGGGCCCTTGCAGATGTCTTTGCCCTCGAGGAAGATCTCGCCCTCCTCGGGCGGCTCGAGCAGGTTGACGCAGCGCAGCAGCGTGCTCTTCCCCGACCCGCTCGGCCCGAGGATGCAGACGACCTCGCCTTTGTGGACGTCGAGGTTGACGCCTTTCAGAACCTCGAGCGAACCGAAGCGCTTGTGGATGCCTCGCAGGCTGAGGATCGTCTCCGCCACCTATGCCACCTCGATGTGAGAGCCGCGGGTGATTTTCAGCTGGCTGCGCGCGATCAGTTTGTCGACCACCCGCGCCAGCGGCAGGATGAGGATCACGAAGAAGATCGCCGTCAGCGTCAGCGCCGAGCTGTTCAGCCGTTCGGAGAGGACTTCGCGGCTGACCAGGACGGACTCGCTGAGCGCGATGACGCTGATCAGCGTCGTGTCCTTCAGCAGCGAGATCAATTCGTTCAGCATCGGTGCCGGGATCTTGGTCACGCCCTGCGGCACGACCACGTACCTCATCGCCTGCAGATGGTTCATGCCGAGCGAGCGCGCGGCTTCCATCTGGCCGCGCGGAACGGCTTCGATTCCAGCCCGGTAGACCTCGGCCGTGAACGCTCCGTAGACGATCACCAGGGCCGCGACTCCGTACCAGAAGGTGTCGGGCCGCCCGAACCAGCGGGGGATGCGCAGGTCCACCGGCAGGAAGCTCAGGAAGGGGACGCCGCCGGAGATCATCAGGATGATGATCAGCAGCGGCACCGCCCGGAAGAAGTCGATGTAGGCGATCGTGACGAACCGGACCGGCAGCAATTTCCTGCCCGGGGATTGGCGGAGGAGGGCAAGGACGAGCCCCCAGATCAGGGCCAGCACCGCGGCTACGCCGAAGACCAGAAGGTTCTGCAGGAACGCGACGAGGACTTCCCAGAAGTGTTCGCCCATCACGTTGAAGTTGAAGTACTGGTTGAAAAACTGGCTCATCGCCGTCTCCTGGTCGCGGCTCTCAAAAACCGAAAAGGGGGCGCCGTCGCCGGCGCCCCCTGATCAAATCGCACTGCGTGGCTTCACGCGACCCCGTTGCGCTCAGCCCTGGAACTGTTTCGGCGGTTCTTTGTGGAACCACTTTTCGTAGATCGTCACGTAGGTGCCGTCGGAGATCACTTCTTCGAGGCCCGTGTTGATTTCTTCGAGGAGTTCGGTGCTGTCCTTGGCGACCGCGATTCCATACTCTTCTTCGGTCGGCACGCTTTCGGCGATTTCGACGCCGCCTTCTTCTTCGATCGCGTTCTGGGCGACCGGCTGGTCGATGATCACCGCTTCGACGGTGCCGGCCTTCAGCGCGTTGATCGCGTCAGGGCCTTCGGGGTAGGGCCGGAGTTCGCTCGCGTTGGCTTTTTCCTTGCCGAGTTCGAGCCCGGTCGTGCCCTGCTGGGCGCCGACGACCTTGCCTTCGAGGTCGGCGAGGCCGGTGATGTCGCTGCCTTCTTTGACCAGGATCGCCTGTTCAGACAGGTAGTAGGGATCCGAGAAGGCGACTTCCTTTTCGCGTTCCGGCGTGATCGTCGCCGCCGAGATCACCGCTTCGAACTTGCCCTGTCCGACGTCGCGGAAAATCGTTTCGAACGACGTGTCCGTGAATTCAGGCGTCCTCCCGATCTTTTCCCCGATCGCTTCCATCAGTTCGATGTCGAAGCCGGTGTATTCGCCCGATTTTCCCTGCTCGAAGGGCGGATACGGGATGTCTGAGCCGACGGTCAACGGCTTGCCCGCTTCGCCACCGCCACCGCTGGTCGCTTCGCTGCCGCTGCTGCTACTGCTGCCGCCGCCGCAGGCCGCGAGGACCAATGACGCGATTGCGACTAGGAAGACCGCGAGGGCGGTCAGCCGGGTCTTGCTCATCAAAAACTGCCTCCTCCACTTGTTGCCTGGAACCCGGGCGAAGATACACCCCGCCGGTCCGCAAAGGTTTATCCACCGGGCCAAAGAGGTGGTGGGTCAGTTTGAATCTGAGGCCCATCGCAAAGCCAAATCGCGCTAGCTTCGCCCGCATCGACAAACGAAATGGCGGGAGCGCTGCGCTAACAGCCTCCCGCCCGGCACCGAAAGGCTGGACCTTCCGATGCAGGCGAATCGTAAGCGGCGGCACTGGCCAGCCGACCGTATCCCCATTGAACGGGCGATCATGGCGCTGGCTCTTGAGTCCTACCCGCACTGGCGCACCATCCCTGAGCTAGCGCGGGAGATCGGCCACCAGGGCATCCTCACCCGCTGCGTCATCGAGTTGATCAAGGTCGGGCTGCTGGAGAGCCACGGCAGCGCCGTGCGCCCCACGAAGGCTGCCGCCCATCTGGAACGGTTGAAGCTGCCGTGAGCGTCGCGGAGCGCTTCGGCGCGAACCTCAAGCGCTGTCGGCGCCGTGTGCGGCTCTCTCAGGAGCAGGTGGCGGTCCGGGCGGGGCTTCACCGCAGCGAGATCGGGATGCTGGAGAACGGCCAGAGGACGCCGAGGATCGACACGCTGATGAGGGTCTGCGCCGCCGTCGAAGCCAAGCCGGGCGACCTGCTGGCTGGGATCGAGTGGGTGCCTCGCCTCAGCGCAAGCGGCAGCTTCTACGTGGCGTGCCCATGACGAACGCCGAGCGCTTTGGCGCCAACCTCGCCCGCGCCCGTCGGCAGGCGGATATGACTCAGGACGAACTCGCTGTGCGGGCTGCGATCCACCGGACCGAGCTTTCAGAGCTAGAGCGTGGGCTTCGCCTCCCCCTGCTGGTGACGGCGATCAAGCTCGCCGATTCGCTGGAAGTCAGGCTGAACGAGTTGGTCGAGGGGATCGCCTGGACGCCGGGAGAAGTCCGACACGGCGGGTTCCGTGAGGGGGAGCGGTAGCCTCTGTGGCTATGCCTAAGCGGTCAAGCAAACCGCGAGACGTGAACTCTCTCGCCCGAAGCATCGTTGACCAGGCGACGGGCGAGGCGCCGCCAGAGGCCGAGCGCGATCCAGAGGTCGATCCTGGCAAAGACCCCGCCGCCGTGGCGCTCGGCCGACGAGGCGGTCGCAAGGGCGGGAAAGCACGGGCCGCAAAGATGACGCCGGAGGAACGAAGCGACGCTGCGCGGCGGGCCGCGCAGGCTCGCTGGAAGCCGCGGGACTAGACCAGTTCCAGTGGCGGGTAAGAGTCCGGCTTCGGCCGTGCCGGAACAGCGCTTGTATCGCCCATTGGGAGGATCGCCAGCCCGAAGACCAGAGCATCTAAATCCTGCGGGTGAATGTGGAGTTCGCGGGCGATGTCCGCCTTCGTGCAGCCCTCTTTCCGTAGCGCGGCGAAGACCTTATTGAGGATTTGGGAAGTCTCTCGATTGATGCGGGGCTCTGGCTCGTTCTTGCGATAGCCGAGATCGCCGATCTCAATCCACAGCATCCGGTAGTGCCACTCGCTCAGCACCTTGAGCTGAAAGAGCCGGTGCGTCAGAGCCGCGACCGAAACTTTCCATGGGCGCTTCGCCCGAATGAGCTGCTTCAACGTTGGGTTCTTCGGCGCCTTGGCAAGGATGCTCGCCGCCGGCATGAGGAAGGCTGCCGCGAATCGGTTTGCTTCCTGCTCGGCCTGCCTTCCCTGCGGCACCTCATGGTGCCAATGAAGGACAAGGTGCCCAAGCTCATGCGCCGCGTCGAACCTGCTGTGCTCGCCCGACTTCTGGGTGTTGAGGAATATGAATGGCTGGTCTCGGTGCCAAAGTGAGTAGGCGTCCAACTCCCGGCAGTCCTGGGTCAGGGAGAACACGCGGACGCCGTGAACCTCAAGAAGATGTACGAGATTTGGGGCCGGTTTCTCGCCCAGCTTCCACTCTGCTCGCACGACCTGTGCGGCCGTCTCGGGGTCGATGCCCGGATTGAGCTTGGGGACGTTCGGGGCTGGCAGCTTGAACCGTTCGGAGATCCAGTTGTGTAGGCCGAAGGCAAGACGACCCGAAGCGAGGGCTGAGTCACGCTGCGCTGCCTCCATCTTGCTCAATGCCCGGAAGCTCACTGCCTCTTTATCTAGCTCGGGAAGGTCCTCGGCTTCAAAGAAGCTCGGCGGGAAGTCGAGCGCCTTGGCGATTTTGACAAGGGTCCCGGGTTTGGGTCCGACTTCGCCCGACTCGAAGCTGGTGATGCTTCGAGTCGAGATGTCGATCAGCTCAGCGAGTCGCTTCTTGGTGAGTCCTCGCCGATTTCGGGCAAGGGTAAGCCGGGACGGGGTGAACATTGGGCGATCTCAGATCCTTTCGACGGGAACAACGAGGCCACCATCATCATCGTCGTGATCATCATCGCCGTTGTCATCGTTGGCCTGACCAGAGAGACCTTCGATATCGATGGGCGGGAAGAAGATGCGATCCGACCAGGAGATGACTCGGCCCTCTTTGTCTTGGGCTTTGGGCCGGGACAACTCGTAGCGGCCCTCGAAGTCGTTGGTAAGCAGGAGGATGATCCAGGTCTCCAGCTTGGTCGACGAGATCGACGCGAACTGGGCGATGGCGAGGCCTGGGAATTCCATCTGAGCGTTCGTCTGCACTGCTGCGGTCGTCTCCGGCCCCTTCGGATACCGGGTCCGCGGTTCCCGCTTCTCGGCAGGATTGCCGGTGAGCTCGTCCCCGGTGGCGACGACGATGGCGACGGTCTCCTCCGGGTTCACGATGCGCGAGAAGTTGCGATCGTCGTTAGGCGTCCAGTTTCTCGGGATGAGGACGACCCGCGAGCCGATAATCGTCTCCGCCCACTGGACGGTGCCGGGGTAGGAGGGCGGCGATAGAGGCGAGCAGGATTGCCGGGCCAGCAGCCCGTGCATGACGATCTGCTCGACCGTAGGGGTGTCGAGACCAAGTGCGTGAAGCCTTGAGTCGCGGTCGTGTGGCTGCTCGAAGTTGTGCGCGGGCTGTGCCATTGGCGAGCTATGAGCCTCCCGGGAGTAGTAGCTGTTCCTGATATGCTACCACAATTGAGGGAGCGAAACGAGAAGTCCGAAACTGACCTTTTCTGTCCGACCGCTTACGCATAATAGGTCAGGATGAATCGTCTCACTACCGAGAAGCGTGCCCGAATCATCGGATGCCTCGTTGAGGGCAACAGCATCCGGGCCACCGTGAGGATGACCGGCGCGGCGAAGAACACGATCACCAAGCTCCTGGTCGACCTCGGCGAAGCCTGCACCGAGTATCAGGACGGCGTCTTTCAGAACCTCCCCTGCACGACCGTCGAGGCAGATGAGATCTGGAGCTACTGCTACGCCAAGCAGAAGAACGTGCCGCAGGACTTCAAAGGGACGCCCGGCTACGGCGACGTGTGGACCTTCACGGCGATCTGCGCCGACACGAAGCTCGTGCCCTCCTGGCTGGTCGGCGAGCGGACCAAATACGACGCGGCGGTCTTCCTCGAAGACCTGGCGAGCCGGATGGCCGGTCGCATCCAGCTATCGACGGACGGGCACGCGATGTACGAATCGACGGTGGGGCTGGCCTTCAACCACAACGTCGATTGGGCGCAGATCCAGAAGAACTACGCCTCAGACCCCAACCAGGGCGGCAAATACAGCCCGCCGGTCTGCACCGGGACCAAGCGGCGGGTGATGAAGGGCGATCCCGATCCCGACCGGATCTCCACCAGCTACGTGGAGCGTCAGAACCTCACGATGCGGATGGGGATGCGGCGCTTCACGCGGCTGACCAACGGCTTCTCCAAGAAAGTGGAGAACCTGGCGCACGCGGTCAGCCTGCACTTCATGCATTACAACTTCGCCCGCCCTCACAAGGCCGTTCGGGACCGCTACCCCCGGACCCCGGCGATGGCCGCTGGCGTCGCTGATCACATCTGGTCGCTGGAAGAGATTGCGGCGCTGCTGGATTGAGGCTGGCTGCGGCGAACTGCTGGTCGAGTAACCGAGGGGGGTTGCGATACTGCCCCCAGCGGCGATTAGACCCGTGGTGTCCAAAACCGCGGCCCTGGGATTCCAAGCCCAGGAACAGATCGCCCCTAGAGAACGCGGCGCCCGATTCTCGATCTATTCAGCGGTTCCGGGGGGTTGCTCTTGGCGGGGCTCCCCTCGGTTCCGCTGCGCCATCATCGCCGATTCAGATTCAAACTGACCCACTACCGCCAAAGATGGTCGCTACACTTTCTGAAGTAACGGGGGCCCGGCAAGCTATGGATCAGCTACTAAACAGACCGTGCGGGGGGCGTTTCGGCAACATCGT
>JBEHWY010000170.1:0-7822 GCA_048498975.1 Actinomycetota bacterium | reverse complement strand
GCCGGCGCACCTACCTGCCCTGTGGGTGCGCCGGCCCGCCCGCGCCAAGCCGCCTACAGCTCGGGGACGTCGGCGCCCTGCGGCTCGAACGGCATCCGCCGCACCTCGGCCCAGCCCGCGCAGCGCTCCTCCAGCGCCGCGGCGACGTTGCCGGCCTCCTGCCAGGTCGTCCAGACGAGCACGGTCGGCCCGGCGCCGGAGATCGTCGCCCCCAGCGCCCCCAGCTCGCGGGCGCTGTCGACGATCTCCATCGAGCGCGGGTAGAGCTCGCGCCGCCGTGGCTGGTGGATACGGTCGCCGAGGCCGCGGGCGACGAGGTCGAGGTCGGCGCTGCGCAGCCCCAGCACCAGCAGCGCCGCCGAGGAGACGTTGGCGACGGCGTCGGCGAGGGGCAGCTCGGCCGGGATCGCGGCCCGGGCGCGCTCGGTCGAGACCTCCTCGGGCGGGATCACGACGACGCCCTCGAGCCCGTCGGGCGGGTCGAAGCGGGCCGCCAGCGGCTCCCCGGTGGCGCCGCTGCCGCAGACGACGAAGCCGCCGTAGATCGCGGCGGCGACGTTGTCGGGGTGACCCTCGATCGCGGTTGCCGCGACCAGCATCTCCTCTTTGCTCAGCGCCAGCTCGAAGAGGTGGTCGGCGGCGGCGAGGCCGGCGACGATCGCCGCCGCGCTCGAGCCCAGCCCGCGCGCCAGCGGAATCTCGCTGCGCAGCCGGAAGGCGATCCCGTCGGCTGAGTGCAGCGTCTCGAAGGCACGCACGATCAGGTTATCGCGCCCGGTCGGCACGTCGAGCCCGCCCGGATCGAAGGAGTACTCGCCGGTCTCCTCGACTTCGAGGTCGAGGTGCAGCGAGACGGCCGCAGCCATCGCGTCATAGCCCGGGCCGAGGTTGGCCGAGGAGGCCGGGACGCGGACCAGTCGACGGCGCGCGGTCATCTCGCTTGACCCGCCGTTCCCCGCGACTCGAGGCGGATGATCCACTCGGCGAGCAGCGGGTCGACCAGCTCCCACCGCTTCCCCACCTTTTGCAGGCTGCCCATGCGCGCGAGTTTCTCACGCGCGTGCTGCGCGCCGCCTTTGGAGAGGTTGTAGCGAGACAGCGTGCGCGCCGAGAAAAGCGGGTCGGGAGAGATCGCGATCGCCGCCATCACTCCCTTCTCGGCGCTGCCGAGCGCGTCCCAGGCGGCCTCCAGCGCCTCGGCCTGCTCGCTGAGGACGGCGCTGAGTGCCGCCTGCCAGCGCTCCGGCGTTGCCTCCTCGCCACGGGGGGTCTGCTCCCAGAGGTGATGGGCCAGCAGCATCGCCCGCTGTGGGTGCCCGCGGCAGAGCTCGACCAGGGCGGCGAGCACCGGCGTCGCGTCGCGTTCGGTTCGTTCGAAGCGCAGGCCGATGTACTCGACCAGGTCGGCGGCGGCCAGCGGCTCGAGCCGGAAGACCCGCGCCTGATCGAAGAACGGCCGCTCCTGGCGCCCGAAGAGCTCGTGCATCAGGCCGGGGTGAGAGCCGGCGAAGATGTAGCTGGCGGCATCGCCGTGGCGCTGGATGCGGCTGCGGAAGAGACCGTCGACGCCGTCGCCGACCGCGAGCAGCGCCTGGAACTCGTCGAAAGCGACCAGCGTCCGCGTCCCGTTGCGCTCGTACATCGTCAGCGGCAGATCGAGCAACTGACTGACGACCTGGCTCGCCTGACCGGGCTCGACCGCCTGCGCCTCGACCCGCAGCGGCCCGGCGCCGACGCTGACCTTCAGCTGCAGCGTCTCGAGGATGGCGATCGCGATTCGCCGCAGCGGAGGCCGCAGCGAGCCGTAGGCCTCGGCGAGGCGGGCGATCACGTCGGTCAGCGAGAGCACGCCGTAGAAGTCGACCTCGACGTAGCTCATCCCCGCCAGGTCGGCATCGAGGCCGACCCGGCGCAGGAGGCTGGTCTTGCCGTAGCGCCGCGGTGCCGAGAGTCGGCTGGCGTGCCCTCCCTCCGCCAACGACAGCAGCCGATCCGCCTCCTCGTCGCGGTCGATCAACTGGTCCGGGTCGACCGGCCGGTTGAAGATGAAGGGGTTCAGCTCCATCAGCACCGAACTACAGTACCAAATGGTATTGGATTACAATACCTTCCGGTATTGAAAGTCAATACTTAGTCGAACACGGCGCGCTCGACGGCGGCGAGGTCGTTGTCGCAGGCGATCACCGCGGGCGCTTTGCCGAGCGCCGTGTCGGGGTCCTTGAGGCCGTGGCCGGTGAGTACGCAGACGACCGATTCGGGCGCGGCGATGCCCTCGGGGACGGGCAGGCCGTGGGCGAGCAGGCCGGCGACCGAGGCGGCCGAGGCCGGCTCGCAGAAGACGCCTTCGGTTGCGGCCAGCCAGCGGTAGGCGTCGAGGATCTGCTCGTCGGAGACGGCGGCGACGCGGCCGCGCGAGGCGGTGAAGGCGGCCATCGCCTCCTCCCAGCGAGCCGGGTTGCCGATCCGGATCGCGGAGGCGACGGTCTCCGGCTTGGCGACCGGCTCGCCGATCACCAGCGGCGCCGCGCCCTCGGCCTGGAAGCCGTAGAGCACCGGCGCCGTCTCTTCCTCCTGGAAGCCGCGCCAGTAGGCGGTGACGTTGCCGGCGTTGCCGACCGGGATCGCCAACGCGTCGGGCGCGCCGCCGAGGTCCTCGACGATCTCGAAGGCGCCGGTCTTCTGGCCTTCGATCCGGTGCGGGTTGACCGAGTTGACGAGCTCGATCGGGTGCTTCTGGGAGAGCTCGCGGACGATCCGCAAGGCGTCGTCGAAGTTGCCCTGCAGGGCGACGACGCGGGCGCCGTGCATCAGCGCCTGCGCCAGCTTGCCGATCGCGATCTTGCCCTCGGGGACGATCACCGCGCCGCGCATCCCCGCCCGCGCCGCGTAGGCGGCGCAGCTCGCCGCGGTGTTGCCGGTCGAGGCGCAGATGATCGCCTCCGCCCCGCGCCCCTTGGCGCGCGAGACGGCGACCGTCATCCCCCGGTCCTTGAACGAGCCGGTCGGGTTGAGGCCCTCGAACTTGAGGTAGGCACGGACGCCGATCCGCTCCGAGAGCCGCGGCGCCTCGATCAGCGGCGTCGATCCCTCGAGCAGGCTGACCACGGGGTCGCCGGGCTCCAGCGAGAGCCGCTCGCGGTAGCGCTCGATCAGTCCGGCCGGCATCAGCAGCCCCTAGAACTCTTCCTCGATCACGTGGATGTAGCGGGCCGGGGCGCGCAGGTCGCCGAGCTCGCCGAGCGCCGCAACCGCCGCCGCGAAGCGCGACTCCAGGCACTCGTGGACGACCATCACCAGCCGCGCGTCCGCGCCGATCCCGCGCTGGACGACGCTCTTGACCGAGATCTCGTGGTCGCCGAGCACGGTCGCCACCCGCGCCAGCACCCCGGGCCGGTCGGCGACCTCGAGGTAGAGGTAGAACGACGACGGCACGTCGGCGACGAGCGGCAGCTCGGTCCGGGTCTCGTGCACGGGGATGTCGCCGGCGAGGATGGACACGACGTCGCCGAGCACCGCGGAGGCGGTCTGCAGGCCCCCCGCCCCCGGTCCCGACATCGTCACCTCGTTGATCGCCGGCGCCTCGACCATCACCGCGTTGAACGGGCCTTCGATCGGCGCCAGCGGGTGGCCGCTGTAGAGGAAGCAGGGGAAGACGCGGACGCTGATGCCGCCGTCGCGCCGTTCGGCGACGCCGAGCAGCTTCAGCGAGAGGCCGAGCTCCTTGGCGTAGGCGAGGTCGTCGGGCCGGATCGACTCGATCCCCTCGTACTTGACCTGGGAGAGGTCGACCGGGGTGTGGAAGGCGAGGCGGGCGAGGATCGCCATCTTCGCCGCCGCGTCGGCGCCGGTGACGTCGTCGGAGGGGTCGGCCTCGGCGTAGCCAAGCCGCTGCGCCTCCGCCAGCACCTCCTCGTAGCCGGCGCCGCTCTTCGCCATCTCGGTGAGGATGAAGTTGGTCGTCCCGTTGACGATCCCGAACACCTTCTCGATCCGGGTGACGCCGAAGCTCTCCTGGATCGTGCGCACGATCGGGATCACCGCCGCCACCGCCGCCTCGAAGCGCAGCTGCACCCCCATTTCGCGGGCGACGCCGAACAGCTCGTCGCCGTGCTGGGCCAGCAGCTGCTTGTTGGCGGTGACGACCGGCTTGCCGGCGCGCAGCGCCGCGAGCACGTGCTGGCGGGCCGGATCGGTCCCTCCCATCAGCTCGACGACGAGGTCCGAGCCGGCGAGGATCTCGTCGAAATCGCCTGCGGAGCGGGTGAGGACGCCAGCGATCTCCGGCCGGCGGCCGGTCGCGGCCTCGACCGCGGCGGCCCGCTCGGCCAGCAGCTCGGCGAAGGCGGCGCCGACGTTGCCGCGACCGAGCAGCCCGATGCGGACGGGTTTTGGCGCGTCGTCAGACATCGGCATCGCGCGCGGTCAGGTCCTCGTAGGACTCGCGGCGGACCACGGCCCGCGCCTCGCCGTCACGGCAGAAGACCACCGGCGGCCGCGGCACGCCGTTGTAGTTGTTCGACATCGCGTAACCGTATGCACCGGTGGCGGGCGTGACCAGGACGTCGCCGACGGCCGGCGCCGCCAGCATCGCGTCGCGGACGATCACGTCGCCGGACTCGCAGTGCATCCCCGCCACCGTCACCAGCGTGTCCGGCGTGGCGGTCGCCCGGTCGGCGATCAGCGCCTCGTAGCGAGCGCCGTAGAGCATCGGCCGCAGGTTGTCCGACATGCCGCCGTCGACGGCGACGTAGGTCCGGATGCCGGGAATCTCCTTCAGGGTGCCGACGCGATAGGCGGTGACGCCGCCGTTGGCGACCAGCGAGCGCCCCGGCTCGATCAGGATCTTGACGTCGGGGCCGAAGACCTCGGCGACGCCGCGGACCTTGACGTCGACGTAGGCGTCGATCGAGGGCGGCTCGTCCTCGGCGGTGTAGGCGACGCCGAGGCCGCCGCCGACGTTGACCACCTGGCACCACTCGCCGGCCAGCTCGCCGAGGGCGCGGATCGCCAGCGTGTAGGGCTCGAGCTCGAAGATCTGCGAGCCGATGTGGGCGTGCAACCCGACCAGCTCGAGCTTGTCGGAGGCGAGCACGCGCTCGATCGCCTGCGCCGCCAGCCCGTCCTCGAGGCCGAAGCCGAACTTCGAGTCGAGCTGGCCCGTGGTGATGTAGTCGTGGGTCGAGGGCTTGATCCCCGGCGTAACCCGGATCAGGACCCGCTGACGCTTCTCCAGCAGCCGCTCGCAGCGCTCGATCTCGTCGAAGGAGTCGAGGATCAGGTGCTGGATCCCGGAGCGGGCGGCGAAGAGGATCTCCTCCTCGCTCTTGTTGTTGCCGTGCATGTGGATCCGGCTCGGGTCGAAGCCGGCCTTGAGCGCCATGTGCAGCTCGCCGCCGGAGGCGACGTCGACCGACAGCCCCTCCTCGGCGAACAGCCGGTAGGCGGCGGTGCAGGGCAGCGACTTGCTGGCGAAGAGGACTTCGTAGTCGCCGTGGCGGCGCTCGAACGCCTCGCGGAAGGCGCGGGCGCGGGCGCGCAGGTCGTCCTCGACGTAGAAGTAGGCGGGGGTGCCGAACTCTTCGGCGAGCTCGACCACGTCGCAGCCGGCCAGCTCGAGGTGGCCGCGCTCGTTTACGCGACTGCCGGCGGGATAGACCGCCGAGCCCTCGATCGGATCGCCGCTGGCGAGCGACCCTGCCTGTTCTTGCTCAGCCATCGGACCGGCATTCTGACTGGCGGCGTCAGAACGCGCAGGCCGGCGTCGGCTCAGCGTTTTGCGCCGAGCAGGCCGCCGACCGTGTTTACCGCTTCGTCGACGACTTTGCCGACGACCGATTCGGGGCCGGCCACTCCTTCGACGACGCCTTCGGTGACTTCGGTGACGCCGCTTTCATTTAGGGCGCCGCCGAGCACCGCTTCGTCGACGCCGTTGACCGTGCCGTTGACGGCTTCGGTCACTTGACCCGAGGTCGAGGCGGCGGTCGAGCCACCGCCCGAGCCGGAGCCGCCGCTGGATCCGGAACCGCCGCCGGAAGCCGAGCCGCCGCCTGCGGAGGGCGAAGCAGGGGAGTTGGCCGAGCCCGGGGACGACGGCGAGGAGCCCGAACCACCGCCGGACCCACCGCCCGAGCCGCCCGTGCCCGTGCCACCGGTCTGCTCAGGAGCCGTCTGCTGCGAGCCCCCGCCGGTCGCCAACTGGCGACCGTTGCCGTTGCCAGCCGTGGCGGTGGCGCCCCCGCCAGCGGCGGTTGCCGCAGCGCCCGCGGCGGCCCCTCCGCCGCCGGTGGCGGTTGCTGCGCCGGTGGCGGGACGGGCGTCGGAGACGCTTGCGCTCTCGTCGTCGCCGCCGAGGCCGAGCCCGGCCGCCGGCCAGTTCTCGAAGACCTGCGCGGAGACGAGCAGGACGAAAGCGACGATGGCGATCGCGATCAAGCCAGTTCCCGAGATCGCGCTCACCAGATAGGTGTGCGCCTGGCGAATCATCGACTAATTGCTAAAGGTAACCCATGGGGTCGGTTACCTGGCCATATATCCGCACCTCGAAGTGGAGGTGCGGACCGAGGCAGTAACCGGTGCAGCCGGTGTAGCCGATCACCTCGCCCTGGCTGACCGAGTCGCCGAGCGAGACCGCGAAGGAGCTCTGGTGCGCGTAACAGGTGGAGAGCCCGCCGCCGTGGTCGATGCAGGTGAAGTTGCCGTAGCCGCCGCTTTCGGCCTCCGACTGCTGCAGGGCGACAGAGCCGGTCGCCGCGGCGCGGATCGGAGTCCCTTCCGGGACCGCGATGTCGATCCCGGGGTGGTACTCGTAGCCGGCGCCGATGTCGCGGCCGCCGAAGCCGGAGGCGATCGGGCCGCTGACGGGCCAGATCAGGCCGCCGCTGCCTTCCTGGATCGGGCCGACGGGGAGCGGCGCCGAGCCCGTTTCCGCCAGCTGGGCGGCGATCTCCGCCTGGATCGAGGCGACCGAGCCGTCGAGCTCTTCCTCGTGGTCGGCGATCCGCGCCAGCGCCGCTTCGCGCGCGCCGCGGGCGGCGACGAGGGCCTGCTGGCGCCCGACGAGCTCGGCGCGGGTGCTGGCCAGTCGCGACTCCTCGGCGGCGATCGAGTCGCGCGCCGCTTCAATCTGCAGCTTCGATTCACGGCGCCGGTCGACGATCCCCCGCACTTCGTCGCGCAGCTCGCGGACACGGGCGGCGACCGCTTCGTCCATGTCCTGGATGCGGTTGAGGTATTCGCTGCGCGCCGCCAGCTCGCCGACGTCGCCGGAGGAGACGAGGACGCTGAAGAGATCGGGGTCGCCGCTCTCGTAGATCGCGACGAGGCGTTCGCGCAGCGTCGCCAGCGCCCGGCGCAGATGGGCGCGAGCGCCGTCGAGCCGCCGCTCGGCGCTGTGCAGGAAGGCGCTCGCCTCGTCCAGTTCGGCCTGCTTTTCGTCGAGCCGGGTGCGGGCTGCAGCCTCGCGGGTGCGGATCGCCGCCACCTCGCCGGTGAGCCGTTCGATCTGAGCCTTGTTGGCGGCGATCGTCGTGGTCAGCACGCCTTTGCGTTCGCGCACTTCATCCAGCTTCGATTCCTTCGCTTCGAGCTGCGAGCGAAGGTCTTCGGCGGGAGCCGCGGGCGCTGCGGCGAGCATCGCCACGAGCGCCGCGGCGACGGTGGCGATCACCGTCGCGACGGGGGGAGTCCTGCGCATCGCAGCGAGGCTAGCCAAGCCGGATCGCCGGCTCGCCGGCGACGAAGACCCTGCAACCGCGGTTGCGGGTCAGGCGGGCCCGGAGGGAGCGTTCTCGACCCGCAGCAGGCCGCCCGCGGCCTGCTCCTC
>JBEHWY010000169.1:0-7840 GCA_048498975.1 Actinomycetota bacterium | reverse complement strand
TGGGTGGTTGTTGTGGGCGGGGTTGGTGCTCCCCCCGCGGCCGCGGCGCCCTGGAGCGGACGCTGTGGCCGCCGATCGAGAGCGAGCTCGACGAGGGGCTGCGCGGCGACCTCGAGCGTCGCTTCGCCCCCGAGGTGAACCGCCTCCGCGAGCTGACCGGCAAGCGCTTCGCGACGTGGAGCCTGTGAGCGGCGCCGGCCGGGCGCCGGCGCTGGTGCTGCTGCTCTTCCTCGGTCTCGCCGCTCTCCTGGTCGGCGGCTGCGGCGCCGACCGCCTGCGCGAAACCGAGGCGACCGCGGCCGAGGGCCCGCCGGCGCCGCCGCCCGAACACTTCCGCTTCTTCTCGCCGACCAGCTTCTGGAACTCCGCGGTCGACCGCCCGCTGGCGCTCGACCCCGACTCGGCGGCGCTGGCCGGCGCCCTCGCGGCCGAGGTGCGGCGCGAGCTCGACGCCGGCGAAGGCCCCTCGATCAGCACGACCAGCTACGGCGTCCCGGTCTACACCGTGCCCGCCGACCAGCCGACGGTGCGCGTCGCGCTGCGCTCGCCGACCCCGGCGCCGGCGCTGCAGGCCGCCTTCGACGCGGTGCCGCTGCCGCCCGACGCGCGCGCCTCGCAGGGGACCGACGCCAACCTCGTCGTCTACCAGCCCGCGCGCGACCGCCTCTGGGAGTTCTGGCGGCTGCGGCGCGGGCCGGAAGGTCCCGAAGCCTCGTGGGGCGGCGCGATGCGGCACGTCTCCACCAACCCCGGCGTCTACGGCCCGCAAGCCTGGCCCGGGGCGCAGCCCTGGTGGGGCAGCTCGGCCTCCTCGCTCTCGATCGCCGGCGGCCTGATCCGGCTCGAAGACCTGCGTCGCGGCTACGTCAACCACGCCCTGGCGCTGGCCGTGCCCGCGGTCCGGGCCGGCGTCTACTCGCTGCCCGCCCGGCGCAGCGACGGCCAGTCCGAGGACCCGCTGGCGCTGCCCGAGGGGGCGCATCTGCGCCTCGACCCCGAGCTCGACCTCGCCAGCCTGAAGATGCCGCCGCTGACGCGGCTGATCGCCGAAGCGGCGCAGCGCTACGGCATCTTCGTCCGCGACGGCGCCGGCGTCGTCCACTTCTTCGGCGAGGACCCGGTCACGGTCGCGCCGGAAAACCCCTACGCCGGGATGTCGGGCTACTTCGAAGGCCGCTACCCCGGCCAGCTGCTCGCCTCCTTCCCCTGGGAGAACCTGCAGGTGCTGCCCCTGCAGCTACGGGAGGACGAAGAATGAGCAACGGGCTGCCGCGGACGATCTGGACCCTGTGGCTGCAGGGCTGGGAGGAGGCGCCGGAGCTGCCGCGCACCTGCCTGCGCACCTGGCAGCAGCGCAACCCCGGCTGGGAGGTGCGGCCGCTGGACCTGGAGGCGCTGCTGGAGCTGGTGCAGCCGCCGCTGCCGCTGGCGGGCAAGTCGCCGGCCGCCGTCAGCGACATCGCCCGCCTGGCGCTGCTGCGCCGCTACGGCGGCGTCTGGGTCGACAGCACCGTCTTCTGCGCGGCGCCGCTCGACAGCTGGATCGACGAGCACGCCCGCGAGGGCTTCTTCGCCTTCTCGCGGCCGGCGCCGGACCGGATGCTCGCCTCCTGGTTCCTCGCCGCCGAGCCCGGGCACGTCGTCCCCGCCGCCTGGGAGGACGCCACCACCGCCTACTGGCGCGGGCGCAGCGAGGCCGACCGCTACTTCTGGGTCCACGACCGCTTCGCCGAGATCTACCGCGGCGACCCCCGCGTGCGCCGCGTCTGGGACGCGGTCCCACAGCTCTCGGCCCGCGGCCCGCACTACTTCGCGCCCGACTACGAGCACCGGCTGGGGCGGCGGCTGCGGGCGCCGCAACGCGCGCGGATGCTCTCCGGCTCAGACCGCGTCTACAAGCTCAGCCGCCACGTCGATCTGGGCGGCGCCCCCGGCTCGGCCGGCGAGCTCCTCGCCGAGTGGGCGCGGGAGCCGCAGCGCTTCGCCGAGCCGGCGCCGCCCTCGCGCCGCGTCGCCGCGGCGCTGGCCGTCGAACGCGCCGCCGAGCCCTGGCGCTGGCGCCGGCACGACCTGCGCCGGCGGCTCAGCCTCTGGCAGCGGCGCCTGCGGGGGCGACGATGAGGCCGGCGTCAGGACGAGTGCTTCGGGGTCCAGCGCGACTCGCGGACGAAGGCCAGCGCCCCGCCCAGGACGAAGCCGATCACCGCGCCGATGAAGGTGAAGATCAGCAGGTGGGAGCGCTTGTCGCTGCTCGCTTCGGCCGCCGGCGAGATGATCTGGATCAGTTCGGTCGAGGCCTGGCTCTGGACGCTGGTCGTGTAGGCGGCGCCGAGCGCCTTGGCCTTGACCTCGGCGGCTTCCAGTTCGCCCTTGGCGCGGCCGATCGCTTCCGCCTCGCCGGCGTTGGGCTCCTGGCCCGCTTCGTCTTCGACCCGCTGCAGGTTCTGGCTCGCCACCTGGCGCTTGATCGCGGCCTTGCCGAAGAGGTCGAGCAGCCGCTTGCTGTCGGGGTCGCTCTGGTTCAGCTCGGCGGCGTAGCGGACCAGGGCGTGCGAGCTGGCGTTGGCGAGGCGGACCGCCTGGTCGGCGTCGGGCGAGGTCGCTTCGACCCGGAAGACCGGGCTTTTGGCGACCGGCGTGGCGCTGACGTGGTCCTGCACCTCCTTGACGTCGATGCCGGTCTTGGCGGCGACCTTCTCGGCGACCTTGCGCGAGTTGACGGTGCGGCTGTAGCCGGTGGCGAGCGATTCGGTGGCGACGGCGAAGCCCGAGAGCGCTCCGGGCGAGCTGATGTCGATGCGGCCGATCGTGAGCCGGGCGGTGGCGGTGTATTCGGGCGTGCGGGCGAGGCCGGCGGCGAAGCCGACGCCGGCGCAGACGAGCACGGCGAGGGCGACGATCCACCAGTTCCAGAGCATCGCGCGACCCAGCGTCACCGCCGGCGGCGGCGTCGCCACGGTCGGGAAGCGGTCCTTGCGCTCGGCGTCGGCGGCGCTCATCGGGCCGTTGCGGTTGGATGGCCGGGATGCTGATCGTCAACGCCGACGACCTCGGGCTGCGCGAGGAGGTGAGCGACGCGATCCTCGAGTGCTGGCAGGCCGGCGCGATCACCAGCGCTTCGGCGATGGTGGCGATGGCCGACAGCGAGCGCGGCTTCGCCGCCGCCGCGGCGGCGGGGCTGCCGCTCGGCCTGCACCTCAACCTGACGACGCCGTTCACGGCGGCGGGGCTGGCAGCCGAGCAGCGCGCCCGCCAGCTCTGGGCGGTCGCCTACTTTGGCGGCGCCGCCTGGCACCGGCTCGGCTTCGATCCCTGCGCCCGGGGCCGGCTCGACGCCTGTGTCCGCGACCAGCTCGACCTCTTCGCCGCGCTGCGCGGCGCGCCCGCGGCTCACGCCGACGGTCACCAGCACATCCAGCTCTGCCCGACGCTGCTGGCGACCGCGGCCCTGGGGCAGGTGCACAGCCTGCGCCGCGCCCACGCCTTCGTCGCCGCGCCGTCGGTGGCCAAGGACCTCTACCGGCGCGCGGTCAACCGCGCCCTGCGCCGGCGCTTCCGCTCGGTCCCGTTCGTCTCCCTGCGCGACCTGCACCCGCAGCTCGGCGGCATCGGCCTCGACGGCCTGCTGGCGGCGGTCCGCGGTGGCACCGCAGTCGAGGTGATGACCCACCCGGCCTGGCCGGAGGAGCGGGAGGTGCTGCTCTCGGCCGAGTGGCGCCGGCTGCTGGCGGAGCTGCCGACCGGTTCCCACGACGATCTCGGCTGACCGTCGCGAGCGGGCGCGGCGGCTCAATCCTCCCCCTTGCCCAGCTCGGCGGCGGGCAGCGGGATCTCGTTCAGCTCGAACTCGACGACGGGCGAGAGCAGCGCCTCGAGCGCGACGCCGGAGAGCGTCTCGTGCTCGAGCAGCGCCCGCGCCGTCTCCTGCACCGGCTCCCAGTTGACCTCGAGCACGTGCATCGCCCGCGTCTTCGCCTCCTCGACGATCCGCTCGGTCTCTTCGTCGATCGTGTCGAGGGTGGCGGGGCCGACCGAGCCCAGGTCCTGGAGGGCGGCGCCGAGGAAGACCTCGCCGCCGGCCTCGCCGATCGTGATCGAGCCGAGCACCGGGCTCATCCCGTAGCTGGTCACCATCCGGCGCGCCAGTTTGGTCGCTGCGTGCAGGTCGTCGGAGGCACCGGTCGAGCCCTCGCCGAACTCGAGCCACTCCGAGGCGGTGCCGGAGAGGATCGCGACCAGCTGCTTTTCCAGCGAGCTCTGCGAGTGCATCGCCGCGTCGCGGTCGGTCAGCATGTGGGCGGCGGTGCCGAGCTGGCGGCCGCGGGCGACGATCGAGAGCTTCTGGGCGCTGACAACCTGGCCGATCGAGCGGGTGGCGACGGCGTGCCCGGCCTCGTGGATCGCGATCGTCCAGCGCTCGCCCTGGCTCAGCACGTGAGTCTTTTTCGCCGGCCCGGCGACGACCCGGTCGATCGCCTCCTCCAGTGTCGGCTGGGAGATCTCGCTTTCGCCTTCGCGCACGGTCAGCAGCGCCGCCTCGTTGACCAGGTTGGCGAGCTCGGCGCCGGAGAAACCGGGGCAGAGTTTGGCGACCTCGAAGAGGTCGACGCCGGGGGCGAAGCTGCGGCCCTTGGCGTGCAGCTCGAGGATTTCGAGGCGGCCGTGGACGTCGGGAACGTCGACGACGACCTGGCGGTCGAAGCGGCCCGGCCGCAGCAGCGCCGGGTCGAGGATGTCCGGCCGGTTGGTCGCCCCCATGACGACGATGCCGGCGTCGCCGCCGAAGCCGTCCATCTCGACCAGCAGCTGGTTCAGCGTCTGCTCGCGCTCGTCGTTGCCCTGGCCGACGCCGGCGCCGCGCTTGCGCCCGGCGGCATCGAGCTCGTCGATGAAGATGATCGCCGGCGAGGCCTTGCGCGCCTTGGCGAAGAGGTCGCGGATGCGCGCGGCGCCGACGCCGACCAGCGACTCGACGAACTCGGCGCCCGAGGCGCTGAAGAAGGTGGCGTCGGCTTCGCCGGCGGTGGCCCGCGCCAGCAGCGTCTTGCCGGTGCCGGGAGGGCCGACGAGCAGCACGCCCTTGGGCGCCGCCGCCCCCATCGAGAGGTACTTCGAGGGGTCGTCGAGGAAGTCGCGGATCTCGCGCAGCTCGGCCAGCGCTTCGCCGGCGCCGGCGACCGAGTCGAAGGTGATCGGCGCTTTCTGGCCCTTCTTCTTCTTGCGGCCGCTGCCGCCGAAGACCGAGAAGGAGCCGACGCCGCCGGTCGCGTCGCCGGTCTGGCGGATGAAGAAGGCGAAGAGGCAGACGAGGATCAGGATCGGCAGCAGGAACTGGACGACGACGACCCGTTCGGCCTTGCCCGACTGCGGGTTGACGCTGACCTGGGCGCCGCCTTCGGTGAGCTGGGCGACGATCTGCTGGGTGGCGGCGTCGGAGCCGGGGTAGTCGGCGTACATCTGCAGGCCGGCGTCGGTCTCGATCACGACCTGGTGGTCGTAGTCGAGCAGGGTGGCGCTCTGGATGCGGCCGGTTTCGGCGACGTGGACGACGGTCGAGAGCGGCACCTTGTCGCCTTCGCCCTCGGGGCCGAGCGAGCCGAGCAGTGAGAAGAAGGTGGCGATCAGCGCGATCGAGGCGACCAGCAGCCCGGTCGAGAGCGGGTCGCGGCGCAGGAGGCGCCAGACGGGCTGGACCACGGGCGCGATGCGCTCGCCGAGCGAGCGGTGCTTCTTGGCTGAGGCGAGGCGCGGATTAGACATGAAGGCGGACGTTCTCCGCTCGCAACCCGCCGCGTGTAAACAGCTTGAGAACAGGAAGAAAAAGGAGGCCGGCAAGAAACCCGGTCAAGGATCTCGCTGCAACGAAACCGTTGCAGCAAATTCACCGTGAGTTCCCGCGAGCTTCACAGGATGCCTCCGGCGGGCGGCAAGGATCGCCCCGAATCCCGACAGTGAAAAAACGGGAGAACGATCTAAGGAGGATCAATGTTCGCTGTGAACAAAGTGAAACGGGGGCGCCGACGCGCTCGCGTGGCGCTTCTGGCCGGTGGCGCCGTTGCCGCCCTCGGCTTCGGCGCGCTCAACGTCGGTACCGCCGCGGCGGCGCCGTCGTGCACCGGTAACAGCATCACGGGCCAGGGCTCGTCGCTGCAGAAAGTGGCGGAGCAGACCGTCTGGGGCCCGAGCTTCAGCGCCAACATCTGCAACAAAGGCTCGTTCCCGAAAGTCAGCTACAACTCGACCGGCTCCGGTGGCGGTCTCAAAGAATGGAACCACGACGGTGCCAAAGGCTCGCTGAACACCGGGCTCGCCTTCATCGGCACCGACGATGCTCCGACCGCGGCGCAGATCGCCAACATCAAGAGCGTTGCCGGCGGCGCCCAGTTGGCCGTCGTTCCGGTCGCCCAGACGTCGATCGCCGTCGTCGCCAACCCGCCCGCGGGTTGCGAAGTCGAAGAAATCACCAACACCAACCTGACCGCGGTCTTCGAGGGTCGGGCGCTCAGCTGGTCTGACCTGGCCACGGCCGAAGGCGAATGCAACTCGCCGATCACCCGCGTCGTCCGCAAAGACGGCTCGGGCCAGACGTACCAGTTCAAGAACTACCTGTTCCAGCTGAACAAAAAAGCGCTTGCCTGCACCGGGGCTGAAAAACAGACCTGGCAGCAGCTCGAGCCGATCACCAACGGCACGACCGGCGCGCCGAACACGACGTGGCCGGAAAGCTGCGCCGAAAAGACCCTCTCGGCGCTGGTCATCCCGACCGGCACCGGCGGCGGTCAGGTCGTGCAGAAAGTCAACGCGACCTCCGGCAGCATCGGTTATGCGTCCCTGCCTGACACGATGACCAACAAATCGGGCAACACCCGGATCCTCGCCCTTCAGAACAACGGCCTCGGCCCGGCGAGCGAAGCGGTCTTCGCCTCGCCTCTGAGCGGCGAAACCGCCAACTGCGGTGCCACGACCTACAAAACCCCGGCCAACGTCAACACCGGTCTCGACCTCGACTGGTCGCAGGTGTTCGGCGCCAAGCCGGCGATCGGCGAAGGCGGGTACCCGATCTGCACGCTGACCTTCAACCTGGCCTTCCACGGCTACGGGGCAGCGGGCTTCGCCCAGAAAGACGAGATCACCGTCCGCGACTACATCACCGAGTACATGACGCAGGCGGCCGGTCAGAACGACATCAACAGCCACTACTACAGCGCGCTGCCGAGCACCGCGGACGTGCGCACCAACATCCTCGGTGCGGCCCAGAAAGCCGCCGCCAGGATCAGCTTCTAGTCGAGACTCAGCTAGAGGCAACTCATTTGGGGGCAGGTAGCCCCTGAGCTTGAAAGGCCGGGCCCTGGGGCCCGGCCTTTCACATTTCTGTCGCTCTGGCTTTCCCCGATCTTCACATCGCTGGGGGGTGGGTCGGAGACCATCGCGCCGTCAAGCAACGCGGAAAGGGAGCGAGAGAATGAGGGCAGCGGTAAGCGGTGAACAGTGGAACGCGTCACGAACGCGAGGCCAGGCAGTGAGGTTCACCGCCACCCTTCTCGCGCTTCTCGCCCTGCTCGCGGCGATCGCCGCAACCGCCCTCGCCAAAGGCGGCGGGCAGCTCGAATCCTGGGGCGCCTGGGGCACCGGCAACGGCCAGTTCTCAAACCCCCAGCTGCTCGGCGTCGACGCCACCACCGGCACGATCTACGCCGGCGACCTGACCTCGGGCAAAACCAATTACCGCATCCAGCGGCTGAGCCCCTCCGGCGAATACAAAGCCTCGGTCACGATCCCCCGCTTTGCCTCCACCGAAGTCATCGTCGGCCTGCACGGGATCGCCGTCGACCCCGGCCTG
>JBEHWY010000168.1:0-7856 GCA_048498975.1 Actinomycetota bacterium | reverse complement strand
CTTTGGGCCCCTATGAGGGACCAAAGGACGCAAACGCGGGGGCTCGGGCGGGTGCTCGAAGCCGCTGTCGACTTTGTACCCCCTATAGGGAGCACAAAGTCGACAACGCGAGCGCGCGGCCGGGCGCGCGAAACCGAAGTCGACTTTGTGGCCCCCATAGGGGCTCAAAAGTCGACAACGCGCCCCGAACCCGCGCCAGTCCACCCCAAACCGCCCGACCCGCCTGACCTGCACCCCTACCTGCCCAAGCAGGGGTGCAGGTCAGGCGGGCATCGCCAACCTCCGTCCCTCCCCAAATTCCGCCCCGCCTAAATCCAAGTACTAGGCCAAGGCCTTGGCGGCCGCGGCGAATGCACCCGAACCCGAGCATCAACCGCAACCGCCCCATCCGCCCCCGCGAGCACAGGGTTGAGATCCATCTCCGCGACGGCTCGGTGGTTCTCCGCCAGAGCGCTCACGGCGAGGATCAGGCGTTCGAGCGCCTCCAAATCGACCGGCTCAGACCCGCGATAGCCGCGCAGGAGCGGCGCCATCGCCAGCGAGGAGAGCATCGCCGCCGGGTCCTCGGGGGAGAGCGGGCAGACGCGGACGGCGATGTCGTGGCGCAGCTCGGCGGCGGTGCCGCCGGCGCCGCAGGCGAGGACCGGGCCGAAGACCGGGTCGGTCGCGATTCCGATCAGCAGCTCGACCCCGCTCAGCATCGGTTCGACCTCGAACGCCTCGCGGACGATGCCGCGGCTGGCGAGCGAGACTTCGATCGCCGCCGCCGCGGCGGCCACCGCGTCGGCGCCCTCGAGGTCGAGCTGGACGGCGCCGAGCTCGGTCTTGTGGACGATCTCCGGCCCGACCGCCTTCAGCGCCACCGGCCCGTCGATCTCCGCCGCCGCGGCGACCGCCTCCTCGGCGTCGGCGGCGAGCCGCACCTGCGGGGTCACGATCCCGTAGCAGTCGAGCAGCGCTCCGCGCGCCCGCGGCTCGAGCCACTCCTCGCCGGCGGCGAGCCCTTCGGCGACGATCGCCGCCGCCTCGTCGCGGCGGGCGCCCTCCGGCTCCGGCGCCGCGACCGGCGCCGGCCGCTCGCGCCAGCGCACGTGGCGGACGACCGTGGACAGGGCGCGGGCGGCCTCCTCGGGGTACTGGTGGGTCGGCACCGTCGCCGTCTCGCGCAGCGTCGCCTGGTCGGCCGGCGACATGAAGACGGCCTGGATCGGGATCGGGCGGGGCAGGTCGGTGGCGGCCGCGCGGATCGCGCTGGCGACGTCCTCGGCCTCGGTCAGCAGCGGCCGGATGAAGATCACGATCAGCGCGTCGATTCCCTCCCAGCGGGAGAGCGCCGCGATCGCCCGCCGGTACTGCTCGCCGCTGGCGGTGGCGATCATGTCGACCGGGTTGGAGACCGCCGCCTCGCCGGGGAGGAACTCGCGCAGCTGCTCGCGCAGCTCGTCGGGCAGCTCGGGAACCTCGAGCCCGTCGGCCTCGCAGGCGTCGGCGCACATGATCCCCGGCCCGCCCGCGTTGGTCAGGACCCCGACCCGGCCGCCGGCCGGGAGCGGTTGGCTGGAGAGCAGCGAGGCGATGTCGAGCAGCTCGCCGACGGTCTCCGCCCGCATCACCCCGCACTGGTCGAAGAGGGCGTCGGCGGCGGTGTCGGAGGCGGCGAGCAGGGCACCGGTGTGGGAGCTGGCGGCGCGCACCCCGGCGGCCGAGCGGCCGCTCTTGACGACGACGATCGGCAGCTTGCGGCCGACCCGGCGCGCCACCCGCGAGAAGCGGCGCGGGTCGCTGAAGGACTCGATGTAGAGCAGCGCCACCCGCGTCGCCGGGTCCTGCTCCCAGAACTCGAGCAGGTCGTTGGCGGTGACGTCGGCGCGGTTGCCGACCGAGGCGAAGGAGGAGACGCCGATTCCCTTCGCCCCCGCCAGCTCGATCAGGGCGAGCCCGAGGGCGCCGCTCTGGGTGACGAAGCCGACGTCGCCGGCCGGCGGCTCGGTCGGCGCGAAGGTCGCGTTGAGGTTGTGCTCGGGGGAGGTGTTGAGGACGCCGAGGCAGTTGGGGCCGACCAGCCGCATCCCGGTCGCGCGGCAGACCTCGCGCAGCTCGCGCTCGCGCTCGGCGCCGCCCGGGCCCGACTCCGAGAAGCCGGCGGAGAGGACGACGAGGGCGCGGGCGCCGCGGGCGGCGCATTCGCGGGCGACGGCGGCGGCCTGCTCGGCCGGCACGGCGATCACGCCGAGCTCGAAGTCGCCGGGCAGCTCGGCGACTGTGCGCGCGGTCGGCACGCCGAGCTTGGCGCCGGAGCGGTTGACGGCGAAGACTTCGCCGTTGAGGCCCGCCTCGAGCAGGTTGCGCAGCACCGCCGAGCCGACCCTCCCGGGGCGCCGCGAGGCGCCGACGACGGCGACCGAGGCCGGCTCGAGGAAGGTGCGCGCCGCCGCCGCGGCGGCGAGCCGGTCGCGGTCGGCGAAGCGCGCCGCCGCCTCCTCGTCGAGCGAGGTCGGCAGCTCGACGTGGACGCCCTCGGTGCGCGCCTCGACGGCGACCGGGAAGCCGCTCTCGCGGAACATCTCGATCATCCGGTGGTTCTGCGGCAGGACCTCGGCGACGAAGGTCTCGAAGCCGTTGTCGTGGGCGACTTCGGCGAGGTGGGCGAGGATGATCGTGCCGAGCCCGTGCCCCTGCATCTCGCTGGCGACGGCGAAGGCGACTTCGGCCTCGCCCGGCCGCGTTTCGGCGTAGAGGCCGTGGCCGAGCGGGCGCTCGTCGCCGTCCTCGCCGCCCTCGCGCACGGCGAGGATGCCGTAGCGGCTGGTGTAGTCGACGTTGGCGAGGATCTCGGCGTTGCGCTCGAGGTCGGGGGCGCCGGAGAAGAAGCGCAGCGACTGCGAGTTGGGGTCGAGCCCGCTGAAGAATTCGAGCAGGTGCCCGCCGTCGTCGGGGCGGACCGGGCGCAGGCGCACGGTCGAGCCGTCGCGGAGGACGACGTCGGCGGCGCGCTCCTCGGGGTAGGCGCTCACCCGGCGGCCTCTTCCAGCGCCGCCAGCAGCTCGGCGTACTCGGCCAGGCGCATCGCTCCAAGGTAGCGCTCCGCGACCCGCTCGCGCGCCGCCTCGCCGAGCGCCGCCGCCCGCGCCGGGTCGGCGAGCAGCGAGTCGACCGCGGCGGCGACCGCGGCGTGGTCGACCGGGTCGACGAGCAGGCCGCTGACGCCGTCGGCGATCTGGTCCTGGATGCCGCCGACGCGGGAGCCGACCACCGGCCGCCGCTTCCACATCGCCTCGGCGACGGTGAGCCCGAAGCCCTCGGCGACGCTCTTCTGGACGACGACGTCGGCGCGCCGCTGCAGGGCGTTGACCATCGCCGCGTTTTCGTCGTGGTCGTGCATCGGCAGGCTGACGAGATGGACGCGGCTGCGCACCTCCGCCGGCAGCGCCCGCCACGCCTCCCCGACCCCGCGCCAGATCCTCACCGCCTCCGGGTCATCCGCCACCGCCCCCGCGTCCCCGCCCGCCAGCACCAGGTGCGCGAGACCGCGGTTTGGCGCCATATAGGCGCCTTTCTGCGGTCTCGGCGATCCCGGCCCGTTCGCCAGGTGGCCGGCGAAGCACTCGAGCAGGCCGAGGTGGTCCTTGAGGCGGTCCCAGCGCGAGACCTGGACCACGGCGGGCACGCCGGGCGCCAGCGGCTGGTCCTGCAGGACGGTGGCGGGGCGCTCGATCCGGCTCGGGCTGCCGTCGGCGCGGAGGAAGGAGGGGGCGGTGCCGTCGGGCTCGGAGCCGAGCCCGATCGCGGCGAGGATCGTCTCCACCGCCGCCGGCTCGAGCTCCTCGTTCTTCGGCGAGAAGGGGTCGATCGAGGGCGCCATGATCCGCGCCCGTGCCGGGTCGAGCGTGTCCCAGACGTACTCGCGGCGGGAGAAGACGAAGGCGTCGGCGGCCTCGACGTAGGGGGTGAGGAAGCGCCAGGCGCGCCGCGCCGGCTCACCGGAGTGGTCGACGCCGATGTGGCAGCGCCAGACCACGGTCGCGCCGGCCTCCTTCGCCACCTCGGCCAGGCTCGCGGTCTGCGGGTCGTGGAGGAAGACGACGTCGCCGCGCCGCAGGAGGGCGCGCAGGTGCCCGCCGCCGTCCTCGCGCGCCTCCTCGTAGACGCGGTGCTCGGCCGGCCCCAGCGGCTCGCCGTCGCCGGCGTCGTGCAGGAGGTTGTGGAGGCGCTTGGTGAGGGCGAAGAACTCGGGCCGCTCGCGGATCACGACCCAGCGGGTGTCGATCCCGGCGCCGCGCAGGTAGGGCAGCAGCGACTGCAGCATCTCGGCGACGCCGCCGCCGCGCAGGGTCGAGCTGACGTGCCAGATCGCCCGCCCCCGGTAGCGCTCGCGGGCGGCATCGGCCGCGGCCTGCACCCGCGGCCAGCGTTCGCCGAGCAGCGGCTGCCAGCGCCCCGGCGGCTGCGGCGCGATCTTGACGAACTTCGGCCGCGCCACGGTCTCAGAGGGTCCAGAAGGGGGCGACGCGGCTGGCGGCGCGCCCGGTCAGCAGCGCCTCCGGCGCGGCCAGGACGGCCTCGCCCTCGCCGCCCAGCGCGGCCAGCGTCGCCAGCAGCGACTCGACCAGCGATGCCGGTTCGTAGCCGCCCTCGAGCACGGCGCCGAGCGGCACCCCGACCCGCGCCGCCAGCTCGCGCACGTGGCAGGCCATCTGCGCGAAGGACTCCGCCTCCAGGTTGCAGCTCGCCAGCGGGTCGGCGCGGTGGGCGTCGAAGCCGGCCGAGACGAGGACGAGGTCGGGGCGGTACTGCTCGGCGATCGGGATCACGATGTGCTCGACCAGCGACAGCCACAGTTCCTCGCCGGAGCCGGGCGGCACCGGCAGGTTGACGTTGAAGCCGCGGCCGGCGCCCGAGCCGAAGTCCTCGGCGGCGCCGGTGCCGGGGTAAAGCGGCTGCTGGTGGAGGTTGACGACGAGGACGTCGTCGCGGTGGCGGAAGGCCTCCTGGGTGCCGTTGCCGTGGTGGACGTCCCAGTCGAGGATGAAGACGCGCTCGGCGCCGAGCCGGTCGATCGCCAGCGCCGCGGCCACGGCGACGTTGTCGAACAGGCAGAAGCCCATCGCCCGCTCGGGCTCGGCGTGGTGGCCGGAGGGGCGGACCGCGGCGAAGCCGACGGTGTCCTCGCCGGCGAGCAGCGCCCGGGCCAGCTCGCAGGCGCCGCCGGCGGCGTGACGGGAGGCGCGGTAGGAGGTCTCGCCGACATAGGTGTCGGCGTCGATTTCACCGCCGCCGGAGAGGCAGAGGTCGCGGATCGAGTCGACTAGGCGGCGGCTGTGGATCAGCTCCAGCTCGGCCTCGCTAGCCGCCGGCGCATCGCGGCGCTCCATCCCCAGCCAGCCCCGCTGCTCCAGCGCCGCTTCGATCGCCAGCAGCCGCTCCGGCGTGTCGGGGTGCTCGGGGACGTGCGCGCGCGGGTCGTGCTCGAGCGAGGAGGGGTGGCTGAAGTAGAGCACCGGCTGACTGTAAGGGGGGAGGGGGTCGCGGCGGGCGGCGTTCAGTCGCGCGGCACCACCAGGACCGGGCAGGGGGCGTGGGTGACGAGGTTGCGCGAGACCGAGCCGAGCAGGACGCGGGAGAGCGGGCCGTAGCCGCGCGAGCCGACGACGAGCAGGTCGACGTCCTCCTCGCAGGCCTTGGCGATGGTCGGGCCGGGGTCCCCTTCCAGCCGCACCGACTTGGCGGCCAGCCTGGGGTCCACCTGCTTCAGCCCCTGGTTGATCACCTTGTCGGGGTCGGGCATCGTCGGCGGCACGTAGGCGCCGGCGGCGGGGACGATCGTCGGCGGCGTCACCACCGTGAGCAGCTTGACCGTGCCTTGGCCGGCGAGCGCGATCGATTCCGCCCGCGCCAGCGCCAGCTTCGCTTCCGGGGTGCCGTCGTAGGCGACGGCGACCGTGCGCGGCGCCTCGTGGGGCTCGCCGGCGTAGCCGTGGGGGGCGACGGCGACGGCGGTGGTGGCGCCGTTGAGCAGGCTGGAGGCGACGCTGCCGATCAGCACCCGGCCGACCGGGCCGCGGTGCGGCGAGCCGACGACGATCGCGTCGAACTCCTCGCGCTCGGCGATCGCCGAGAGGATCGCCGCCGGGCTGGCGCCGCCGTAGGCGCGGGTCTCGACCTCGATCCCTCCCAGCAGCTCGCGCGCCTGCGCGAACAGCGGCTCGGCCTCCTCGGTTTCCTCCTCGGGGAGCAGCGCGTACTGCATCGGCAGCGGCCCGAAGAAGAGGACGGCGACGGCAACCGCGCTCGCCTCCTCGACCAGGCCGAGCGTGCGGGTCAGCTCGAGCGCGTCGCGGCCGCCCTCCTTGCCATCGAGTCCCACCAGCAGTCGCATCCGATCCCCCCTCTCATAGAGCCGACCGGGCGGGGCTTCTTTAGGGGCGCCCCGCCCGGTCGGTGATGACACGCAAACTCAAGGTGGGACCAGCGTATGCCGGCTACCCCTGGCCGCCATCGGGAAAACCCCGCACGCAATTGGTTGGCGCTGTGCGGATGGGGAAATTCGCCCCGACCGCCATGGTTCAGTCGAAGTCCATCCGAGGCAGAGGAGTTCAGGGAATGAAGAGCCGAGTTCTGATCGCCGGCGGCGGAGTGGCCGCAATCGAGACCGCCCTGGCGCTGCGGGATCTGGCCGCGGACCGGGTCGAGGTGAAGATCTTCTCCCCGCGCCGCGACTTCGTCTACCGGCCCTACGCGGTCGGCGAGCCCTACGGCGCCGGCCACGTCGCCCGCTACGACCTCGAGCAGCTCGCCGACCTTTGCGGCGCCAGCTTCCAGCTCGACAGCATCGCCTCGGTCGACCCCGTCACCCGCCTCGCCGTCACCCACGACGGCGAGACCTTCCCCTACGACTACCTCGTCGTCGCCGCCGGCGTGCAGCTGCTGTGGCCGGTCCCCGGTGCGATCACCTTCTGGGGGATCGCCGACGAGACCGACGTGCAGAAGGTGATGCGGGGGCTGCGCGAGGGCACGCTGAAGAGCGTCGCCTTCACGATGCCCGGCCACGAGAGCTGGGCGCTGCCGCTGTATGAGTTGGCGCTGCTGGCCTCGGCCGAGCTGAAGCAGGCGGGCGTCGAGGGCGTCTCGCTGAAGGTCGTCACCCCCGAGGAGGCGCCGCTGCAGATCTTCGGCCGCCAGGTCGGCGAGCAGATGAGCGAGCTGCTGGCCGAGCGCGGGATCGAGGTCGTCACCAACACCCGCCCGGTCCAGTTCCAGGACGGCCAGCTCCACGTCGTCCCCGGCGGCGAGCTCGCGGTCGACGCCGCGGTCAGCCTGCCGCGGCTGGAAGGGCGGCGGATCCGTGGCGTCCTGCACGACCCCGACGGCTTCATCGGCGTCGACGAGCACGGCCGCGTGCTCGGCCGTGAGCGCCTCTACGCCGCGGGCGACATCACCAACTTCCCGGTCAAGCAGGGCGGCATCGCCGCCCAGCAGGCCGACGCCGTCGCCGAATCGATCGCCGCCGAAGCCGGCGCCCCGCTCGATCCCCGCCCCTTCGACCCCCTGCTGCGCGGCGTCCTCTGGACCGGCGAGGCGCCCCGCTACCTGCAGGGCTGGATCGGCGGCGGCCACGGCGAAACCTCCTCCCTCACCACCGAGCCCCCCTGGGACATCGGCCCCACCGGCGACGACGGCAAGATCGTCGCCCGCCGCCTCGCCGGCTTCCTCTCCGGCCCCGGTGCCCAGGCGCGGCGCGAAGTGTCGAGCACGGGGCCGCGGTAGCGGTCCGTAGCGCTGCGTCGCTGCGTCGAGGTCGAAGCGCACGGTTGAGGCGCGACGGGGAGGGTCCCGGCCACCCTCCCTGGGCAGGTAGG
>JBEHWY010000167.1:0-7866 GCA_048498975.1 Actinomycetota bacterium | reverse complement strand
GACGCGCTGCGCAGCTGGGCCCGCGCCCTGGCCGCCGCCGGGGCCAGCGCCGAGGCCGCCGAGCGCCGCGAGCGCGCGCTCGAGATCTACCGGCGCTGCGGCGCCGGGCAGCGGTGGCTTAATGACTGATTCCACGGCCAGGCGCGATGAGGTGGCGCCGGGGAAGGAGGGTGCTCGCCACCCTCCGTTTGCAGGTAGGGCGGCGAGCACCCTCCCCCTCCGAGGTCAAGGCGCGGCGGGCGCAGTCCCGGGCGCGTCCCAGCCTCAGCCGCACGAGATCCCGTGGTTCCTTAGTTGCCATATGCGCAACCAAGGAACCACGGGATGAGGAGGACGGCTGGATCTCGATCGCGCGGTTCCTTTGTCGCGATATTCGAGACAAAGGAACCACGACTTTCGGGGGCCCGCCGCTATCCCGGAGCGCCCAGTCTGAGCTGTCCTTTTCCGGCTCCGCCGATCGTCTTCCAGTCAACAAGGCAATTCGAGGACTGGAGGACACCATGGAGGTACGCATCGACAATCCCGCGCTGACCGTTCCGGGCGCGATGGACGGGCTGCAGAAGCTCGCCGCCGCCGCCCACGATTCGGGCCTGCCGGCGACCACGCTCTACCTCGTCCACCTGCGGGCGAGCCAGATCAACGGCTGCAGCGTCTGCATCGACATGCACTCCCGCGAGCTGCGGCAGGCGGGCGAGGACGGGGCGCGGCTGAACACGGTTGCGGCCTGGCGGGAGACGCCCTACTTCAGCGACGCCGAGCGCGCGGCGCTGGCGCTGACCGAGGCCGCGACCCGGCTGGCGGACGCCGCCGAGGCGGTGCCGGACGAGATCTGGGAGGAGGCCGCGCGCCACTACGACGAGGAGGAGCTCGCCGCCCTGGTGATCTCGATCGCGACGATCAACGCCTGGAACCGGATCAACGCCACCACCCGGCAGGTCACCGGCGAGTGGGTCGATCAGTGGGTGCGAGCCGCCGCTCCGAGCTCCGGCGGCAGGTAGGCGGGCGCGCCCAGCGCCTTGCCGTCGGCGCCGGCCATCCGTAGAAACTCCGCGTCGATGTGGGGGCCAGCCACGTTCCGCGGTCGAAGGCCCCGGCATAGCCTCGTTGCAATGGGAGAACCGGAACGCAACGATCGCAAGGCCGGCCGGGTTGGCTGGCGCGGGCGGGTCGCCGCGCTCGATCCGGCCGGCGAAGAGCGCCCCGCCGGCTGAGGGGGGTGCGGCCGGCGGCCGGCCGCTGAGGGCATGGCATGGACGACGCCCTGCGCATCGGCTTCCTGGCGCTACTGATCCTGGCCAACGCGCTCTTCGTCGTCGGCGAGTACGCGGTGGTGGCTGCGCCCCGGGTCGGCATCTCCGAGCGGGCGGCGCAGGGGGAGCGTTCCGCCGGCATCGCGCTGGCCCTGATGGACGAACCGGTCCGCCTGATCTCCACCGTCCAGGTCGGCATCACCGCCGTCGGCATCCTCACCGGGGCGATCGGCGAGCCGCTGGTGCGCGGCATGATCGGCGACGAGCTCCCCGGCTGGCTCGCCTTCCTGATCGCCTTCGGTGCCGTCACCTACCTCACCGTCGTGTTCGGCGAGCTGGTGCCGAAGGCGATCACCCTCGACCGCACCGAAGCGATGGCGTTGCGCGTCGCCAGGCCGATGCGGACGGTCGAGTCGGCCCTGCGGCCCGTTGTCTGGGGCCTGGAGGTTTCGGCGCGGGCGGTCCTGCGCCTGCTCGGGGTGCGCGACCTGCGCGCCGGGCGGCAGATCAGCACGGCGGAGGAGCTGCACGCCGTCGTCGCCGAGGCTCACGGGCGGGGTGTGATCCCGGGCGCCCAGGAGGAGCTCCTGCACCGGGTCTTCGACTTCGCCCGGCGCGAGGCCGCCGACGCGATGATCCCGGCCGCCGCCGTCGACTGGCTCGAGGCCGACGCGAGCGCCGCCGCCGCGCTCGACGAAGTGATCCGTCACCCGCGCAGCCGCTACCCGGTCGCCGAGGGCTCGCTCGACCACCTGCTGGGCAGCGTCCACGTGCGCGAGCTGGTCGCGGCGGCGCAGGCGGACCCGAGCGCTGCGGTGCGCGCGCTGGCGAGACCGGTGCCGATCGTCCCCGAGACGAAGGACCTGGGGGCGCTGCTGCACGAGCTGCGCGACCAGCGCCAGCACCTCGCCGTGGTTGCCGACGAGTACGGCGGGACGCTCGGCATCGTCACCATGGAGGACATCCTCGAGGAGATCGTCGGCGAGATCCAGAACGAGTACGACCTGCCCGGCTACGCGCTCGACTGGCTCGACGAGAGGGTGGTGGAGATGGACGGCTCGATGAGCGTCGACGACTTCAGCGAGTCGGTCGGGGTCGAGCTGCCGCAGGCGAAGGCGCGAACGATGGCGGGGCTGGTCTTCGACGCGCTCGGGCGCCGGCCCTGCGACGGCGACCGGGTCACCGCCGGCCCGGTCGAGCTGGTCGTCGAGCGCACCGACGGGCTGCGCATCGCGCGGCTGCGCGCCACGCTCCCCGAGGAGGCAGGCCGGGATTCCGGGCCCGAGGGGGCGGAGGGGGAGTGACCGCGGTGGCGGGAGGCGAGCCGTGGGCGGTTGCGGCCGCCGGGGTCCTCGAGGAGCTGGGGTCCGGGCCCGGGGGCATCGGCGCCGGCGAGGCGGCCGAGCGCCTCGCCAGGTTCGGGGCGAACGAGCTGCCCGAGGAGAAGGCCACCAGCGGCTTCGCGATCGCCGCGCGCCAGTTCCGTAGCCCGCTGGTCTACATCCTGCTCCTGGCCGGCGCGGTCACCGTCGTCCTCGCCGAGTACCTCGATGCGATCGTCATCGGCGTCGTCCTGGTGATGAACGCGGTCGTCGGGTTCTTCCAGGAGTTCCGTGCCGAACGCTCGATGGCCGCCCTGCGGAAGCTGACCAGCGCTCGCGCGACCGTGCTGCGCGAGGGCCGCGAGATCGAGGTCGACGTCGCCGCGGTCGTCCCCGGCGACGTGATCGTGGTCGAGGCCGGCTCCCGGGTCGCGGCCGACTGCCGGCTGATCTCCGGCGCCGGGCTGGAGGTCGACGAGTCCCACCTGACCGGCGAGTCGGCCACGGTCGCCAAGGCGGTTGCGACGCTGCCCGCGCAGACGCCGATGGACGAGCGCTCGAACATGCTCTTCACCGGCTCGGCCGTCACCCTCGGCCGCGGGGCCGGGGTCGTCGTCGCCACCGGCGCCGACACCGAGCTGGGCGCGATCTCGGCGAGCCTGGGAGAGATCGGGCTGGTCGAAACGCCGCTGCAGGCGCGGATCTCGCGCCTGGCGCGGATCATCGGGCTGGCGGTCGTCGCGATCGGCGTCGTCGGCTTCGGCCTCGGGGCGATCGCCGGCGAGGACCTCGGCGAACTGTTCCTGGCGGTCGTCGCGCTGGCGGTCTCGGCGATACCCGAGGCGCTGGCGATCGTCCTCACCGTGGCGCTGGCGATCAGCGTGCGGCGGATGGCGAGGCGGCGGACGATCGTGCGCCGGCTGCCGGCGGTCGAGACGCTCGGCAGCTGCACCGTGATCGCCTCCGACAAGACCGGCACGTTGACCCAGAACCGGATGACGGTCGAGCGGGTGGCGGCCGGGGGCGAGTCCTTCGCGGTGACCGGAGCCGGCTACCGCGCCGAGGGCGGCTTCCTGCGCGCCGGTGAGCGCTTCGATCCCCCGCAGGGGTCGCCGCTGCGGCGGGTCCTCGTCGCCGCCGCGCTCTGCAACGACGCCTCGGCCCTGCTCGAGGACGACGACGAGTTCGTCGTCCGCGGTGACCCGACCGAGATCGCCCTGCTGGTGGCCGCCGCCAAGGCCGGGGTCTTCCGTGAGGAGATCGAGGAGCGCTCGCCGCGCTGGGGGGAGATCCCGTTCGACCCGGGGGAGCGCTTCGCCGCGACCTTCCACCGCGGCGAGGGGCGGGACCTGGTCGTCGTCAAGGGGGCGCCGGAGCGGGTGATCGAGATGTGCCGGGAGGCGGCGGGCACGGCGTTCGATCCCGCCGGCTCGCTGCGCGAGGCCGAAGACATGGCTGCCGAGGGACTGCGGGTGCTCGCCGTCGCCGCCCGCGAGGCCGAGGTGACCTCGCCCGAGTCCCTCGATGCCCAGCTCGAGGGATTGACGCTGCTCGGCCTGATCGGCATGCTCGACCCGCCGCGCGAGGCCGCCGGGGAGGCGGTCCGCGACTGCCGCGCGGCGGGGATCCGGGTGGTCATGATCACCGGCGATCACGCCGTCACCGCCGGTGCGATCGCCGGCCAGCTCGGCATCGGCGGCGAGCGGCCGCGGGTCCTCGTCGGAGCCGAGCTCGATCGCTGCGGCGACGCCGAGCTGCGCGAGCTCGTCGGTCAGGTCTCGGTCTACGCCCGCATCTCCCCGCGCGGCAAGCTGCGGATCGTCGAGGCGCTCCGGGCCCGCGGCGAGGTCGTCGCCGTCACCGGCGACGGGGTCAACGACGCGCCGGCGCTGAAGGCCGCCGACATCGGTGCCGCGATGGGCCGCTCGGGGACCGAGGTGGCCAAGGAGGCCGCCGACATGGTCATCACCGACGACGACTTCGCGACGATCTTCGCCGCGGTCGAAGAGGGGCGGGTCGCCTTCGTCAACGTCCGCAACACGACCTTCTTCCTGATCTCCTTCGGTGCCGCCGAGGTGATCGCGGTGCTCGTCAGCCTCCTGTTCGGGTTCCCGCTTCCCTTCCTGCCCGTCCAGCTTCTCTGGCTGAACCTGGTCACCAACGGTGCCCAGGACGTCGCGCTCGCCTTCGAGCCGGGGGAGGAGGACGTGCGGCGCGAACGGCCGCGGCCGCGCAGCGAGGGCGTGATCTCCGCGCTGCTCTGGGAGCGCACGGCCCTGGTCGGGGTGGTGATGGCGGCGGGCACGCTCTTCCTCTTCCTGGTCGAACGGGCGGCGGGCGCGCCGCTGGAGGAAGCGCGCACGATCGCCCTCACCACGATGGTCGTCTTCCAGACGATCCACGTCGGCAACTGCCGCTCCGAACGGCACTCGCTCTTCGCCAAGAGCCCGTTCGCGAACCCCCTGCTCCTCGCCGGCATCCTGGCGGCGCTCGCCCTGCACGTCGGCGCTCTCTACTTCCCGCCGACCCAGGCGGCGCTGCACGTCGAGCCCCTCAGCCTCCTCACCTGGGCGGAGATCGTCGCGGTGGCGCTGACCGTCGCCGTCGCGGTCGAGCTGCACAAGTGGCTGCGGCGGGCCCCGGGCGGTAGGCCTACGCCCGCCGGGATCGCATGATCCGCGTCACCGGCCCCATCGGTGATAAGCCGCACCGGCACTCGGGTAAGCCACCGATGTAGAGGTCCGGCGCAGGGCCGAGACTCGGCGGAGCCGGAGCGCCAACAGGATGAGGAGCGAGCTATGAGCGAGCGGTACGTCGCCGACCTGGCTGAGGTCGGATCGCAGGACACGGGCCTGGTCGGGGGCAAGAACGCCTCGCTGGGGGAGATGATCGGCAACCTGGGCGAGGCGGGGATCCGGGTGCCGGACGGGTTTGCGACGACCGCCGACGCCTACTGGGCGTTCCTCGACGGCAGCGGGCTGCGCGAGCAGATCGCCGCGCGCCTGGAGCAGCTCGACGGCAGCGGGCCGGTGCTGGCCGAGGTCGGGGGCTCGATCCGCGAGATGATCCTCGGCGCCGAGTTCCCGGCCGCGGTGCGCGAAGCGATCGAGGACGCCTACCGCCGCCTGGCCGAGCGCAGCGGGCTCGAGCAGCCGACGGTCGCGGTGCGCTCGAGCGCCACCGCCGAGGACCTGCCCGAGGCGAGCTTCGCCGGCCAGCAGGAGACCTTCCTCAACGTCACCGGGGTGCCGGCGCTGCTCGACGCCGTCCGCCGCTGCATCGCCTCGCTGTTCACCGACCGCGCGATCACCTACCGCGTCAACAACGGCTTCGACCACATGGGGGTGGCGCTCTCGGCCGGCGTCCAGCGGATGGTGCGCTCCGACCTGGCGGGCGCCGGGACGATGTTCTCGATCGACACCGAGACCGGCTTCCCCCGCACGGTGATCATCGACGCCAGCTGGGGGCTGGGGGAGGCGGTGGTCAGCGGCACGGTCGACCCCGACAACTACGTCGTCTTCAAGCCGCTGCTCGACCGCGCGGAGCTGACGCCGATCCTCTCCCATCAGCGCGGCCGCAAGGAGGTCAAGATCGTCTACGCCGAGGAGGGCGGCACCGTCGTGCGCGAGACCAGCGCGCAGGAGCGCGCCGCCGCGGTGATCGACGACCAGGACGTGCTGCAGCTCGCCCGCTGGGCGGTGGAGATCGAACGCCACTACGGCAAGCCGATGGACATCGAGTGGGCCAAGGACGGCGAGACCGGCGAGCTGTTCATCGTCCAGGCGCGGCCGGAGACCGTGCAGGCGCGGCGCGAGGCCGGGGCGCTGAAAACCTACGAGCTGCGCGAGAAAGGGCCGGTCCTGGCCGAGGGCCTCTCGGTCGGCGACGCGATCGCCGCCGGCCCCGCCCTGCGCCTGCACGGCCCCGAGGAAATCGACCGCTTCGAGGACGGCGCCGTGCTCGTCACCGAGATCACCGACCCCGACTGGGTGCCGGTGATGAAACGGGCGGCGGCGATCGTTACCGAACACGGCGGCCGCACCTCCCACGCGGCGATCGTCAGCCGCGAGCTCGGCCTGCCCGCGATCGTCGGCGCCCCCGGCGTGATCGACAAAGTCAGGGACGGCGAGGAGGTCACCGTCTCCTGCGCCGAGGGCGACGCCGGCTTCCTCTACGACGGCGTGCTCGAGTGGGACGAGGCCGAGGTTGACCTCGAGGGCATGCCCGAGACCCGCACTCAGGTGATGCTGAACCTCGCCGACCCGGCCGCGGCCTTCCGCTGGTGGCGGCTGCCGGCGAACGGCGTCGGCCTCGCCCGCATGGAGTTCATCGTCGACAACCACGTCAAGGTCCACCCGATGGCGCTGATCCACCTCGACCAGGTCGAGGACGAGGGCGCCCGGCGCCAGATCGAGGAGCTGACCGCGGGCTACGAGGACCGCGGCGAGTACTTCGTCGAGCGGCTGGCGGAGGGGATCGCGCGGATCGCCGCCTCGCGCTACCCCGATCCGGTGATCGTGCGGATGAGCGACTTCAAGACCAACGAGTACGCCGAGCTGATCGGCGGCCACCACTTCGAGCCCAAGGAGGAGAACCCGATGCTCGGCTGGCGCGGCGCCAGCCGCTACTACTCGGAGGGCTACCGCGAGGGGTTCGCGCTCGAGTGCCGGGCGATCCATCGCGTGCGCGAGAAGGTCGGCCTCGACAACGTGGTGATGATGATCCCGTTCTGCCGCACGATCGAAGAGGCCGACCGGGTGCTGGAGACGATGGCCGCGGCGGGGCTGGTCCGCGGCGAGCGCGGCCTCGAGGTCTACGTGATGGCCGAGATCCCCTCCAACATCCTCCTCGTCGACGACTTCGCCGATCGCTTCGACGGCTTCTCGATCGGCTCCAACGACCTCACCCAGCTGACCCTCGGCATCGACCGCGACTCCGAGCAGCTGGCGGCACTCTTCGAGGAGAGCAACCCGGCGGTCACCCGCCTGATCGAGCAGCTGATCGTGGGCGCCCACCGCCACGGCCGCAAGGTCGGGCTCTGCGGCCAGAAGCCGAGCAACGACCCCAGCTTCGCCCGCTTCCTGGTGCAAGCCGGGATCGACTCGATCTCGGTCGCCCCCGACAGCTTCATCCGCGTCAAGGAAGAGATCGCCGCGGTGGAGTGATCTGGGCGGCGGGGTGCGGCCGGCCCACGAGACCCAGTCCGACCCCCTGCTGAGCGTGGCGGGGAGCGAGGCGCGCCGGTCGCGTGGCTGAGCTTTTAGGTCCTATAGACCCCAAAAGCTCAGCCACGC
>JBEHWY010000166.1:0-7932 GCA_048498975.1 Actinomycetota bacterium | reverse complement strand
CAGCGCTCGCGACATTGACCAGCCCCTGGTGGGGTCAATATCGCGAGCGGTGATGCGTGGCTGGTGGCACTCGCCCCGGGGTCAAACCGGTTAGCGGTCTTCGCGGTCGCGGCGCTTGGCGGCGCGGGAGCTGAGCAGGATCCCGGCGACCACGATCAGGACCGGGATCACGTAGAAGACCCAGAGCCAGTGGCCGATGTGGGCGAGCGGCAGGATCATCCGTTGCCCGCCGAGAGCAGGTAGAGGCCGAAGCAGGTGAAGGCGACCATCACCGCCAGCATCCAGTACTGGGAGCGGGCGGCTTCGCGGTAGTCGCGCCAGTAGACGAGGGCGCGGTCGTGGGCGAGGGTGAGGCCGAGGACGTGGCCGGTGACGAGGGCCGCGACCTGGACGTACCAGATCGCCGTCGCGCTGATCAGCGTGAAGTCGATGCCGCCCGAGGCGGTGCCGAAGAGGTCGGTGGTGGCGGTGCCGAGCGGGTCGGAGAGCAGGTAGGTGAACTGGGCCTGCTCCTGGAAGACGAAGAGGCTGAAGTAGTGGGCAACGAGGTAGGCGAGCGCGATCGGGATCAGCGTGTGGGCGAAGCCGGCGCGCAGCTTGGCGAAGGAGGGGGCGCCGGGGATCGTGCGCATGCCGCGGACGCCGAGCAGGTAGACGAGGCCGACGCCGGCGAAGCAGAGCGCCATGAAGATCGTGTCGGTGAGGCGCAACGCCCAGGTCAGGTCCATGCCGGTGTCGGAGAGGCGTTCGAAGAGCCATTCGATCCCGCCTTTGAAGGCACCCTCCTGGGCGCCGTCGAAGCTGGTCGAGGCGATCGAGGCGATGACGACGGCGGCCGACCCCGGCAGGGTCGCCCACTTGGTGGCGGCGGCCAGCGGTCGCCGCAGGCCGAGCTTGCCGTCCTGCACCCCGAAGCAGCCGAGCTGGGAGAACATGCCGAAGAAGGCCGAGAAGACCTCGCCGCGCTCGCACCAGGTCTCGACCCCGAACAGCGCCATCATCGTCAGCGTGTAGACGCTGTAGACACAGGCGGCGACGGCGGCCGTGTGGGGATCGAGGCCGACGGCGACGCCGCCGCTGGCGCCGTAGACGACCTCGAGCCAGACGAAGGCGAGGACGCCGATCGCCGCCGGCCAGCGGCCGAGCTGCTCCGGGTAGGCGAGCCGGGCCGGCGCCTGCCCGGCGACGGCGCGGAAGCCGGAGCCGGCGGCGCGGCCGACCGCGCGCCAGGGATTGAAGGGGCGGAAGACGTCGCCGAGGATCGCCGAGAAGAACGGGAACCCGAGCCAGCAGGTGACGAAGAGGAAGGTGATCGCGAAGTTGCGATCCGGCGCCTCGGTGCCGTCCAGGCCGGAGTAGATCGCGACCCCGAGCAGGAAGACACCGAGCGCCCCGCAGAGGGCCTGGGCCGGGAGCGAGACGAGGGCGCGCGAGAGCCCCGCCGCGAGCGGCCGCCAGTGCAGCTGCTCGAAGCGGGGCTTGCGCCAGGCTGCCGCCAGCGCCAGGAAGGAGACGATCAGGACGATCGACGCCCCCCAGGCGAAGAGCCAGGCGGGGACCGGCAGGTCCTGCCTGGCGACCAGCGCGTGCGCCAGCGGCAGCCAGCTCACGGATTGACCTGCAGTTCGAGGATCTGCACGGCGGCCCCCTCCATCTCGGCCTCGAAGATGCCTTCGATTTCAGCCGGGAAGTCGAATTCGACGGTGCCCCCCGCGGGGACGTCCTTCATCAGGTCATAGCCGTGGACGTGGACCTCTTCGGCGACGTCGGAGTGGACCTTGAAGCGGACCTGTTCGCCGGCGCTGACTTCGATCTTCTGCACCCCGCCGACGGCTTCGCCGTTTTCGAACTTCAGCGTCGGCACCGGTTCGCCGCCGTCGGTTTCGGCGGGGCTCGTTTCGGCGCCGCTCGTTTCGGCGCCGCTGGAGCCGCCGGAGCTGGTCGTGCTGCCGCTGGTGTCGCCGCCTCCTCCGCAGGCGGTCAGGGCCAGTGCGGCCGCGACGACGAGCAGCGCCAGCAGGAGCTTCCTTGCATGGTTCGTCAAGAGGTCATCTCCCTCGTTTCGGCGCACGGCCTTCTGCCTGCGCCTTGGTCGGTAGTCGGATTGGGACTACGCGGCGAGGGGCGGCGCGCGACCGGAGAGGCTGAGGGCGAGCAACAGACCGCCCGTCGGCGCGAAGGAGCGCGGCGGGCGGGGTGCGGGCTGGCGCCGGGGGGTGGCCGAACCCGGGCGCGAGCGCCGCGCCAGGCGCTCGGAGATGCGCACGATCGTGCGGTGCCCCGGGTAGCGCCCCAGCAGCAGCGCGCCGAGCAGAACGAGCAGCGGCACGGCCGGCAGGAAGAAGGCGCCAAGCTGAAGCACAGCGGCCCAGGATAACGTCCAGCCCCGTGCGACCCGGACGCGACAACATCGCCGCCCCCGACCTGCCCGATTCGCTGATCTGGCTCGGCGGCGAACCGGAGTCGATGCCGGCGCTGACCGCCAGCGGCCCGGCGCTCGTCCACTTTCTCGACTTCGCCCAGCTCAACAGCGTCCGCACTCTGCCCTACCTCGAGGAGTGGCTGCGCCGCTACCGCGAGCTGGGCCTCAGCGTGATCGGCATCCAGTCGCCCCGCTTCCCCTTCGGCGCCGACCCGGAGGCGGTCCGGGCCGGCCTCGACGCGCTCGGCGTCGACTTCCCGGTCGCGATCGACGGCGAGCACGACCTCTGGCACGCATACGGCTGCGAAGGCTGGCCCAGCCTCTTCCTCTGGAGCCTCGGCGGCGCCCTCACCTGGGCCCACTTCGGCGAGGGCGAATACCGCGCCACCGAGGAAGCGATCCAGGAGGAGCTGCGCGAGATCGACGCCCTGCGCGAGCTGCCGGCGCCGATGGCGCCGCTGCGCGCCACCGACGCGCCCGGCGTCGAGGTGATCGCCCCGACCGCCGAGATCCTCCCCGGCGGCGACTGGGAGACCCCGTGGGTCGCCAGCGACGAGGACCCCGCGATCGCCCTCGACTACCAGGCGGGCGGCGCCTACGTCACCAGCGAGGGCGAGGGGACGATCGAGGCCGAGATCGACGGCGAGTGGCTCGACCCGATCGCGGTCGGCCCCAACCCCGGCCTGCAGGCGATCGCTGAGCATCCCTCCCACGAGGCCCACAGCCTCGTCCTCCGCCCCTCCCCCGGCCTGCGGATCTGGTCGGTCAGCTTCGCCGCCGGCGTGCCGTAGCGGACGCCGTTCGCCGCTGCGGAGGATTTCGGGGGCGATAGCCCGCTCGATCCTCCGCAATCGGCGCGTCAGCGGATGACGCGAAAGAACGCGACATAGCGTCGTTCCGTCCCGGTCATCGTTTCCATGTACTTGACGAACCGATAACGGCCCGGCTCCGCATTGCGCGGCACGCGATACCGGCTGCACCAGCCGTGCTTACCCCCTTCGAGGCGAAACGCGATGAGGATTTCTCCTCCTCGCGGACCTCCCGGCGCCGGACGCCAGCGCCCTTGGTCGAGGCGCTGCACGGAGTATCCGACTCCGAAGTCCACGATGACGCTGCCCCGGTTCTCGATCCGAGCGTAGGCGGCACCGCCTGGGCGGACGACAGGCCGCCTCATCGCCAGCCGCACGTGATAGCCCTGCCTGACGTGAGCGAACTTGCCGGCCTCGCAGAACCGGAGCCCGTAAGTGTGGTGGTAAGGGATACCGACCCCGGCGGCCGTGGGCACCCCAGTGAGCAGCGCCACCGTGAAGAGCGAAGCTGTCACCAACCTGCCTATCCGTGCCCCCATACCGGGGACGAGAGTACCTACGCCCGCGCTGCGAGTTCCTCGCGGATCTCCTTCGGCAGCATGAAGCGGACGTCCTCGTGGACGGTGCGCAGCTCGGAGACGTCCTCGGCGCCGCGCTCGCGGAAGAAGGCGACGAGGCTCTCGACCAGCTCCTCGGGGGCGCTGGCGCCGGAGGTGATGCCGACGGTCTCGACGCCCTCCAGCCAGGCCTCCTCGACCTGGGTGTGGTTGTCGATCAGGTGCGAGCCGGCGCCGTGTTCGCGGGCGACCTCGACCAGGCGGTTGGAGTTGGAGGAGTTGGTCGAGCCGATGACGAGGACCAGCTCGCACTCGCGGGCCAGCTGCTTGACGGCGATCTGGCGGTTGGTCGTCGCGTAACAGATGTCGTCGGACTTGGAGCTGACGATCGCCGGGAACTTGGCGCGCAGGGCGGCGATCACCTCGGCGGTCTCGTCGACCGAGAGCGTCGTCTGGGTGATGAAGGCGACCTTGCCGGGATCGGGCACCTCGAGCGAGTCGACCTCGTCGGCGGTTTCGATCAGGATGATGCTGTCGGGCGCCTCGCCGGTCGTCCCTTCGACCTCCTCGTGGCCCTCGTGGCCGATCATCACGATCGTGTAGCCCTCGGCGGCGAAGCGGCGGGCGGAGACGTGGACCTTGGTCACCAGCGGGCAGGTCGCGTCGATCGTACGCAGGCCGCGGGCGGCGGCGTTCTCGTGCACCGCGGGGGCAACGCCGTGGGCGGAGAAGACGACGATCGCGCCCTCGGGCACCTCGGTCTCCTCCTCGACGAAGATCGCGCCGCGCTTGGCGAGCTCCTCGACGACGTGCTTGTTGTGGACGATCTCCTTGCGCACGTAGACCGGGGCGCCGTGCAGCTCGAGCGCTCGCTCGACGGTCTGCACCGCGCGGTCGACGCCGGCGCAGTAGCCGCGCGGGGCGGCGAGCAGGACCCGCTTGGGGGCGGCGGTGGCGTTTGCGGACATACCCGCAGGGTACCGGTGGGTCGGTTGCGGGGACCGCGCAGGCTGGCCCCGGGGGCCGCACGAGGTTAGCCTTGACTGGGATGAGCACGGACGGACGCCATTTGGACCGCCTCACGGCGGTCGACGCCTCGTTCTTGACGAACGAGAACTCGGCCAGCCACATGCATATCGGCGCGATCCTGATCTTCGAGGGGCCGCCGCCGAAATACGTCGACCTGGTCGAGCACGTGCGCAGCCGCCTGCACCTGGTGCCGCGCTTCCGCCAGCGGCTGGTGGTGCCGCCGCTGGAGGCCGGCCGGCCGCTGTGGGCCGACGACGTCAACTTCAACCTGACCTACCACATCCGCCACACCGCGCTGCCCGAGCCGGGCGGCGAGGCGCAGCTGAAACGGCTCACCGGCCGCGTCTTCTCCCAGCAGCTCGACCGCTCCAAGCCGCTCTGGGAGCTGTGGCTGGTGCAGGGCCTGGAACGCGACCGCTTCGCGATCCTGACCAAGACCCACCACGCGCTGGTCGACGGGATCTCCGGCGTCGACATCGGCACCGTCCTCTTCGACCTCGAGCCGGTGCCCGAGCCGGCGGCGGTGACCGACGACTGGGTGCCCCAACCCGAGCCGGGCACGACCGAGCTGGTCGCGCGCGGGATCGCCGACGCGGTGGCGATGCCGGTGAAGCTGGCCGAGCGCACGGTCGACGTCGTCCGCCGCCCCGAGCACGCAGCGCGCAAAGCGGTCGAGGCGCTGGAGGGGCTGAGCGAGATCGTCAGCGCCTTCGCCGACCCGGCGCCGGACGTGCCGCTCAACGACGAGATCGGGCCGCACCGCCGCTATGTCTGGGCGCGCTCGGAGCTGGCGACCTTCAAACGGATCAAGGACACCTTCGGCGGCACCGTCAACGACGTCGTCCTCGCCGTCGTCACCGGCGCAGTTCGCAACTGGCTGCACAGCCGCAGCATCCGCACCGAGGGACTGGAGCTGCGGGCGCTGGTGCCGGTCTCGATCCGCAGCGAGGACGAGCGCGGCAACCTCGGCAACCGGATCGCGTTGATGCGTGGGCCGCTGCCGGTCTACGTCGAGGACCCGGTGCGGCGGCTGCACGTGATCAGCGAGGCGATGGACGGGCTGAAGCGCTCCAAACAGGCGCTCGGCGCCGAAGTCATCTCCCGCTTCAACGACTTCGCGCCGCCGACGCTGCTGGCGCAGGCCTCGCGGATCAACTTCTCGACCCGCCTCTTCAACCTGATCGTGACCAACGTGCCGGGGCCGCAGCTGCCGCTCTACGTGCTCGGGCGCGAGCTGGAAGAGGTCTTCCCGATCGCCTTCCTCCCCGAGAACCACCGCCTCGCGGTGGCGATCATGAGCTACCACGGCAAAGTCGGCTTCGGCCTGCTCGCCGACTACGACTCGATGGAGGACATCGAACTGCTCAGCGCCGGGATCAACAAGTCGCTGGCCGAGCTCGAGGCCGCCGCCGCCGAGGCGACCGCCGCGGCCTGAGCCGCTGAAGCATTGACGCCCCCATAGGGGCGCGAAGGCTTCATCTACGCTTGGTTGATGTTCTTGCTCGTCCTGTTGTTCATCGTGGTGCCGATCCTGGAGCTGTACGTGATCATCCAGGTCGGGGAAGCGATCGGGATTTGGCCGACGCTGCTCCTGCTGCTGCTCGACGCGGTCGCCGGCTCGATGCTGCTGCGCCACCAGGGCCGCGGCGCCTGGCGGCGCTTCAACGAAGCCCTGGCGCAGCGGCGGTTCCCGGGCAAGGAGGTCGCCGACGGCCTGCTGATCGTGGTCGGCGGCACCCTGCTGCTGGCGCCGGGCTTCCTCACCGACATCGTCGGCCTCTTCCTCCTGATCCCGCCGACCCGGGCGCTGGCGCGGAAGCTGCTGAAGCGGTTCACGATCGGCCGCATCACCGTGGTCGGCGTCTCGAGCGCCGGCGGCTTCGGCGGCGGCCCGGGGAGCGGCGGCGCGCCCGGCGGCAATGGCGACGCCAACCGCCCCTACGACTTCGACGTCAACGCGGAGGAGATGCCGAGCAACGGCAACGGCGCCGGCCGCGAGCTGCCGCGGGTCGACGAGGACTGACGCGCTCGCAGCCCGGCTAGGCTGCCGCGATGCTGGGCGACGCGATCCTCGGGGCGGCGGTGGCTTTCTGCCTGGCGGTGCTGACGACGCCGGTCGGCGTCTCGGGCGCGGTCTTCCTCGTCCCCTTCCAGATCAGCGTCGTCCACACGCCGAGCCCGGCGGTGACGCCGACGAACCTGATCTACAACCTCGTCGCGATCCCCGGCGCGTTGCTGCGCTTCCGCCGCGAGGGGCGGCTGGGTGGGCCGCTGACGCGGCTGCTGGTGCTCGGCACCCTGCCGGGGGTGGTTGCCGGAGCGCTGATCCGCGTCTTCCTCCTCGGCAGCGGCGAGGCGTTCCTCTTCATCGTCGCGGCGGTGCTGATTCCGCTGGGGGCCTGGCTTGCCTTCGCCGCGGCGCCGCGGCCGGCCAGCGCCCCCAACAGCCGCCGGGGGCGCCAGATCCTCGACATCGCCGGGGCGGTGGGGACGATCGGCGGCATCTACGGGATCGGCGGCGGCTCGATCCTCGGGCCGATCCTGGTCGGCTTCGGCTTCACGGTGATCGAGGTGGCGCCGGCGGCGCTGACGGCGACCTTCCTCACCTCGCTGGCGGGCGTCGCCACCTACGGGCTGATCAGCCTCGGCGCCAGCGGCGACGTCGCCCCCGAGTGGACGCTGGGCATCGGCATGGGCCTGGGCGGCCTGGCGGGCGCCTACCTCGGCGCCCGCCTTCAGTCCCAGTTGCCGGAGCGGCTGCTGCGGCGCGGGCTCGGCGTGCTCGCGCTGGCGCTCGGCCTGCGCTACGCGCTGCAGGGCTTCTTCTGAGCGGACCGAGTGCGCCTTTCCGCCTACAGCCATTGCCAGGTGCCGGGGGCATCGGTTAGCGTCGCTGCATGAGGCGGGTTCGGGCGATCGGTGTGGTGGGCGTCGCGGCGCTTGCGCTCTGCGCCGTGCTCGCCCTGCCGGCGGGCGCGAGCTTCCCGGGTCGCCCGGGGCTGATCGCCTTCGAGAGCAGCAACGGGATCGAGACGATCGCGCCGACGGGACACCACCCGCAGCAGCTCGCCGAAGGGGACGACCCGGCCTACTCGCCGAACGGCAAGCTGATCGC
>JBEHWY010000165.1:0-7941 GCA_048498975.1 Actinomycetota bacterium | reverse complement strand
CTCCTCGCCGTCCCGTTCGCGACTGAGTACGCGGAGCAGCTCCTCGTAGGGGCCGACGAGGTAGGCCTGGTCGCCGGCGGCGAAGCGGGTGTCGCGGCGGGGTGGGTGCTCGAGGGTGCAATTGGCGCCGGAGATGGCGACGACGCGGATGCGGGCGCCGAGTTCGCGCATCGCGAGGCCGTCGAGGCCGCCGCCGGGGCGGACGGTGAGGCGGGCGACGAGGAAGGGGCGGTTGCGGACGTAGAAGGTGGCGAGGATCGAGAGGCCGAGGACCGCGCCGACGAACCAGGGGTAGGCGAGCGAGCCGGTCGACCAGACGTGGTTGAACTTGAAGGTCTGCTCGAGGCGGTTGCCGAGGGCGCGGTCGAAGACGCGGAGGACGACGGGAACCTCGCGCCAGCGCTCGCCGAGCACCTCGCGGGCGGCGAGGCCGACCTCGAGGTTGACGAGGTCGTCGCTGGTCAGGATCGCCACCGCTCCTGCCGCCTCGAGGTTGACCGAGCGCAGCGTCTGGCGCAGGGTCGCGTCGCCGTGGAAGATCGGCACCCCGAGCGAGCGCGCGTGCTGGACGTAGCGGTTGTTCTCGTCGCGCTCGACCACGACGACGTCGCGGCCCTCGGCGCGCAGCCCTTCCAGCGTGCGCAGCCCGACCGCACCGAGGCCGACGATGACGACGTGGCCGTCCATGCCGTGGATCGTCCCCTGGCCCAGCGAGCGCTCGATCCGGCGGCTGACCAGGGCGTTGGTGATCAGCGCCAGCACCACGGTGCTCAGCGTCACCCCGGCGATGATCAGGACGATGCCGAAGACCTGCATCCCGGTCGACTGCTGGGCGAAGGAGAAGTCGCCGAAGCCGACCGTAGCGAAGGTCTCGATCGTGAAGTAGATCGACTCGCCGAGCGAGAGGTGGTGGCCGCTCTCCTGGATGTAGCCGAGGCGCAGCACCACGGTCGAGATCACCAGCATCGCCAGCGAGAGGGCGAGGGTGATGCCGACGGCGCGGTCGGTGCCCTGGGCGAGGCTGCGGCTAACCCGTCGCATGTACTGGCGCAGTGCGCCGCCGCCCTGCGGCGCCTGCTCGGGCTCGGGCCCGCCGGCGACCTCCGCCCGCGCCAGTTCCTCGGGCTTGCCGAGCAGCGTCGCGCGGTCGCCCTCCCTCACCTCGTGGTCGCGCCCCGGGCAGACGACCAGCTCGCCGCCGGCGGTGACGACGCCGACCGGGACGAGGTCGCCGAACAGCTCGCGCAGCGTGCCCGCCGCGCCGACGCCGACCTCGGCGGCGACGAAGTGCTCGTCGCCGATCTGCACGTCGTGGACGCGGCGGCGCATGCAGGCGTCGACCACCGCTGGCGCGAACAGGCCGGCGACGTCGAGGGCGCTGCCCTCCCCGGTCGCCTCTTCGACGGCGCTGCCGACGGTCGGGTTGTCGAGGTGGGCGACGACGGTGACGTCGTCGCGCAGGTCGCGGGCAAGCAGCGCCGTCTCGACGTTGCGCAGGTCGCTGGAGAGGGTGCAGACGACGGCGCGGGCGCCGTCGATCCCCGCCGCGTGCAGCTCGTCGTCGAGCCGCCCGCGGGCGGCGATGTGGGGGCAGCCCCAGCTGCGCACCAGCTCGGCCCGCGCCTGCTCGGGGTCGTCGTCGAGTACCACCACGTCGACTCCCGCCGCCCGCAGCTGCTCGACCGTCGCCAGCCCCACCTCTTCCAGGCCGCAGACGATCACATGGCCTTGCCAGGCTCGGCAGTCGAGGGAGCCGCTCTGCGCGTTCAAGCGCGGCACCTTACCCGCGCGCCGCACCAATGGCTAAGCTGCCGCCTTGGCTGACGTACGGCAAGAGGAACTGGACGCCGTGCCGGCCCTGCCTCCTCACGTCATCCTCATCTTCGGCGCCGCCGGGGACCTCTCCCGTCGCAAGCTGCTGCCCGGCCTGCTGCGCCTCTTCCACGCCGGGCTGATGCCCGAATTCCGCATCGTCGGCGTCTCGCTGGAGGCGATGGACGAGGCCGAGTTCCGCGCCTTCGCCGCCGCGGCCTGCCGCGAGTTCGCCCGCCACGAGTTCGGCGAGGAGGACTGGGAGGAATTCGCCCGCCGCCTCACCTACGTCCGCCTCGAGGAAGCTGACAAGCGGCTGGCCGAGGTGGTCGGCGCCGCCGGCGCCGAGCTCGGCCCCGAGACCCGCCTCCTGCACTACCTCAGCGTGCCGCCCAGCGCCGCCTCCGACGTGATCGAGCTGCTCGACAACACCGACCTGGTCGAGCGGGCGCGGGTGATCATGGAGAAGCCGTTCGGCACCGACCTGGCCAGCGCCCGCCGCCTCAACGACACGATCCACGAGGTGCTGCGCGAGGAGCAGATCTTCCGCATCGACCACTTCCTCGGCAAGGAGGCGGCGCTCAACATCCTCGCCTTCCGTTTCGCCAACGGCCTCTTCGAGCCGATCTGGAACCGCGACCACATCGACCACATCCAGATCGACGTGCCGGAGACGCTCGGCGTCGGCAGCCGCGCGGTCTTCTACGAGCGGACGGGCGCCTATCGCGACATGGTCGTCACCCACCTGATGCAGATCCTCGCCTTCGTCGCGATGGAGCCGCCGACGGCGCTGGCGCCGGAACCGATCACCGAGGAGAAGAACAAGGTCTTCCGCAGCCTGCGCCCGCTCGACCCCGACTGGGTCGTGCGCGGCCAGTACGACGGCTACACCGACGAACCGGGCGTCGCCCCCGATTCCAGCACCGAGACCTTCGTCGCCCTGCGCAACGAGATCGACAACTGGCGCTGGAGCGGCGTCAAGTTCTACCTGCGCACCGGGAAGCGGATGGGGGAAGGGGCGCGGATCATCTCGATCGCCTTCCGCGAGCCGCCGCAGTCGATGTTCCCGGCGCATTCGCGGGTCGGCCGCTACGGCCCCGACCATCTCACCTTCGACCTCGACGAGTCCTCGCGCGTCTCGCTCTCCTTCTACGGCAAGAAACCGGGGATGGGGATGGTGCTCGACAAGGCGAGCATGCAGTTCTCGCTCGAGGAAACCGGCTACCGCCACGAGGCGCTGGAGGCCTACGAGCGGCTGATCCGCGACGCGATGGCCGGCGACCGCACCCTGTTCACGACGGCGAGGGACATCGAGCGCCTCTGGGAGATATCGGCGCCGCTGCTGGAGGACGGGCCGGCGGTGAAACCGTACCCGGCGGGGTCATGGGGCCCGGCCGAGATCGGCGGCCTGATCGCCCCCAACAGCTGGCGCCTGCCGTTCGCGCGCCGCTGGCGCGAGCACTAGGCGCTCTAGGCGAGCGCTGCGCGGATCTCGCCGATCGCCTGCTCGTTGTCGCGGAAGTGGACCGCCTGCATGCCGAACTCGCGGGCGCCCTCGCAGTTGGCCTCGATGTCGTCGACGAAGAGGCACACCTCGGGCGGTAGCCCGAGACGCTCGACCGTGATCTCGTAGATCCGCGCTTCGGGCTTGCGGCAGCCGACGAAGGCGGAGTCGACGACGGTCTCGAAGATCTCGTCGACCGGCAGCTTCGCCCGCCACAGCGGCTCCCACTCGCGCACGTTGTTGGTCAGCATCGCCATCCGCAGGCCGCTCTCCTTCAGCTCCCGCATCAGCTCGATCGTCTCCCCGTTCGGGTGCAGGGTGCCGATGAAGACCTCGCGGAAGCGGTGCATGTGGGGGCGGTGGCCGAGCAGCGGCTCGAGCCCGTCGCCGAGACGTTCGAGGAAGGCGAGCTCGGTGATCTCGCCGCGCTCCATCTGGAACAGCGGGTTCTCACCGTCCTCCGCGGTCACCGCGCGCAGCGCCTGGCCGAAGTGCTCGGGGGAGACGCCGATCTCGTTCTGGAGGGCGAGGAAGGAGGGCAAAAGCGGCGTCGTCAGCACGCCGCCGAAGTCGGAGACGACGGCCTCGATCCGGGCGGGGGAGTCAGGCATCGGTGCGGGCGATCTCGTAGTGGCCGAGGCCCTCGCGACCCTCGACCGACCAGCGGAAGAAGGCGATCCGCGAGTCGAGCCCGCGGCGGTGGACGTCGACCGAGCTGATCAGCGTGCCGGCGCCGCGCAGCGGCTGCGCGTCCTCGGCGTCGGTCCAGAGCTCGAGCGAGACGCGGCGCTGGACGCCGTCCTTGCCGTATTCGGTCGAGAGCAGCGCCTCGCCGAACTCGACCGGGGCGGCGTCGGGGTCGCAGAGCACCGCCGCCACCTCCTCGTCGCCGTGATCGGAGCCGCGCTCGGGCAGCGCCGAGCTGAGCGCCAGCAGGCCGCCGTCCTCGAAGACGATGCCGATCGATCGCCGCACTATGGGTCCACGGGCGCTCACCGGGCCGCACCATATCCTTCGCCGGCGATGAGCTCCCCCACGATCCGCGAGGCCGATCCCGGCCGCGACGCCGCCGCCTGCGCGGCGATCTACGCACCCAGCGTCGAGGCGGCGCCGACCTCCTTCGAGGAGCGCGCACCCGACGCGGCCGAGATGGCGGCGCGCATGGCCTCCTACGCCGCCACCCACGCCTGGCTCGTCGCCGAGGACGGGGGAGAGGTCGTCGGCTACGCCTACGCCTGCCCCTACATGCAGCGGCCCGCCTACCGCTGGACCGCGAGCGTCTCTGTCTACGTCGCCGCCGGCCGCACAGGGCAGGGGGTCGGCCGCGCCCTCTACGAGGAGCTGTTCGCCCGCCTGCGGCGCCGCGGCTTCCGCATGGCCTGCGCCGGCATCACCCTGCCCAACCCCGCCAGCGTCGCCCTGCACGAGCGCCTCGGCTTCGTCCAGACCGGCGTCAACCGCGAAGTCGGCTGGAAGCTCGGGGCCTGGCGCGACGTCGGCTCCTTCCAGCTGGAGCTGGCCCCGGCGCCCCCCGGGCCGCCGCCCGATCCCTTGCCCCCGGGCGAGCCCGCCGAGCCCACCGGCCCGGCCGGGTAGCATCTGACCCATGTCCGATGAGCAGCAGGTAGCCCCCGAGGAGCATCCCGAAGTCCTCACCGAGGAGGACGTCTACGAGGCGCTGGAGGAGGTCATCGACCCCGAGCTGGGTCTCGACTTCGTCTCCCTCGGCCTCGTCTACGACGTCAACATCGAGAAAGAGGACGTCTACATCACCTTCACCCTGACGACCCCGGCCTGCCCGATCGGCCCCCAGGTCTCAGAACAGATGCGCGAGTTCGTCGGCGACCTCCCCGGCGTCTCCGCCGTCCACCCGAAGATGGTCTTCGACCCGGCCTGGAGCCCCGAAATGATGACCGACGACGCCAAGTTCGCGTTGGGCTTCTAGAAGTTTTCCCAGGTTTTGTCGCGAGCGACCAGGACGCCGGCGGCGTTGAACTCGGCGATGCCGGTGACGAATCCTTCGGGCGGGTAGTACTCGACGAAGTAGCGGACGTTGCGGAGCCAGACGACCTTGCGCCGAAGCTCCGCCGCTGGCGCTTTAGGTCGGAAGGTCAGGTGCTTGTTGTTGCTCAGCGTCGCCACCACTTTGGTCACTTCGCCCGAGGTAACGCCGCTGAAGACCCGGCTGCTGCCGTCTTCGAGGAGGTCGTCGAAGGCGTCGATTTGCTGGCGGCGATTCAGGTGGCCCCCGGCAGGAATTCCGGTCGCGGTTTCCCAGCTCCCTGAGCCTTCGAGGTCGAAGTCCATACCGAACAGCCACTCCCGGCAGCTGCCGTTGTCGCCGATCGATCCTTCAACCTTCCAAGCCCAGCCCGCGGGGCTCTTACCGCTCGCGATCCTGACGTGGTGACGCTTGATGCACGCTGCTTGAGCGGCGGCTGGGAACGACAGCAGCAGGAGGCTCGCGGCCAGGAGCAGGAGGTTCCGCCGGTGACGCATCGGCGGCATATTACTCAGGCGTGATGCATAAACATGGAAGTTGCCTTTCTATAGGCTGCGGCGATGAGATTGGCAGGGAGGGCTCTACTGGTCGGGCTACTGGCGGGCGTCTGCCTGGTCGCAGCCCCTGGCGCGGGTTTGGGACAGGGACGTGGTGGAGGTGCTGAAAAGGGTCCCCGGCTGATCACCGACGGTCGCCTGCGCCCGGGTCACCTCGAGACGATGCGGGTCGCTGGGTTCCCCGGAGCGGGCGACCTTCAGGTCTCGTTCTTTCCAACTGCCATCTGCGAAGACGAATGCAGCGCGCGGACCTTCTCCGGCGGGCGCACCGACGTGCACGGCAATGCCTGGTTCCGGGTTCGGGTGCCGGGGACCTTTTTCGACAATCGCGACCATCCCGTCTACTTCCGCAACGGCGAACGGGTCGAAGTAGAGGTGACTTGGGAAGGGTCCGGCCACCGCTTTGACGTTGCCAGCGCCGAGCCGGTCATCGTGCGCAGTCACCGCGCCCACGCCACCCGTTCGGCGCGACCCGTGGCCCATCGATCCGACGCGGCAACGACCAAGCCCCTTCCCGTGCCCGGCGGCTTCCGGCTGCAGGCGAGCAACGGCTACACGCTGCTCGTGGTCGCCGTGCCGCCCCGGGAACATCGCGGCGGCTCGGTCCAGATCATCGCCGCCGCCAAGGGCAGAGCCGTCTACTACACGGCACCGGCGGCGGTGACCGAAACCTCGATTCAGTCCGACCTGGGTCAGCTGGGGGAGATCTCGCTCAACTTCCAGCGCTCCGGTCGGGCAGCCACCGCGCCCTGCGGCAAGGAAAAGGTCCACTTCGATTCCGGCCAGTACGAAGGAAAGTTCGAGTTCCACGGTGAGGAAGGATTCACCGAAGCCGAAGTCACGGCGGTGCCCGGCAATATCGACTATCTCCTCTCGGCTGTCTGCGGCGAACCCTCCTTCGGCGGAGGCTCGGTCGGTCGCGGCCGGGGTGCACAGCTCAGCGTCCGCAATCCGGCGCTGGGTCCCGAGCTGGGCGTCCACAAGTCAAAACCGGGAGCCGCCGCGCAGATCACCGCCTCGATGTCGGAATACGGCAGCGGCATCTCGATCGAGAGATACGTAGCACTGCGGACGCCGGGCGCGGATTTCACCTACGACCGGCATCTGCGGACCGCGACCATCCGTCCCCCGCCGCCGTTCGCCGGGAGTGCTCACTTCGACCGAGCCAAGGAGGCCGGCCAGCGCTGGAGCGGCGACCTCGCCGTCGACTTCCCCGGCAGGGCGGACGTGCCCCTCACCGGATCGTCCCTGCGGGCGACCCTGACCCCGAGCGAATAGCCGGGAGCCGTCAGCCCAGCGGCTGCCAGTCGGCGTGGCGGGCGTTGACCTCGGGCCTGGTCAGGATCCGCGTCTTCCTCGTCGCCAGCGAGTAGACGGCGAGGCGGTTGCTCTGGTTTAGGCCGGGGCCGAAGCTGGTGGTGCGCTTGAGGGTGAAGGCGACCGCGCGGCCGTTGGGGGAGAAGGAGGGCCAGGCGACGCCGCGGGTCAGCTCCTCGGGCTGCTTCTTGAAGGTGATCGGGCTGAGGATGCGTTCGCCGCCGCCGGCCGCTCCGATCAAGACCAGGTGTTCGCGGCGGGAGATCACGATGCGGCGGCTGGTCGGCGAGATCGAGGCCGCGGAGCCGAGCGCGAGCTTCTTTTGGCGCGTGCCGTTGGGGCGCATCGTCCAGATCCAGCCGTTGCGCTCGAAGGCGACGTAGCGGCCGTTGGGGGCGGCCTGCGGGTCCTTCGAGTCGATTTCAGAGTCATGCGTGCCGGTCGTGGTCAGGCGGCGGGGCGTGCCGCCGCTGAGCGGGATCGACCAGATGTCGGCGTAGCCCTCGCCGCTGGTGTCGTGGGTGAAGAAGAGCGTCTGGCCGTCGCCGCTGAAGCACGGTTCGCTGACCGAGCTGGTGCCGTCGTAGACCATGCGTGGGCTGCTGCCGTCGCTGCGCATCACCATCAGGTGACGGCCGTTGGTGGTGAACGCGATCAGCTTGCCGTTCGGCGAGTAGGCCGGGTCGTCCCCTTCGGCGAGCTGCTGCGGGTGGTGTCCCGTCGGCGCGATCGTCTCGATCCCGTTGCTG
>JBEHWY010000164.1:0-7985 GCA_048498975.1 Actinomycetota bacterium | reverse complement strand
GCCACGTGCCGTGTTTCGGACACACCCCCCCCACCACCCCCCCCGTCGGCCCCGGGTGGCTTGCGCCGAGGAGGGCGAAGGGGGCGACGAAGAGGGCGGAGGGCTTGAGGGCTGCGGCGGCTAGGAGCGCGGCGCCGCTGGCGGCCTCGCGGCCGGCGAGGAGGGCGGCGACGCCGAGCATCGCCAGCAGCATCGTCAGGCCGTCGTTGTGGGCGCCGCCGACGACGTGGACGAGGACGAGCGGGTTGAGCGCGACGAAGGCGGCGGCGCGCAGGGGGTCGGCGCCGCGCCAGGCGGCGACGCGGGAGACGACCATGGCGAGGGCGCCGACCGCGAGCGCCGCCGTCACCTTCAGCACCGCGACCGCGGCGCCGACCGGGAGCCAGGCGAGCGGGTAGGTGGCGAGCGTGAACAGCGGCCCGTAGGCGCTCCTCGCTTCGGGCCAGGTGACGTCGGCGAAGGCCGGGTCGCTCGGGACCGCCGCGGGCGCGTGGACGTAGGGGTCGAGGCCGTGGACGACGCCGAGGCGGGCGTAGTCGACGTAGCTGAAGACGTCGTGGGAGAGCAGGACCGGCGTCAGCGCGAAGGCGGCGAGGCAGAGGCCGATCGCCGGCCAGACGAGGCGCGGACCGAGCGCCGGCGCGGCCACCAGGAAGCCGAGGTAGGCGAGGAACCCGGCCCAGACGAGGCCGAAGGCGAGCCCGGGGTCGATGGTCGCCTACCCGCCGGCTTCGTGGCCGTTGTCGAGGCCCTGTTCGGGCAACGGCGGCGGCAGCGGCGCCGGTTCCTGGCCGGCCCCCGGCGCGTAGGCGTTGGGGTCATAGCCGCCGACCGCTTCGCTCCCCGGCGGCGGTTCGCCACCGCCGCCACCGGTCCCGCCGTGCTTGTCGGCCGGGTTGGCCTGCGTGAACTGGCCGAAGTAGGGGGACCAGCTGATCTGCTGCTGCGGTTCGACGAATTCCTCGCAGGGCACGCCGCCTTCGGAGTAGAGCCGGTGCCAGATTTCGGCCGGGAAGGTGCCACCGAAGACGGTGATCCCGTGCACGCTGGTCATCGAGATTTCGTTCGATTCGGGGTAGCCGACCCAGACCGCGGTCGCCAGGTTCGGCTGGTAGCCCGAGAACCAGGCGTCGGTGTATTCGTCGGTCGTGCCGGTCTTGCCGGCCTGGCCGGGGCAGCCGGTGTAGGCGGCGGTGCCGGTGCCTTCGGTGATGTTGTCGTGCAGCAGGCGGGTCACCTCCCAGGCGACCGGCCGGGAGAGCACGCGTTCGGGGTCGGCGGCCTGGGGGCGGTCGACGTGGCCGCCGGGGAAGGTCACCTTCTCGATCGCGACCGGGTCGTGGTGGACGCCGCCGGAGGCGAGCGTCGCGTAGGCGTCGGTCAGCTCCAGCGGTGAGACGCCGAGCCGCAGGCCGCCGATCCCCTCGGCCGGGATGCCGTCGAGGTGGGTCGTGATCCCCATCGACTTCGCCGTCTGCGCCACCGCTTTGGGCCCGACGTCGAGGTCGAGCTGGGCGAAGACGGTGTTGTCGGAGGTGACCGTCGCCTGCTTCAGGTTGACCGTGCCCTGGTAGCCCTCGTCGGCGGTGTGCACTTCCCAGTGGCCCCAGTAGGGCAGGTTGAGGTCCAGCGGTTTGGAGGTGTAGTAGGTCGTGTAGGGGTCGATCCCCTGCTTGATCGCGGTCGTCAGCACGAAGGCCTTGAAGGTCGAGCCGGGCTGGCGGTGGCCCTGGGCGGCGAGGTTGAACTGGCTCTGGGCGTAGTGGGTGCTGGAGACCATCGCCCGGATGTGGCCGTTGCGGGGGTCGATCGAGACCAGCGCCGAGGCGGGGTCGGTCGAGTAGGGCAGGGTCGAGCGCATCGCCTCCAGTCCGACCCGCTGCAGATCGGGGTCGATCGTCGTCTGCACGTCGAGGCCGCCGCGGCGCACCGCGTTGACGCCGTACTCCTTGATCAGCTCGTCCTGGACGTAGTCGAAGAAGTAGGGCTGGCGGTGCTTGAAGTAGGAGTCGGAGAGGTCGAGCTGCAGGCCGCTGCGCATCGCCGCCCGCGCCCGCTCGGGCGCCAGCCAGCCGAGCTTCGCCATCTTCGCCAGCACCAGGTTGCGGCGCGCTTTCGCCAGTCCGGGGCTGAGGATCGGGTTGTATTCGGAGGGCGCCTGCGGCAGCCCGGCGAGCAGCGCCACCTGCGGCAGGTCGAGCTTGCCGACCGGCTTCGAGAAGAAGATCTTCGCCGCCGCGCCGACGCCGACCGCGGTCGCGCCTTCGACCGTGCCATAGGAGGCGATGTTGAGGTAGGAGCCGAGGATTTCCCGCCGCGTGTGGCGGTCGAAATACTCTTCGGCCAGGCGCGCCTCGATGATCTTGCGCTCGAGCGTGCGGGCGGGGTTGCGGATGCAGAGGTTGCGGACCAGCTGCTGGGTGATGGTCGAGCCGCCCTCGACCGCTTCGCCGGCTTCGATGTCGGTCACCGCGGCGCGCAGGATGCCCTCCTCGTCGACGCCGCCGTGCTGGTAGAAGCGCTGGTCCTCGATCGCCACCGTCGCCAGCTGCAGGCTGCGCGGGATCCGCTTGATCGAGACCGGCGCCCGCGCCACGGGGGAGGCGATCACGCCGAGCCTGGTCCCGTCGGCGGCGTAGATCGTCGAGTTGCCGCCGCGGTCGACCGGTTTGCAGCTGGAGAGCGGCGGCGCTTCGGCAGCGACCCCGAGCACCCAGGAGGTCACCGCGATCACCGCGATCCCGGCGAGCGCGAACACGACCACCGCCGCCACCAGCAGCTTGGTCCCGATGCCTCCCCGGCGTCGCTGACGTCGACGCGTGCGCTGCGTCATCGCCCAGAGGGTACTTCCGCTGCGCGCCGGGTCAGGCCTGGGTGTCGCCGACCGAGTGGTTGTGGACGACCCCTTCGGCCAGCAGCTGGTTGGGAATCACGACCGAGCTGCCGTCGCCGGGGTCGATGTGGGTGTAAGAGAGGGTGATGTCGGCGACCCGCCCCTCGCTTTCCTCGTAGCTGATCCGGTCGCCGATCCGGAACGGCTGGGCGACCGCGATCTGGACGCCGGCGACGAGGTTGGCGATCGTGTGCTGGGCGGCGAAGCCGACGATCAGGCCGATCACCGCGGTCGAGGCGAGGATCCCGGTCGCCAGCTTCTCGAGGTCGGTGAACTGGGCCAGGGCGATCATGCCGAGGACGACGACGACGGTCGCGATCAGCAGGCGCTTCAGCACCCGCAGGCGGGTCCGGGTCGAGCGCGAGACCTGTGAAACTGCCGGCGACATGGTCGTCAACTTAGCCGGGCAGGAGGTCGAGCGCCGCCGCCTCTCCTTCCCTTACTCCAACTGGGGGCCGGGCGCCGCCGTGCTCGGGGTGATCCTCGCCCTCGGCGCCGGGATCCTGCTGGCGATCCCCGGGCTCGTCGCCTTCCACGACGACAACGGCGAGCTGACCACCGCCGGCAACGTCTTCGTCCAGTTCGCGACGGCGCTCGGCTTCCTGCTGGTGCCGATGGCGATCGCCGCCTGGCGCGGCGCCTCCTCGCTGGGCCAGATCATCGACCGCCTCGGCGTGCGCCGCTTCAAGCCCTCGGCGCTGCTCTGGATGGGGCTCGCGATCGTCGCCTACCTCGCCTTCGCCGCCTTCTACACGCAGGTGATCGTCGAACCGCACCAGAAGGACATCGCCGAGGGCTTCGGCGCGGTGCCGGTCCAGATCCTGCTGATCGTGATCGCGGCGCCGATCAGCGAGGAGGTCTGCTTCCGCGGCTTCCTCTTCGGCGGCCTGCGCGAGAAGCTGCCGCGGCTGGCGGCGGCGCTACTCAGCGCCCTCATCTTCGGCGGCCTGCACGCGCTGACCGGGGTGAGCGCGGTGCCGCCGCTGATCGTCTTCGGCTTCATCCTCGCCCTGCTCTACGAGAAGACCGGCTCGATCGTGCCCGGGATCGTCCTCCACATGCTGAACAACTCTGTCGCCCTGCTCGGGCAGTAGGATTTCGCCGGTGATTCGCCGCCTCGCGCCCCTCCTCGCTCTCGCCTGCCTGCTGCTCGTGCCCGCCTCGGCGGCCGCGGCGAGCAAGGAAGCGAAGGCTCCGGTGCCGAAGGCGACGGTGAAGATCGACGTCGAAGACCTCGAGGGCGGCCGCGCCGAAATCTGGAGCACGGTGCCGGTCAGCGGCACGGTCACGCCCTACGTCCCCGGCCAGAAGGTCGAAGTCACCTTCTACTTCAACGGCCACCGGCTGGTCGCTCGCAACGTCCCGGTCAGCAAGGGCAAGGGCGAAACGGGGACCTTCAGCGACAGCGTGATCCTGCGCAAGAACGGCAAGTACGCGGTCAGCGCCCACCACGCGGCGACCCCGGAGCTCGGCGGCGACACGACCGTGCGCAAGAGCTGGCGGGTCAGCTTCCCGGCGCTGCACCCCGGTGACTGCGGCAAAGTCGTCAAGGAGTTCAAAGCCGAGCTGGCCGAGATGGGCTACGTCTCCGGCGGCGGCCAGTGCTTCAACGGCCGCCTCGGCCGCGAGGTGCTCGCCTACCGCAAAGTCAACGACATGAACCGCAGCCAGCAGGCCGGCGCCGGCCTGGTCAAGAGCGTCTTCTCCGGCCGCGGCGAGTACCACGTCAAGTACCCGAACGCCGGCGAACACGCCGAGGTGCCGCTCAGCAAGCAGGTCCTGGTCCTGATCAAAAACGGCAAGCCGTTCGCGATCTACCCGGTCTCCACCGGCAAGTCCTCGACGCCGACGATCACCGGCCACTACAGCTTCTACCGCCAGGAACCCGGCCTCAACTCGCACGGGATGTACTACTCCTTCTACTGGCACAACGGGTACGCGGTGCACGGCTACGCCGAAGTCCCCAACTACCCCGCCAGCCACGGCTGCGTCCGCACCTTCATGGCCGACCAGCCCCGCATCTACGAACAGCTCCACTACGGCGAGTCGATCTTCGTTTTTTAGCTTGTCTTGACGCGTTCGATCTCGTCCTCTGTCCGTTGCGTGGTCGCGGCGGTTGTCGTTGTCCTCTGTCTCGTCGCGCCGGCTGCCGCCAGCGCCGGGACGATCGTGGCCGACAACGGGTTCCGGCCGGAACCGAACGGGTTCCAGTTCGCCAACTACGGGGCCGAAGAGGGGTACGTCAACCTCGACGCGAGCGAGCTCGAGCGGCTCTTCGGGCCGGGGGTCTGCGTCGCGGGGGGCAAGGGCAAGTGCGTGCCGACGCCGGTGGCGCGGGTCTACATGGACGCCTTCAACAAGTCCTCGGCCGACGGGCACTGCTTCGGCTTCGCCACGCTCTCCGAGCTGATCTACAAGGGCTACCTGCCGCGCTTCGGCTACAAATCGCTGGCTGCGTTCGACCCGGGCGCGCAGAGCACCTATGACCTGATCATCCAGGGCAACGAGCTGCTGCAGCGCTCGATCGCGCGCGCCTTCGACTTCCAGACCCTGGCCTCGATCACCGAAAAGACGGTGATCGCGACGCCGAACCAGATCCTTCACCAGCTGCTGAACGGGGCGCTGGACCCGAAGTCGAAGGAGATCTGGACCTTCGAGATCTTCCAGTACGGAGGGAAAGCGGGCCACGCGATCACTCCCTACGCGGTCGAAGACATGGGCAACGGGATCTACGAGGTGCTCGTCTACGACAACAACTGGCCGGCGAACGACGACCGGCGGCTGGAGATCAACACCAACACGAACACCTGGAGCTACTACGCGATGGTCTCGCCCGGCTTCCCGCAGGCGATGTACGAAGGCAACGCGAAGTCGAAGTCGCTGCGGCTGGCGCCGGTCACCCCGGGCCTCGGCGTGCAGCCCTGCCCCTTCTGCGTCGGTCGCCAGGGCGCCGGTTCCAAGTTCAACGAGCTGCGCCTCGACGGCAGCGGCTCCGAACACGCGCGCTTCCTCGTCACCGACGCCCAGGGTCGCCAGACCGGCTGGAAGGGTGGCCGCTACGTCAACCGCATCCCCGGCGCCAAGCTGCTGCCGCGGACCTCGGGCGGCTACCGCAAGGCGCCGAACGGCAGGCTCTTCGCCGACTCGCCGGCGCCGGTCGTGAGGCTGCCGAGAGGGGTCGAATTCGAAGTCGCGATCGACGGCCGCCACCTGCAGCGCCGCGACCGCGAGACGCTGAGCCTGGTCGGCCCGACCTACGACGCCACGATCGAAAACCTGATCATGGGCCCGGGGCAGACCGCCGCGGTCGCCCTCTCGCCGCACGGCAACGCGATCGGCTACGAACCGAGCCGCCAGACCGTCTCGCCGGCGATCTCGCTCGGCGCCGAATCGAAGCAGGCCGCCTACCGCGTCACCGTCGCCGGCGTCGCCGCGCCGAAGGGCTCGCGGCTGATCTTCGTCAAGGAGCCCAAGCAGCAGCTGATGTGGTTCGGCGACACGACGACTCGCCGTCGCACCTACCGCCTGACGCTCGACAAGTTCACCAGGTCGGGCAGCGAAACCTTCGCCCGTTCGGTGTCGATCGCCGGCAACCAGCAGGCATTCCTCTACTACGGGCCGCTGTCGGAGTCCAAGGGCGTGGCGAAGATCGTCGTCTACACGCCGGGGCACAAGAATCATCCGGTGAAGACGATCCCGCTGAGCAAGCCTGCCCCATAGGATGCGCGCCGTGACCGACCTCGCGGCCGCCAAGGAGACGTTGATCGCCGAGCTGCGCGAGCACTCGCTGGTGCTCGGCGAAGTGACGCTGGCCAGCGGCGCCGTCGCCCAGTACTACGTCGACGCGCGGCGGACGCTGATGCGGCCGCGCGGCTTCCTCGCCGCCGGCGAGCTGATCGCCGCCCGCGCCCACGAGCTCGGCGCGACGGCGGTCGGCGGCCCGGCGACGGCGGCGATCCCGCCCGCCTGCGCGGCGCTGGCGGTGGCCGCGGGCGAGCGCGCCGACCTCGTCGCCTTCTTCGTCCGCGGCGAGCGCAAGGAGCACGGCCTGCAGCGCTGGGTGGAGGGCCCGGTCGCGCCCGGCGACCGGGTGCTGGTCGTCGAGGACACGGTGACGACCGGCGGCTCGACCGCGACTGCGGTCGCCCGCATCCGCGAGGAGGGGCTCGAGGTGGCCGGCGTCGTCGCCGTCGTCGACCGCCTCGCCGGCGGCGCCGAAGAGATCGAGGCCGCCGCCGAGGCTCCCTACACGGCGCTGGTCACGATCGACGAGCTCTACCCCGACCGGCCCGACCGGGGCTGAGGTCGCGGTGGCGCTCGAGCCCGACGCCGTCGAGCTCCGCGTCGTCGGCTGCCTGATCGAGAAGCAGCGGACGACCCCCGACGCCTACCCACTCTCGCTCAACGCGCTGCGCCTCGCCTGCAACCAGTCGACCAATCGCGACCCGGTGGTCGACTACGACGAGGCGACGGTCAGCGAGGCGCTGCGGCGGCTGGCGCTGCGCGGCTGGACCCGGCTTGCCAGCGGCGCCGGCAGCCGCGCTCGCAAGTACCGCCACCTGCTGCCCGAAGCGCTCGGGGTCGACGACGAGGAGATCGCGCTGCTGGGCGTGCTTATGCTGCGCGGCGAGCAGACCCCGGGCGAGCTGAAGCAGCGCAGCGAGCGGCTGCACTCCTTCACCGACCTGGCCGCGGTCGAGGCGGCGCTGGACCGCCTGGTCGAGCGTGGCCTCGTCGCCCGCCACCCGCGCCGGCCGGGGCAGAAGGAGGAGCGCTACGCGCAGTTGCTCGGCGGCGGGGAGGAGGAGCCGGCGTCGCCGCCGGCACCTGTGCCGGCGGCCGAGCCACCGGTGCAAGGGGAGGAGGCGCCTGGCGCCGCGGCCGAGGCCACTTCGCCCGAAGCTCCCGTGGCCGAGCCCGACGAGGACCGTCTCGACCGGCTCGAACGCGAGCTGGCGGCGCTGCGGGCCGAGCTCGCGAGTCTGCGCGAGGCGCTGGGAGAGTCCTAGCCGTGTAGTGCCACGGCGGAGCGTGGCGGGGCGCGCGGGTCGTGTGGTTGAGCTTTTCCGCAAATAGTCCGGGAAAGCTCAAC
>JBEHWY010000163.1:0-8063 GCA_048498975.1 Actinomycetota bacterium | reverse complement strand
CGTCGAGGCCGTGGACCTCACCCTCGCGGAGGGTGAGGTTCTCGGGCTCGTCGGCGAGAACGGCGCCGGCAAGAGCACCGTGGTGCGGATGCTCGCCGGCGTCGTCCGCCCGGACGCCGGCGAGATCACGCTCGCCGGCGAGCGGGTCTCCTTCCACGGCGCCCGCGACGCCCGCGCCGCCGGGGTTGCCGTCATCCACCAGGAGCTGGCGCTGGTCGACACCTTCTCGGTCGCCGAGAACGTCTTCCTCGGCGAGCCCTACCCGCGCCGCGGCGGGCGCATCGACTGGGGCCGGATGCGGCGCGAGGCGCGCGAGGCCTTTGCCTCCTTCGGCCACGAGGTCGACGTGACGCGGCCGCTGGCCGCGGTCTCGACCTGGGAGCGGTGGCTGACCGAGGTGGTCCGCGGCCTGCGCGCCGAGGGCCGCGTCCTCGTCCTCGACGAGCCGACCGCGGCGATGGACCTCGACGACTTCGAGAAGCTCTTCGCCGCCGTGCGCCAGGCCGCGGCGGGGGGGACCGGGATCATCTTCGTCTCACACCGGATCGGCGAGCTGCTCGAGATCTGCGACCGCATCCACGTCATGCGCGACGGCCGCTCGGTTGCCGACCGGCCGGTGGCCGGGCTCGAAGGCGCCGAGCTGGTGCGGCTGATCGCCGGCGGCGAGCCGGCCCAGGCCGCCGCTGCCTCGCACCGGGTCGAGCAGACCGGAACCCCGGTGCTGGAGGCGCGCCGGCTGAGCGCCGGCCGCCAGCTGCGCGACGTCACCCTCACCGCCTGGGCGGGCGAGGTGGTCGGCGTCGCCGGCCTCGTCGGCAGCGGCCGCTCGACCTTGCTGCGGGCGCTCGCCGGCGCCCAGCCCGTCGCCGCCGGCGAGCTCCTGCTCGAGGGCGAGCCGGTGCACCTGCGCAGCCCGCGCCAGGCCGCCCGCAACGGCGTCGCGATGCTCGCCGAGGACCGGCTCGCCGACGGCCTCGTCGCCGGCCTCCCGGTCAGCGCCAACATCACCCTCGGCTGCGCGCGAGCGCCGGCCGCGGTCGGCGGCGTCATCCACCACGGCGCCGAGGAGCGGCTCGCCGGCGAGTGGATCGAGCGGCTCTCGATCCGCAGCGCGACCCCGACCGGGTCGGTCCTCGCACTCTCCGGCGGCAACCAGCAGAAGGTGCTCTTCGCCCGCGCCCTGCAGCGCGAGCCGCGCCTGCTGGTGCTCGACGAGCCGACCCGCGGGGTCGACGTCGGTGCCCGCGCCGAGCTTCACGAGCTGATCCGCACCTTCACCGCCGGTGGCGGCGCCGTCGTCCTCGCCACGTCCGACCTCGACGAGCTCTGCGAACTCGTCGACCGGGCGGTCGTCCTCCGCGAGGGCCGGCTGGTGGCCGAGCTCACCGGAACCGTCCTCAACCGCGACCAGATCCTGAGGTGTTGCTATGACCACGCATGAAGTCTCCGCCGACGCCGTCGTCCCGGCTCGGCCTCCCCGGTTCTCGACCCTGCTGCGTCGCGGCATCTCCAGCTTCGCCGGCGTCGCCGCGCTGCTGGTGCTGGTCGCCGTCTTCTGGGCGCTGGAGCCCAAGACCTTCGGCACCGTCGAGAACTTCAAGCTGATCGTCTCCCAGGCGGCGGTTGCGGCGATCCTCGCCGCCGGCCTCTCGGTGGCGCTGACCGCCGGCTCCTTCGACCTCTCCTTCGGCGCGGTGATGGCGGCCAGCGGTGTGCTGGCGGCGGCGCTGGTCGCCAACGCCGGGGTGCCGCCGGCGCTGGCGATCCTGCTGACGATCGGCGCCGGCTTGGCGGCCGGCGCGGTCAACGGCGTTCTCGTCGCCTACGGCACGATTCCCTCGCTGATCGCGACCCTGGGAACGCAGTCGGTGATCATCGGCGTCCTCACCTGGGCGACCGACGGCCAGCCGATCAACCTGCCCCTCGACAGCGGCTTCGACTCGATCGCCCAGGGAACCTGGCTCGGGGTCCCGCACGAGACCTGGATCATGCTCGTCCTGATCGCCGCCGGCGCCGCGGTCAGCCGTTATGCCGTCGTCGGCCGCAACCTGCAGGCGGTCGGCCGCAACCCGGCCGCCAGCCGCCTGGCGGGGATCTCGGTGCGCGGCTACGTGCTCGGCTCGCTGGCGGTGACCGGCGCCTTCGCCGCCTGCGCCGGCATCCTCACCGCGGCGAAAATCAGCGCCGGCCGCCCCGAGGTCGGCGCGGCGGTGCTGCTGCCGACCTTCGCCGCCGCCTTCCTCGGCGCCGCGGTCAGCCGCGACGGCACCTTCAACATGCCGGGCGCGCTGCTCGGCGCCCTGCTGCTGACGACGATCACCAACGGGCTCGTGATCGTCTCGGCGCCGGACTGGACCAACGACGTCGTCACCGGCCTCGTCCTCCTCTTCGCCGTCGGCCTCTCGCGCCTGGTCCGCAAGGGCGCCGGGGTCGGCAGCGGCTAGGCCGGTCCGCTTCCCCGATCTCCCCAGGCAGTTCCAAACACAAACGCGAAAGCGAGGTTGCGCCAATGGATGTCCATGACCTGTCGTTCCGTGAGCGCTTTTTGGAGGCGCTCGCGGGCGATCCCGAATTCGAACAGGAGACGCGCTGGTTCGACGGCTCGATCCTGCTCGGCTACGGCGAGCAGAGCCTCTGGCTGAAGATCTACCGCGGCAAGGTGATCGACACGCTCGAATTCACCCCCGTGTTCGGCTACACGTTCAAGATCTCGGGCCCGGTCTCGGCCTGGGAGAAGCTCGGCAGCAAGGAGCGCACCTTCTCCGACCTGGTCTCGGCCGGTTCGCGGCACGCGGCCTCGCTGGAGGAGATCGCCGCCGGCGGCAGCGGCTACCGACCGCCGGAGCTGGCAATCGAGGGCAACTGGGTCGAAGTCGGGCGCGTCTACGTCGGCGCGATGCACCTCGCCCGGTGCTTCGCCGACGCGGTCACCGCGCCGGTGGAGGTGGCCGCATGAGCGTCGCCGAGATCACCGGGCGCTACGTCCACGTCGACGGCAACCGGACCTTCTACGACGAATGCGGCGAAGGGCCGCCGGTCGTCTGCATCCATGCCGCCGGCGCCGACTCGCGCATCTACCAGTACTTCCTGCCGGAGATGGCCGCCCGCGGCTACCGTGGCATCGCCCTCGACCTGCCGGGGCACTCGCGCTCCTACCCGGTCGACTGGGAACCGCATCGCACCGTCAACCAGCACGCCGAGTACGTCTACCGCTTCGTCGAGGAGGTCTGCGGCGACGAGCAGGCGATCGTCATCGGCTGCGCGATCGGGGGCACCGTCGCCTTCGACCTCGTCGCCAACCACAGCGGCGACTTCCGGGCGATCGTGCCGATGGAGGGCCCGGCCTGGTGCGAGCCGATCCTGCCCTTCCCGGGCGAGCTGGAGAGGCCATCCTGGTCGACGGCCTGGAAGCCGTTCCTCGAGTACGGGGCGATCGAGTCGCTCGGCAAGCCGACGCTGGCCAACGAGGAGAAGGTCAAGGAGTTCTGGTGGCTGCACCAGAACGCGCAGCAGGCCGGCAACGGCGACATCCAGGGCTGGGCGATGCACGACGTCCGCGACAAGCTGGGCGACGTCAAGTGCCCGGTGCTGATCATCAAGGGCGGCGACGACTTCTGGGTCCCGGAGCTGCTGATCCGGGAGTCGGCGGAGCTGGTCGGCGAGATGGCCGAGGTCGAGATCCTGCCCGACATCGGCCACTACCCGATGTTCGAGGATCCGGCCGGGCTCGCCGACCTGGTCGACGATTTCGTCACCAGGAGGGCGCCGCTCGCCTGAGCATTGCCTGACTATCCACAGATCCTAGATGTGGATGTGAAGGCTGGTTAGAAGACGCACGCCGCGACGGGTGGCCCCACTCGTCGCGGCGTGCTTCTTCATCGAGATCCGCGACGGCCCGATCAGCCTCGCCATCACCCGCCTACCTGGTCACGGTGCTCGGCGCCTCGCGTGGCTCGGCGTTCGCCTCGCGGCCCGGCCGCAGGGGCGGGGCTTCGACGGCGCAGGAGTATTCCTCGCTCGGCTGCTCGGCCTCGGGGTGGAGGACCTCGGAGCTGATCGTCAGCCAGGCGAGGATGCCGCCGCCGGCGGCGAGGGCGGCGCAGATCGCCATCGCGGTGTGGAAGCCGGGGGTCAGCTTCGCCGGGTCGTAGAAGGAGTCGCCGGTGACGCCGGCGGCGACCGGGAGGACGGCGACGGCGAGCAGGCCGCCGACGCGGGCGACGGCGTTGTTGACGCCGGAGGCGATGCCGGAGTGGCGCATGTCGGCGGCGGCGAGGACGGTGGCGGTGACCGGGGCGACGACGAGGGTGAGGCCGAGGCCGAAGACGACGATCGCCGGCAGGATCCCGGTCAGGTAGGCGTCGCCGGGTTCGAAGGTCATCATCATCAGCAGGCCGGCGGCGATCACCAGCGGCCCCACCGTCAGCGGCAGGCGCGGGCCGATCCGCTGCGCCAGGGCGCCGGAGCGGGCCGAGAAGGCGAGCATGATCAGGGTCACCGGCAGCGAGGCGGCGCCGGCCTCGATCGGCGTGTAGCCCATCGAGATCTGCAGGAAGGCGACGAGCAGGAAGAAGAAGCCGCCGAGCGCCGCGTAGACGACGAAGGTGACCGCGTTGGCGGCGCTGAACTGGCGCGAGCGGAAGATCTCCAGCGGCAGCATCGGGTGCGGCACGCGGCGCTCGGCGACGAAGAAGGCGGCGAGGGAGAGGACGCCGATGAGCGCGGCGGCGATGACCGCGGCGGAGGCGCCGTTGTCGGGCGCTTCGATCAGGGCGAAGGTGACGCCGGCGAGCCCCAGCGCGGCGAGCAGGGCGCCGGCGACGTCGATCCGCCCGTCGGAGTGGGGGTCGCGGCTCTCGGGCACGTGCGCGCTCGCCGCCCAGGCGACGAAGATCCCGATCGGCAGGTTGATGAAGAAGATCGCGCGCCAGGAGACGGCGCCGATCAGGTAGCCGCCGAGCAGCGGCCCGAGCGCGGTGGCGACGCCGCCGAGCCCCGACCAGGCGCCGATCGCCCGCGCCCGGTCGGCGGGGCGGAAGCTGGCCTCGATGATCGCCAGGCTGCCCGGCGTCAGCAGGGCGCCGCCGATCCCCTGCAGCAACCGCGCCCCGATCAGCATCTCGACGCTGGGCGCAACCGCGCAGAGCAGCGAGGCGGCGGTGAAGGCGATCACGCCGAAGACGAAGATGCGGCGCCGCCCGAAGCGGTCGCCGAGCGACCCGCCGAGCAGGATCAGCGAGGCCAGCGTCAGCAGGTAGCCGTTGAGGATCCACTGCAGGCTGCTGGTCGCGGCGCCGAAGTCCTCGCCGATCTTCGGCAGCGCGACGTTGACGACGGTGCCGTCGAGGAACGCCATCCCGGTGCCGAGCACGGTCACGGCCAGCAGCCACCGCCCAGGCTCGCTGGCGAAGGCGATCCCGTCTGCGCGCGCCTCCTCGCTCACCCGACTAGTAGTAACAGGTGGGCTTTGGCGGCCCGGCGGCTCAGCGTCCGCGCCGGACCAGCTTCAGCTTCTTGGTCAGGGTCAGCGGCGAGCCGGCCGTCGGCGCGTAGGTGACCCGGACCGAGAGCTTGCGCTTGTGGTGCGCCCGCAGCGCCTTCGCCGCCGCGCCCTTGGCGGCGACGACGAGGACGACCTTGGCGTGCTTGCCGTCGAGCGCCAGCGAGCGTGCCTTCACGCCCTTGCCGGCCAGCCGCAGCGTCCCCGCCGCCGGCAGCGGCACCAGCACCGCGAGCCGCGCCGTGCCCTTGCGCTTGTTCAGCTTCAGGCCGCCGAGGCGGATCGCGCCCGAGGGCTGCAGCTCGGCGGCGCCGACGTCGGAGCCGTCGCCGCCCGCCGCGTTGGCGATCGCCGGGAAGTCGAGTGGGCGGGGGAGGCCGCGCTGGTCGGCGGTGAGGCCGAAGGCGGAGCCGTGGTCGACGGCCGGGCTGCCCGCCGCCGGCAGCATCGTCGCCGTGGCGCCGCCGTTGTCCTGCAGCGGCCCGAGCTGGGGATCGGCGTTGGTCAGGTCGCCGGCGGCGTGGAAGCCGCACTGGTCGAGGCTGTCGAGGTTGAAGCCGAGCGAGAGCACCGACCCGGTCGCCGAGGTGCAGTTCTCGTTGCCCTGCTGGCCGCGGCCGCCGCTGATGATCGTGTCGGCGACCGAGACCTGCGCCGAAGCGACCAGGTTGCCTCCCTTGGCGGCGGCGTTTTCGCCGGCTTCGACCGCGTTGCCGCTGATCGTGGAGGCGAGGATCGCGAGCTTGCCTTTGGCGAAGAAGGGGAAGATCCCGCCGCCTTCGGCGAGGGCCGCTGCCGCCCCGCGTCCGACCCGGGCGGTGTTGGCGGTCACCGTCGCCCGCGTCAGCGCCGCCGACTGGTCGTTCTCTTCGAAGAAGAGGCCGGCACCGATGGCGCTCCCGTTGAAGGCGCCGGGGCCGGCGCTGGCGTCGGCGAGGTTGCCGGCGACGGTGAGGTCGGTCAGCTGGGCGTCGCTGACCGCGATCGCGATGCCGCCGCCCTCGGCTTCGCCGCCGGTCTGCGAGATGTTGGCCGCTCCCTGGCCGCCGCGAGCGTCGACGCGGTTGTCGCGCACGGTCGCGCGTTCGACCGTCAGCGGCCCTTCGGCCGCAACCAGGCCGCCGCCGATCGCCCTGCCGCCGTGGCCGCCGGCGAGGCCGGCTGCGATCGCGGCGTTTTCGGCGACGAGGCTGTCGAGGATCGTCAGGCGCGAGGTCGCCGCGGCGCTGGCGATGCCGCCGCCGATCGCCGCCGCGTTGACCCCCGCGGGGGTCGGGGTCGTCGCCGAGTTGTGGACGACCGCGACGCCGCGCAGGGTGAGGGCCGCGCCGCCGTTGAGGACGCCGCCGCCGAGCGCGCGGTTTTCGCGCAGGTCGCCGTCGCGCACGGTCAGGCCCGAGAGCGTCACCTGGTTGCCGGCCCCGGTCACGCGGATGACCCGGTACTGGCCGCCGGCGCGGATCGTCGTCTGCTCGGCGCCGGCGCCGGCCAGCGTCAGGCTCTTGGCGATCGTCAGTTCGCCGGAGGTGAGGCTGTAGGTGCCGGCGGGGACGGCGATCGTCTCGCCCGGCGCCGCTTCGGCGATCGCTTCGCGCAGCGAGCCGGCGCCGTGGTCGTTGGTGTTGGTGACCGCGGGCGCGGCCGTGGCGACCCGGGCGAAGGCCGTGAGGCAGAGCGTGATTGCGAGGACGGGGACGACGGTGATCAGGCGTTTTTTCGGCATGGGGCAGTTCTACGCCCGGCCGCATCGCCTGTCGCTTCGGTTTGCCGCCGAGTTCGGTACGGCGCGCCGCCTGTCTAGCGGGCGATCGCGATGTTGAAGTCGGCGCTGTCGAGGGTGCCGTAGAGCCGCACCCAGAGCGCCAGGTACATCTCGGTGCCGCGCGCGGCGCTGAGGTCGCCGAGGTCGAGGATCGCCTCCGGCGCCCAGCCGATCGCCTCCAGCAGCGCCCGCACCTGGGCCTTCGCCCCCGCGTCCTCGCCGCAGACGAAGACCGAGTGGTCGCCGCGGACGCGCCCCGGGTCGACCATCACCGCGCTGTTGACCGTGTTCAGCGCCTTGACCACGTGCGACTCGGGGAAGGCGGCCTGAATTTGCTCGGCGAGGCTGGTCTCGTTGCAGACCGAGAGCGTCGGCGGGAAGCCGCCGGAGAAGTCGAGCGGGTTGGCGACGTCGACCAGCGTCTTGCCGGCCAGGTTCTCGGCCCCGGCCGCTTCCAGCGCCGCCAGCGAGGCGGTGCCGGCGGTGCAGTTGAAGACCAGCTCGCCGGCCGCCGCGGCCTCGGAGAAGTCGCCGCCGTCCGCGCCCTCGCCAGCCCCCGCCAGCCACTCGCCCAGCGCCTCCCCGTCGGCGCTGCGCGAGCCCATCGTCACCGTGTGGCCCAGCTGCAGCAGCCGGTCGGAGATCGCGCGCCCGACGGCGCCCGTCCCCAGTACCCCGATCCTCATCTGCACTCCTCCTCGACGTTTGAAAACCCGCGGATGAGGCTAGCGAGGTGCGTTCGTCGGCTTCGCGTAACGGCGGGCGGCCCGGCGCACCCACAGGGCAGGTAGGTGCGCCGGC
>JBEHWY010000162.1:0-8197 GCA_048498975.1 Actinomycetota bacterium | reverse complement strand
GCTGGGTTCAGAACGTCGTGAGACAGTTCGGTCCCTATCTGCTGTGGGCGTTGGAGAGTTGAGAGGAGTCATCCCTAGTACGAGAGGACCGGGATGAACATGCCTCTGGTGTATCTGTTGTCCTGCCAAGGGCACCGCAGGTTAGCTACGCATGGAACGGATAACCGCTGAAAGCATCTAAGCGGGAAGCCGTCCTCGAGATAAGCTCTCCCATCCCCTTTGAGGGAGTAAGACCCCTGGTAGACCACCAGGTTGATAGGCCGGCGGTGTAAGCGCAGTAATGTGCTCAGCCGACCGGTACTAATGGGTCGAGGGCTTGACGGATATTTAATTACTTACTCTGAGGCCTTGTGCGGTTTTCAAGCTCCACCGAGCGTCTCGCAACGTTTCCGGTGGCGCATAGCGAAAGGGAAACACCTCTTCCCATTCCGAACAGAGCAGTTAAGCCTTTCAGCGCCGATGGTACTTGGGGGGCAACCCCCTGGGAGAGTAGGTCGCCGCCGGTTCTTCTTCTAAGCAGCGGAACGCGCGCCACGTCGGCGCGGTCCGCTGCTTTTTGCTGCCTGCCGCGGACGCGTGCGGCCGCTGCAGAGATTGGGGAAGAGAACCTCGGTGAAGCTGGTGCGATCGGCGATCGGCATCGGCCGCAGGCGGGCGCCGTCGCAACCCCCGGGAGTGCTCCCAACGGGCTCGAGCCCGTACTCGCCGAGGGTTGCGAAGTCGATCACCAGGTCGGCTGCATCTGCCAGCCGGGTCGTTAGCGTTTGCTTAGAATCGAACATGGGTTCGTAAGGTAGTCCGGCCCTCGGACGGCAACTCCGGGCTGCAACGAGAATTGCAGGGCGGGCCTGATTTCGGCTCTGCAAGCGGGTTTCAGGACGCGGGCATGCCGCACCGCCCCTGAGCGTCAGTGGCGGTGCGAACCCCAGAAGCGCATGTTGCGAACGTCTTAGCGGGGCTTAGCAGTGGTCTGGTGTCCACGCCCCGTGACGCTCGTCACAGAAGGATCCTAGAGGGTCCGGGGGTGGCGCGCAAGCGGTCGGTAGCCTAGGCCGGCCAATGGAGAAATTCGTCATCGAAGGCGGCGTGCCGCTCTCTGGGGAGCTGACCGTCGCCGGCAACAAGAACGCGGCCCTGCCGATCCTCGCGGCCTGCCTGCTCACCGAGCAGGACGTCGTCCTGCACCGGGTGCCGCGGATCCGCGACACCGAAGCGCAGATCGAGCTGCTCGAGCAGCTCGGGGTCGAGGTTGAGTGGATCGGGGACAACAGCGTCCGCCTCTGCGCGCGGGACGTCTCCGAGCCGGCCGTCGACGAGCGGCTCTCGAGTCAGATCCGTGCCTCGTTCCTGCTCGCCGGGCCGCTGCTGGCCCGCTTTGGCGCCGCGCACATGCCGCCACCGGGGGGCGACTTCATCGGCCGCCGCCGGCTCGACGCGCACCTCGACGCGTTCCGGGACCTCGGCGCCGATGTCGCCGGCGACCGCTGGATCGAGCTCTCGGCGCCGCGCGGGCTCTGCGCCTGCGAGATCTTCATGGACGAGCCTTCGGTGATGGGGACCGAGAACGCGCTGATGGCGGCGGCGCTGACCCCCGGCGCCACCAAGATCGCCAACGCCGCCTCCGAGCCCCACGTCCAGGACCTGGCGCGGCTGCTGACCAAGATGGGCGCCCGGGTCGACGGCATCGGGTCCAACGTGATGACAGTCCACGGCGCCCGCGAGCTCGGTGGCGCCGAGCATTCGATCTCGCCCGATCACATCGAGGTCGGCAGCTTCATGGCGCTCGCCGCGGCAACCGGCGGCGAACTGCGGATCCGCGACGTCGAGCCGGCCGACCTGCGCATGACCCGCCGCCAGTTCCGGCGGCTCGGGCTGCGCTCGGAGATCGACGGCGAGGACATCGTCGTCCCGCCCGAGCAGCGGCTCGAAGTCGAAGCCGACCTCGGCGACGCGATTCCGAAGATCGAGGACGGTCCCTGGCCGGCCTTCCCGGCCGACCTCACCTCGATCGCCCTGGCCCTCGCGACTCAGGCCGAGGGTGAGGTCCTGATCTTCGAGAAGATGTTCGAGAACCGCCTCTTCTTCGTCGACAAGCTGGTCGCGATGGGCGCTCGGATCACGCTCTGCGATCCCCACCGGGCGATCGTCAGCGGTCCGAGCCGGCTTCACGGCGAGCGCGTCGAGAGCCCTGACATCCGGGCCGGGATGGCGATGCTCATCGCCGCCCTCGCCGCCGACGGCACCTCGCACATCGGCAACATTCGCCAGATCGACCGCGGCTACGAGCGGATCGACGACCGTCTGCGCGCGCTGGGGGCGCGCATCGAGCGCGTCTCCGACGAGGTTCCGGCCTAGCCGGAGCAGGCTTTTTTGGCAGTTCTCTCGTAAGGTCAGCCCGATGATTCATCCGATTCCACCGGGAACGAGGGACATCCTCCCCGACGAGATGCGCGAGTTGCGCCGTCTCAACCGTGCCCTGATCGAGGTCTTCGAGGAGCGCGGCTACGGTGAGGTGGCGACGCCGGCGATCGAGTACGACGAGGTGCTGGCTCGCGGCGGCGCTCGCGGCGGCGGCAGCTCCTACCGCTTCTTCGACGAGAGCGGCGACCTGCTGGCGCTGCGTTCCGACATGACGATCCCGATCGCGCGCCTGGTCTCGACCCGCTACGCGACCGCCGAGCCGCCGCTGCGCTTCTGTTACATGGCCAGCACCTACCGCGCGGTGCGCCCGCAGCGGGGCCAGATGCGCGAGTTCGTCCAGGCTGGGGTCGAGCTGGTCGGCGCGCCAGCGCCGGAGGGGACCGCCGAGGTGATCGAGGTGCTGGAGGCGGCGCTCGACGCGGCCGGTCTAGACCGCGCCGTGATCGGCCTCGGCGACGCCGATCTCTACCGCCAGCTCTTGGCCGAGTTCGGGGTCGAGGGAGACGATCGCGACGCGATCCTCGGCCGGCTCGCCACACACGACCTGGTCGGGCTCGAGGAGGCGCTCTCCGAGGTGCCGGGGATCGGCGAGGAGCGGATCGCCACCTGCGTCGCGCTCTCGCAGATGCGGGGTGGGGCGGAGGTGCTGGAGCAGGCGCGCGGCCTCGGTGGCGCGGCGGTCGAGCGGGCGATGACCCAGATGCAGAGCACCTTCGACGCGCTCGAGCGCCGCGGCGTCGCCGACCGGGTCCAGATCGACCTCGGGCTGCTGCGCGACCTCGGCTACTACAGCGGCGCGATCCTCGAGGTCTACGACCCGGCGCTCGGCGACATCATCGGCGGCGGCGGCCGCTACGACAACCTGATGCGCCGCTTTGGCGTCGACCTGCCGGCGGCCGGCTTCGCCCTCTACCTGGAGCGCGTCCACGTCGCCCAGATGAACGAGGAGTCCCGCCGCGAGAGGACCGCGCCGTGAACGCCGCGGTCGACGGCCCGCTGAAGCTCGCGGTTCCGCGCGGGGCGCTGCTCGGCGAAACCCTCGACGTCCTCGACGCGATCGGGGTCGATACCTCGGGGCCGCGCAGCGACTCGCGCTCGCTGATCTTCGAGACCGAGGGCCTCATCCTGGTGACGATGCGCCCCTCCGACGTGCCGACCTACGTCGAGGCCGGCGCCGCCGACGTCGGCATCACCGGCAAGGACGTCCTGCTCGAGCAGTCCGACCGGGTCGTCTACGAGCTGCTCGACCTCGGCTTCGGCCGCTGCCGCATGGTCCTCGCCGGCCGCCGCGGCGACTCCCGCCTCGGCGAGGCGCAGCGGCGACTGGGGATGACGCGGATCGCGACCAAGTACCCGCGCATCGCCGAGCGCTACTTCGAGGGCACCGGCCGCCAGATCGAGACGATCGAGGTCAAGGGCTCGGTCGAGCTGGCGCCGCTGACCGGGCTCGGCGACGGCATCGTCGACCTCGTCGCCAGCGGCCGCACCCTGGAAGAGAACGACCTCGAGGTGCGCGAGGAGATCGTCGAGTGCACGGCGCGCCTGGTCGCCAACCGCGTCGCTCACAAGCTGCGCGCGGCCGAGGTCGACGCGCTGACCGCGAAGCTGCGGGAGGTGACGGCGGGATGAGGACACGACGCTTCGAGTGGGGTGGGGCGAAGGAGACCGCGGCGGCGATCCGCGCCTGGGTGGCGGAGGCGGCGGAGCCGGTCGACGTCTACCCGATCGAGCGCGAAGTGATCGAGCTCGGCGACGAGGCGGTGCTGGCGCTGACCGCGCGCTTCGACGCGCCCGAGAACCCGCCCGAGTCGCTGCTGGTCGATCCCGCCCTCGCCGGCGAGGCCCTCGCCGGGCTCGACCCGCAACTGCGCAGCGCGCTCGAGGTCGCCGCCGCCAACATCCGCACCGTCGCCGAAGCGCAGCTCGGCAACGAGCGCGAGGTGGTCGAGCTGCCGCAGGGCCAAAAGGTGACCGTGCGCTGGGTTCCTGTCGGCGCTGCCGGCATCTACGCGCCGGGCGGCCGCGCCGCCTATCCCTCCAGCGTCCTGATGTGCGCGATCCCGGCACAGGTGGCCGGCCTGCAGCGCATCGCGCTCGCTTCGCCGCCCGGTCCCGACGGCCGCCTGCACCCGCTGGTGCTCGCCGCCGCCGCCCTCTGCGGACTGGAGGAGATCTACGCGATGGGCGGCGCCCAGGCGATCTTCGCCCTTGCCCACGGCACCGCCTCGGTGCCCAAGGTCGACGTCATCGCCGGCCCCGGCAACGAATGGGTGCGGGAGGCGAAGCGCCGCGTCTACGGCGCCGTCGGGATCGATTCGCTGGCCGGCCCATCGGAGCTGATGCTGATCGCCGGCCACGACACCGATCCCGAGTGGGCGGCGCTCGACCTCTGCGCCCAGGCCGAGCACGGCGCCGACAGCCCGCTGCTCCTCGTCGCAGTCGAGGAGCACGTGCTCGAAGCGGTCGCCGACGCGGTCGAGCTCGCGGCGGCGGCTCGTCCCGGCGTCGCCGACGCGCCGCTGGCGCTGCTCACCGTGCCCGACCTCGCCAATGCCGCCGACCTCGCCAATGCCTTCGCCCCCGAGCACCTGGAGCTGTTCGACGAGGACGCGGCGCTGCTGGCCGAGCGGATCACCGCCGCCGGCTGCGTCTTCGCCGGCCGCTTCGGCGCCACCGCCTTCGGCGACTACGCCGCCGGCTCCAACCACGTGCTGCCGACCGGCGGCGCCGGGCGCTTCACCGGGCCGCTCGGGCCCGCCGCCTTCCGCCGGCGGATCACCACGGTCGAGATCTCACCGGGCGCCGCCGCCGAGCTGGCGCCGCACGTCGACGCCCTGGCCCGCGCCGAGGGCTTCCCCGTCCACGGCGAGTCAGCGATGATTAGGCAATGAGCACGCGCAGCGCCAGCCGCGAGCGGCAGACCGCCGAGACCCAGATCAGCCTCTCCCTCGACCTCGAGGGAGGTGAGTCGAGCGCCAGTACCGGCGTCGGCTTCCTCGACCACATGCTCGACCTGCTGGCCCGGCATGGACGCCTCGGGCTGCGGGTCGAGGCCAAGGGCGACCTGGAGACCGGTGCCCACCACACCGTCGAGGACGTCGGCATCGTGCTCGGGCAGGCGCTCGACGAGGCGCTCGGCGACCGCGCCGGGATCCGCCGCTACGGCGCCGCCGTGGTGCCGATGGACGAGTCGCTGGCCGAATGCGCGCTCGACATCTCCGGCCGCCCCTACTGCCACTTCGACGCCGACCTGCCGGTGACCTCGATCGCCGGCTTCGACACCGAGCTCGCCGAGGAGTTCTTCCGCGCCGTCTCCAACAACGCAAAGCTGACCCTGCACGTCAACGTCCGCTACGGGACCAACGCCCACCACATGATCGAGGCCAGCTTCAAGGCCTTCGCTCGCGCCCTGCGGGTCGCCGTCTCGATCGACCCGCAGGAGAGCGGCGTCCCGTCGACCAAGGGAACCCTCAGTGAGTAGCGCCCGGATCGTCATCCTCGACTACGGGATGGGCAACCTGCGCTCGGTCGAGAAGGCGCTGGAGCACGTCGGCGCGACGGCGACGATCAGCGCCGATCCGGCCGAGGTGAGGGCCGCCGACGGGCTGATCCTGCCCGGCGTCGGCGCCTTCCCGCGGGCGATGGAGCGGGTCCGCGAGCGCGGCCTCGACGAGCTGATCGCCGAGCGGCGCGCCGCCGGCGTGCCGCTGCTGGGAATCTGCCTCGGGCTGCAGCTGCTGTTCGAGTCGACGACCGAGCTCGGCGGCGCCGTGGGCCTCGGCCTGCTCGACGGGCCGGTCACCGGCCTGCAGGCGGGCGGCCTCAAGGTCCCGCACATCGGCTGGACCCCGGTGCGCTGGGAGCGCGAGTCGCGGCTGACCGAGGGGATCCCGAGCGAGACGCCCTTCTACCACGTGCACTCCTTCGTCGCCCGGCCTTCGTCCGGCGAGCTGCTCGGCAGCGCCGAGTACGGCGAGCGCTTCGCCGCCGCCGCCGAGCGCGACAACGTCTTCGGCGTCCAGTTCCACCCGGAGAAGTCGAGCGCCGCGGGTCTGCGGCTGCTCTCCAACTTCGCCGGCGTCTGCGCCGCGGTCCCCGCCTAGGCGCCCCCGAGGTTCCGGTGCTCCTCTATCCGGCGATCGACATCCGCGACGGCCATGCCGTGCGCCTGCTGCAGGGCGACTACGCGCGGGAGACGGTGTACGACGCCGACCCCGCCGACGCCGCGCGGCGCTGGATCGCCGAAGGGGCCGGGTTCCTCCACGTCGTCGACCTCGACGGGGCGAAGGCGGGGGAGCCGCGCAACCTCGACGCGATCGCGGCGATCGCGGCGCTCGGCTGTCCGATCCAGGTCGGCGGCGGCCTGCGCTCGCCGGCTGCGGTGGCAGCGCTGCTGGAGCGCGGCGCGGCGCGGGTCGTGATCGGCACCGCGGCGCTGCGCGACCCCGAGTTCCTCGACGCGGTCCTCGCCGAGCACGGCGAGCGGGTCGTCGTCTCGGTCGACGCCAAGGGCGGCCGCGTCGCCCTGCAGGGCTGGACCGAGACCAGCGACGTCGCCGCGGCCGATGCGGTGGCCGACCTCGGCCGGCGCGGCGTGCGGCGCTTCCTCTGCACGGCGATCGAGGTCGACGGCACGCTGGCCGGGCCGGCGATCGATCAGCTGCGGGAGATCGCCGCCGCCACCGAGGCGCGGGTGATCGCCTCCGGCGGCGTCGGCACACTCGCCGACCTCGAGGCGGTGGCCGCGCTCGGCGCCGAGGCCCCCAACGTCGAAGGCGCGATCGTCGGCCGCGCTCTCTATGAGCGCAAGTTCACCGTCGCCGAGGGCATCGCCGCCCTGCGATAGGCGCCTTTTGCGTCCTATCGGCGGCATAACGCGCCTCGTTACGCTTCCGTGATGGTCCTGAAGCGCGTCATCCCATGCCTCGACGTCGACGCCGGACGCGTCGTCAAGGGGACCAACTTCGTCGGTCTGCGGGACGCGGGCGATCCGGTCGAGCTGGCCGAGCGCTACGACGCCGAGGGGGCCGACGAGCTGGTCTTCCTCGACATCACCGCCTCGCACGAAAAGCGCGAGACGATCGTCGAGCTCGCCCGCCGCACCGCCGACAACGTCTTCATCCCCTTCACGATCGGCGGCGGCATCGGCTCGGTGGCCGACGCCCAGGCGGTCCTCGACGCCGGCGCCGACAAGGTCTCGGTCAACTCCTCGGCCCTGGCGCGCCCCGAGCTGCTCGAAGAGCTCGCCGAGCACTTCGGTGCCCAGTGCGTGGTGATCGCGATCGACGCCAAACGCGAGGACGGCGGCTGGGGCGTCTACGTCAAGGGCGGCCGCGAGCGGGTCGAGGGGCGCGAGGCCGTCTCCTGGGCTCAGGAGGCGGTGCGCCGCGGCGCGGGGGAGGTGCTGCTGACCAGCATGGACCGCGACGGCACGAATCATGGCTATGACATTGCCCTGACCAGAGCCGTTGCGGAGGCCGTCCCAGTCCCCGTCATTGCTTCGGGAGGAGCTGGCGAGCTCTCCCACCTCAGCGAGGCGATCGCCGAGGGCCACGCGGACGCCGTGCTCTGCGCCTCGATCTTTCACTACGGCCGCTACCGCGTCCGCGAGGCCAAGGAGCGCCTCGCAGCCGACGGCATCCCCGTCCGCCTCTAACCCGCCGACGGGACGAAAAGCCGGGTATATCCCGGGAAATCGGCCCGTCGGGCTGGGTGGGATTTGGGGGCGGGCAGGAGCTTCGCGGAGGCCGGTAGCCGTGGCGGCGGGCGGCCCGGC
>JBEHWY010000161.1:0-8200 GCA_048498975.1 Actinomycetota bacterium | reverse complement strand
GAGGCGGGCGCGCGTGGCGTCCTGCTCGGTCCGGGCGGAGATGGCGGTGCCGCTACGCGGAGAGAAGGGCGTCGCCGGCGCCGGCGGGGAGCGCCTGTAGCGAGACTTCCACGACCCCATCGCTGACGAGGACCGGATAGGTCGGCAGGGGGTCGCCGCCGCCCAGGTCCTCGCCGCTGCGCAGGTCGAAGCGGCGCTCGTGCAGGGGGCAGGTCACGCACGAGTCCGAGAGGATGCCGTCGGCCAGCGGGCCGCCCAGGTGGGGGCAGGCGGCATCGGTCGCGTACCAGCCCCCCTCGGCGTTGAAGATCGCCAGCCGTCGCCCGCCGACGGTCACGGCACGGCCCTCGCCCGCCGGCACGTCGCCGGTGCGACAGACCGCGAGCGTCTCCCCCGCGCTCACAGCTCGCCCTCCGGGGGTGGCCCGACCAGGGCGGCAGCGCGGCCCCAGGGGTCAGCCGGCAGCGGTGGCTCGAGCTCCGCGGGCTCGCCGTCGAGGGCCGCGAGGAGGTCGCCGCCCCCGGGCGGGTCGAGGTCGCTGAACTGGCGCGGGTGGTAGGGCCGGTCGCGCTCCAGCCAGGGATCGGCGACCGCGGCCTTGGCGATGCGAAAGCGCTCGAGCAGCTCGGCGGAGAGCTCGGGGTCGAGGACGACGCGGTGGATCTCCTCCAGCCCGACCCGCGGCACGAAGTCGTAGAGGCGTTCCTTGTACTCGGCGTTCTCGCGGTAGTGCTGGAGCACGACGGTGGCGGTGCGGATCGCCTCGGCGGGAGTGGCGACGGTCTCCAGCACGTCGGCCTCGCGCACGCAGGCGCCGGCGGCGCCGCCGACGCGGATCTGCCAGCCGCCCTCGACGGCGACGATGCCGATGTCCTTGATCGTCGCCTCGGCGCAGTTGCGCGGGCAGCCGGAGACTCCCCCCTTGACCTTCGCCGGCGTGTAGAGCCCCTCCCACTCCTTCTCCAGCGCGATCCCGAGCGCGATCGAGTCGCCGAGGCCGAAGCGGCAGAAGTCCTCGCCGACGCAGGTCTTCACCGTGCGCACGGCTTTCGCGTAGGCGTGACCGGAGGGCATGCCGATGTCGCGCCAGATGCTCGGCAGGTCCTCTTTGCGGACCCCGAGCAGGTCGATCCGCTGGCCGCCGGTGACCTTGACCATGCGCACGTCGTAGCGCTCGGCGGCGTCGGCGATGCGGCGCAGCTCGCTCGGCGTCGTCACCCCGCCGTACATCCGCGGCACGACCGAGAAGGTGCCGTCGTTCTGGATGTTGGCGTGGACCCGGTCGTTGATGAAGCGGGCGGCGCGCTCCTCGCGGTGGCGGTTGGCGTTCACCTCGGAGACGAGGTAGGCGAGCGCCGGCTTGCACTGGCCGCAGTCGCGACCCGTGCCGCAGGCCTCGGCGACCTCGCTGACCGCCTCCAGGCCGCGCTCGCGGATCGTCGCCGCCAACTCCTCGCGGGTCTGCGCCCGGCACGGGCAGAGGTAGGCGGGCTCCTCGACCAGGCCGCCGGTCTCGGCGGCGACCAGCTCGACCACGGCGGCCTTGCAGGAGCCGCAGCCGGTGCCGGCGCGGGTCCGCGCCATCACCTCGCGCGGCGTCGCGCAGCCGCCCTCGGCGACCGCGGCGACGATCTCGCCCTTGCAGACGCCGTTGCAGTTGCAGATCTGGGCGCTGGCGGGGAGGTCGGCGACGCCGGCCTCCGCCGAGGCGGCGAGGCGGCCGAGCGGGTCGGTGACCTCCTCGCCGGCGGCGATCGCGCCCAGCAGGTCCTCGCTGCCGCGGACGTCGCCGAGCAGGATCGCGCCGGCGGCCCGGCCCTCGCTGAGGACCAGCTTGCGATAGGCCGGGGCGACGGCGTCGGCGGCGACCGCCTCCTGCTCCCCCTGCGGGGTGCCGATCGCGACCAGGTCGACGCCCATCACCTTCAGCTTCGCCCACTGCAGCGAGCCCTCGTAGGGCGCCTCGCAGCGATCGAGGACGGAGGTCGCCGCGACCGCCGCCTGCTCGTGGATCGGCGCCACCAGCCCGTAGACCGTGCCGCGGTGCTCGGCGCACTCGCCGACCGCCCAGACCGCCGGCGCGCTGGTCCGCATCTGGTCGTCGACGAGGATGCCGCGGCCGACCTCGATGCCGGCGTCGGCGGCGAGCGACGCCTGCGGCCTGATCCCGATGCTGACGACGACGAGATCGGCGGCGAGCTCCTCGCCGCCGGCGAAGCGCAGCCCTTCGGCCCGCTCGCGGCCGAGGATCCGCTCGGTCTGGCGCTCGAGCAGCACCGTCACCCCGAGCTGCTCGAGCGCCGGCCGCAGCAGCGCCGCGGCCGGGTGGTCGAGCTGGCGCTCCATCAGGCGATCCATCAGGTGGACGACGGTGACCGAGCAGCCCTGCGCGGCGACGCCGTAGGCCGCCTCCAGCCCGAGCAGTCCGCCGCCGATCACCGCCACCCGGGCGGCGCCCTCGCCGCAGGCGGCACGGATCTCCTCGCAATGCTCGGGGTCGCGGAAGGGCAGCACGCCCGGCAGGTCGATGCCCGGCAGCGGCGGCAGCAACGGCTCCGAGCCGGTGGCGAGGACGAGCTTCTCGTAGCCGAGCTCCTCGCCGCCGTCGAGGCGCAGCCGCCGGCGCGCGGCATCGACCATCGTCACCCGGCGGCCCAGGCGCAGCCCCACCTCGCGGTCGGCGTACCACTCCTCCGGTCGCAGCGCCAGCGCCGCCGGCGCCTCGCCGGAGACGAGCAGCTCCGAGAGCCGCACCCGGTCGTAGGGCGCCCGCGACTCGCCGCAGACCATCGTCAACGGCACCTCGCCGTCGCGCTCGCGGATCTGCTCGCAGACCGATTGGGCGGCGATCCCGCCGCCGACGACGACTATGCCCGTTGAGCTCATGCCGGCATCCTCTGCGCCGCGCGTTTCGCTTCCGTCACGTCTCTGTTTCGGATCGATGAATCCCGCTCGCGCAGAACCGCCTCGATCTCGGCCAGGCACGAGCCGCAGCCGGTGCCGGCGCGGGTCTCGCGCCCGACCTCCGCGGCGCTGGTCAGGCCGCGGGCGGCGACCGCTGCTTCGATCTGCCCGCGATTGACCGCGTTGCAGCTGCAGACGAGGTCGCCCGGCTCGGGGGCGAGCGGTGCGGCCGCGCTCCCGGGCGGCGCCAGCAGCTGCTCCGGCGCCGCTTCGCCGCTGCGCAACGCCGCCGAGAGCTCGCGGGCGCCGGCGACGTCGCCGAGCAGGGTCGCCGCCGCCAGGCGGTCGCCGTCGAGGACGAGCCGGCGGTAGACGCCGCGCCGCCCGTCGATCCAGACCAGCTCGTCGCCGTCGGCCGCCGTGGCGCCCCCCGCGAAGAGGTTGACGCCCGCGACCTTGAGGTTGGTCGCCGGCACCTCCGGGTGGAAGGCGGCTGGGTCGCCGGCCAGGACCCCGCCGGCGGCGCGCGCCTGCGCCGCGACCGGCGCCCACAGCCCGTGGACCGTGCCGCGGTGCTCGGCGCACTCGCCGACCGCCCAGACCGCCGGCGCGCTGGTCCGCATCTGGTCGTCGACGCGGATGCCGCGGCCGACCTCGATGCCGGCGTCGGCGGCGAGCGAGGTCTCGGCCCGAACGCCGGCGGCGATCACGGTCAGCTCCGCCTCGATTCGCTTCCCGCCCTGCAGGGTCACCCCGTCCGCGTCGCAGCGCTCGGCGCCGACGCCGCAGACCGAGCGGATGCCGAGCTCCTCCAGGGCGAGGCCGAGCATCCGCGCCGCCGCCGGGTCGAGCTGCTGGGGCATCAGGTGCGGCGCCGCCTCGACGACGGTGACGCCGACGCCGTGGCTGCGCAGCCCGGCGGCGGCCTCGAGCCCGAGCAGGCCGCCGCCGATCACGACCGCGGCCCGCGCCCCGTCGGCGGCGGCCGCGATTCGCTCCGCGTCGGCGCGGGTGCGGAAGCTGAGCACGCGCGGGTGCTCGGCGCCGGGGATCGGCGGCACGAAGGGACGCGAGCCGGTGGCGAGGACGAGCGCGTCGTACTCGTGGACGGCGCCCGCGGCGTCGCTCACCTGGCGGCGCTCGAGGTCCAGCCCGGTGGCGGCGCAGCCGCCGCGCAGGTCGATCCCGCGCCGCTCGAACCAGGACCGGGGACGCAGCTCGATCGCCTCCTCGCCGAGCTCGCCGGCGAGCAGCTTCGAGAGCAGGATCCGGTTATAGGGAGCGCCGGGCTCCTCGCCCAGCATCGTCACCCGCCAGGTGCCGGGCTCGGCCCGCTCGCAGAGCTCCCGCACCGTCTCCAGGCCCGCCATGCCGGTGCCGACGACGAGGAGCCGCCGAGGTCCCTGCCCCCGGCGCCGCCGCGCCGCGACCGCGCCTGCCGCCACCGGCTCGACCCGCACCGCCGCCGCCTTCAGCTCCGGCTGCTTGGACTCGGGGTCGACCACGGGGTTGGTCGCCGCGTTGGCCTGGCCGGCGCCGGCCGGCGCGTAACGAGCGCCCCAGTGCATCGGGGCGAAGGCGACGCCTTCGCGGATGCCCTCGCTGAGGGTGACCCGCATGATCGCCTCGCCGCGCCGCGAGACGATCCGCGCCCGCGCCCCCTCCCCGACGCCGATCCGCTCGGCGTCGGCCGGGTTCAGCTCGAGCAGCGGCTCCGGCGCCAGCCGCGTCAGCCGCGCCGACTTGCCGGTGCGCGAGAGCGTGTGCCAGTGCTCGGCGACGCGGCCGGTGGTGAGCAGCAGCGGGAAGTGCTCGTCGGGGCGCTCGGCCGGCTCGGCGTGCGGCGTCGGCGCGAAGCGGGCGCGGCCGTCGGCGGTCGGGAAGCGGCCGGTCTCATACAGCCGCTCGGTGCCCTCGGCGTGCCGGCTCGGGCAGGGCCACTGCAGGCTGCCCTCGGCGGCGAGGCGAGCGTGGTCGACGCCGCTCATGTCGCAGGGGCGGCCGGCGGTGCAGGCGGCGAACTCGGCGAAGACCTCGTCGGGGCCACTCCAGGCGAGCTGCTCGCCGTGGCCGAGCGCCGCCCCCAGGCGGGCGAAGATCTCCCAGTCGGGCAGCGCCTCGCCCGGCGGCTGGAGGAGGCGGCGCACGAGGCCGACGCGGCGCTCGGAGTTGGTCATCGTCCCCTGCTTCTCGGGCCAGGCCGCCGCCGGCAGCACGGCGTCGGCGAGTGCCGAGGTCTCGGTCGGGTGGTGGGCGTCCTGGACGACCAGCAGCTCAGCCCGCTCCAGCGCCTCGCGGGCGCCTTCGGAGGCCGGCAGCGAGACCGCCGGGTTGGTCGCGACCACCCACAGCGCCTTCACCCTGCCCTCGCGCACGGCGTCGAAGAGCTCGACGGCGGCGAGCCCGGGGCGCGGCGAGATCGCCCCCTGCTCCAGCCCCCAGAGGCGCTCCATCTCGGCCCGGTCGCCGGCGTCGTCGATGCGGCGGTAGCCGGGCAGCAGGTGGGCGAGGCCGCCGGTCTCGCGCCCGCCCATCGCGTTCGGCTGGCCGGTCAGCGACAGCGGCCCGCAGCCCGGCCGGCCGATCTGCCCGGTCGCCAGGCAGAGGTTGATCAGGCCGCGGTTCTTCAGCGTGCCGACCCGCGACTGGTTGGCCCCCATCGACCACAGCGCCATCGAGCGCGGCCCGGCGCCGAAGCGGTGCGCCGCCTCCTCGATCAGCGCCGGCTGCACCCCGCAGACCTCGCCCGCCCGCCGCGGCGACCATTCGCGCGCCACCTCGCGGGCCTGCTCCCAGCCGGAGGTGCTGCGGGCGACGAACGCCTCGTCGACGAGGTCGTCGCGGTCGAGCACGTGCAGCAGGGCGCTGAGCAGCGCCAGGTCGGTACCCGGTCGCACCGGCAGGTGCAGGGTCGACTCGCGCGCGGTCTGGGTACGGCGCGGGTCGACGCAGATCACGCAGGCGCCCTCGGCGCGCCGCTCGCGGATCCGCGACCAGACGATCGGGTGGCAGGCGGCGGTGTTGGTGCCGAGCAGCAGCAGGCAGTCGGCGAGGCCGATGTCGGCGTAGCCGGGCGGCGGCCCGTCGAAGCCGAAGGCGCCCGCGTAGCCGGCCACCGCCGAGGACATGCACAGGCGCGAGTTGGAGTCGACGTTGTTGGTCCCGATCAGCCCCTTGGCCAGCTTGTTGATCGCGTAGTAGTCCTCGGTCAGCAGCTGGCCGGAGATGTAGAAGGCGACTGCGTCGGGGCCGTGCTCGGCGACGATCGCGCGCAGCCGCTCGGCCAGGCCGCCGATCGCCTCATCCCAACTCGCCTCGCGGAAGCGGAGGTCGCGGCGCTCGCGCAGCAGCGGCGCCGTGGCGCGGTCGGCCGCGTGGACGGCGCTCGCCAGCTCCAGCGGCTTGCGGCAGGTGCGGCCGCGGTTGACCGGGTAGCCGCGGTCGCCCTCGACCGCGGTCAGGCGGCCGCCCTGGGCCCGCGCCAGCAGGCCGCAGCCGACCCCGCAGTAGGGGCAGAGGGTGCGGACCTGGGTCGAATCGACGTCCTCGAGCACGTGGCGATCCTGCCCGCGCCCGGTTTCGCCGCCGCGTCGGCTGCGTTTCGAACCGGCGACGGCTCTATGAACAACCGGTTACGTGACATTCCCGAAACACAGCGGTCACGGACTCGACACCGAGCGCACCTAGCTTCGCCGCCATCGACGGGCAAGCGACAAGCCGGAATGGAGGACGAATGCGCATCGCGAAGGGACGCTGGATCGACAATTGGGAACCCGAGGACGAGCGGTTCTGGGAGGCGAGCGGGCGGCGCGTCGCCCGCCGCAACCTGGGCTTCTCGATCTTCGCCGAGAACATCGGCTTCAGCGTCTGGGTGCTGTGGACGATCGTCGTCATCAACCTCGGCAACGCCGGCTTCGACCTCTCGCTGTCGGAGCAGTTCTGGCTGACGGCGGTCCCCAACCTGGTCGGTGCGACCCTGCGGATCCCTTACACGTTCGCGGTGCCGCGCTTCGGCGGGCGGCTGTGGACGACGATCAGCGCCTCGCTGCTCTTCGTTCCCTGTCTGCTGCTGGCGGTGCTCGTCCCCAGCGGCTGGCTGCTCGAACAGAGCCATGACGTCCAGTTCTGGCTCCTGCTCGGCTGCGCCGCGACCGCCGGCTTCGGCGGCGGCAACTTCTCCTCCTCGATGTCCAACATCTCCTACTTCTACCCCGAACGCCGCAAGGGGCTGGCGCTCGGCCTCAACGCCGCCGGCGGCAACCTCGGCGTCGCCATCACCCAGATCCTGGTGCCGCTGGTGATCGTGATCGGCGTCCCCACCGCGGCGGTGAAGCTGCCCGAACACCAGGTCCACCTCGCCTACGCCGGCCTGATGTGGATGCCGTTCGTCGTCCTCGCCGCCTTCTGCGCCTGGCGCTACATGGACAGCCTGACCCAGGCGAAAGCCGACAAGCGCGCCTACGCGAACGCGCTCGGCAACGGCCAGACGTGGGTGATGTCGCTGCTCTACATCGGCACCTTCGGCTCCTTCATCGGCTACTCGTTCGCGCTGCCGCTGGTGATCAAGAACACCTTCCCCGAGTTCCTCGCCGGCCACCCGTTCATCGCCACCTACCTCGCCGGGCTCGGCTTCGCCGGGGCGCTGATCGGCTCGCTGGCGCGACCGCTCGGCGGCTGGCTCTCCGACCGGCTCGGCGGCGCCCGGGTGACGCTCTGGTGCTTCCTCGGCATGGCGGCCTTCACCGCGCTGGCGATCGCCGGCATCGGCGAGCGCAGCTTCGCCCTCTTCTTCGGCGCCTTCATGCTCGTCTTCCTGCTCGCCGGGATGGGCAACGGCTCGACCTACCGGATGATCCCCTCGATCTTCACCGCCCTCGGCGAGCGCGAGGCGGCGACCAAGGGGCTCGACCCCGAGCCCACGACCGCCGACTTCCGCCGCCGCGCCGCCGCGGTGATCGGGATCGCCGGCGCGATCGGCGCCTTCGGCGGCTTCCTGATCCAGGTGGTGCTGCGCCAGGCAAGCCTCGGCGTCGCCACGCTGGTCGGCGCCGCCACCACCCCGGCGCAGAAGCTGGCAGTCGCCGAGGCGCACGCCGGCTGGGCCATCCCGGCCCTCTGGGTCTTCTTCGCCGCCTACTTCGCACTCGCCGCGGTCACCTGGTTCTGCTACCTGCGCAAGGAATTCGCGACGGCACGGATCCCGAGCCTGGCACACGCCTCGGTCTAGCCCTGGTCCGGATGCGGTCGACTGCGGCGGGCGGGCCGACGCACCCACAGGGCAGGTAGGTGCGCAAAA
>JBEHWY010000160.1:0-8381 GCA_048498975.1 Actinomycetota bacterium | reverse complement strand
TCAGGGTCGGGATCTCGGCCGCGGGGGTGCCGGCACCGAGCAGCTCGCCGGCGCGCCGGTTGCGCCCGGTCGGCGCCATCATCGTCGCCGTCAGGTCGCCGACGCCGGCGAGGCCGGAGAAGGTCTCGAGCTCGGCGCCGTGGCGGATCGCGTACTCGATGCACTCGCTCCAGATCTCGGCGACGGCGATGCCGGCGGCGTTGAGGCCGTGCTGCTCGGCCGCCGCGGCGGCGAGGGCGGCGGCGTTCTTGGCGGCGCCGGCCATCTCCACCCCGGGGACGTCGCGCGAGCGCTCGCAGACGAGGCCGGCGAGGTCGAAGACTTCGCCGAGCTGCTGGCGCAGGTCGGGGTCGGCCGAGGCGAGGACGAGGGCGGCCGAGCCGGAGACCGCCTCGCGCGCGTGGGCGGGGCCGCCGAGACTGGCAATCGCCCGCGCCCGCACCCGTTCTCCCACGTACTCGGCGGGCAGCTGGCCCTGGGGCGGGATCAGCCCCTTGGTCATCAGCAGGATCGAGGAGCGGCCACCGACCCGGTCGGCGATCGCGCCGACCGCCTGCGGCAGGCTCTTCGAAGGGATCGCGAGGCAGATCAGGTCGAGACCGTCGAGCTCGATCTTCGAGGCGAGGCGGACGTCGATCGAGTCGGGCAGCGGAACGTCCGGCAGGTAGCGGCGGTTTTCGCCGTCCTCGAGCAGCTCCGCGGTCTGCTCCGGCGTGCGCGCACCGAGCTGGACCTCGAGGCCGCCGCGGGCGAGCAGGACCGCGACCGCCGTGCCCCAGCTGCCGGCGCCGATCACCGCCGCCCGTCGCAGCGGAGGCAGGCCGCCGAGGTCTTCCCACTGCAGCTGCACGTTGGGCCAGATCCGCGCCGTCACCGTTTCCGCCAGCGTCCGCGAGGGCTCCTCGGCGCGCGGGAAGGTCATCGCTTTGCCGAGCCGCACCTTCACCTTGCGCGGCCGGATGCGCCAGCCGCGGCGGACGTTTTCGGTGCCGAGCACCGCAGTCGGGATCACCGGCGCGCCGGTCTGCAGCGCCAGGCGGCCGACGCCACGGCGCGGGAAGGCGAGGCTGCCGGTGCGGATCCGGGTGCCCTCGGGGAAGATGCAGACGGTGCCGCCGCGCTCGACGATCAGCCGCGCCGTCTCCATCGACTCCTCGTCGGATTCGCCGCGGCGGATCGGGAAGGCGCCAAGCCGGGAGAGGATCCAGCCCTGCCAGCGGCGCTCGAACAGCTCGACCTTGGCGACGTAGTTCATCGGCCGCCGCCAGGGCAGGCAGCCGCCGACGACGAAGGGGTCGAGGAAGCTGCGGTGGTTGGAGGCGACGATCAGGCCGCCCTTGACGTGGCGGGCGTGGACGCGGCCGCGGCGCGAGTAGCGGAAGTAGACGACGAAGAACGGTTCGAGGAAGACGCGCGCCAGCAGGTACAGCGGCCAGTTGACGCTGTGCTTGCGGGTGTAGGCGTGGTAGGAGGCCAGTCGCTCGGCGGTCACGCAGAGCGCTACACGGGAGCGGCGGGCCGGTTACCCGAGGTCCAGACGACCGGGGGCGCTACCAGGCGCGCTCGATCAGCTCCGCCAGGTCGGCTGCGGTGATCGGCGGCCCGGGGACGGCGCCGAGCTCGGGCCGGGCGAGGATCGTCTCGACCGCCTCGCCGAGGCGGGAGCGATCGGCGCCGAGCGCACCGAGGCCGGCCGGCTCGCCGCCCAGCTCCAGCAGCCGCGCTTCGAGGCCGCCGGCGTCGGTGCCGATCGCCGCCGCGAGCGCCTCGAAGAGCTCTGGAGCCCGCGGCGCGAGGAAGGCGGCGCTGCGGGGCAGGATCGCGGCGTTGGTCTCGGCGTGCGGCGTGCCGCAGGTCCGCACCAGCGTCTGGCAGACGGGATGGTGCAGGCCGGCTTTGGCCGAGTCGATCGCGTAGCCGCAGAGCAGCGAGCCGAGCGCGAGGTCGGAGCGCTCGCGGCCGGCCGGCTCCTGGTCGAGCGCGGCGGCGATCAGCTCGGCGCCGCGCAGCGCCGTCATCCGCGAGACCGGGTTGGCGAGCGGCGTGTAGAGGCAGTCGGCGCCGTGGGCCAGCGCATTCATCGAGCTCGCCCGCAGCGCCGCCTCGGGGGCGCTGGTCATCGCCTCCGGGTCAGCGATCACCAGCTGCGGCCGCACCCGCGCCGCGACCCGCTTCTCGTAGCCGGTCGGAAGGCGGTGGTTCTGACTCATCTCGGCGCCCGACATCGTCGTCGGGATCGCCGCCACCTGGGCGCCGGTGACCGAGGCGACGGCCTTCGCCACGTCGATCACCCGCCCGCCCCCGAGCGCCACCAACCCCCTCCCCTCCCCGCGTGGCAGTGCTTTTCCATCCATAGCGTGAGAAATCACTGCCACGTCGTCGAGGACGGCGGCAGAGAGGTCGGGGACCTGGCCGGGTGGGACCTCGTGGACGGCGCCCGCGGCGGCGGCGAGGGCCGGAGCCCCGGCCAGCGCCCGCGGGGTGCTGAGCAGCTCGAACTCGGCGAAGCCGTGTTCGGCGAGGAGGTCGGGCGCGGCGGCAATCGCGCCGGCGCGCAGGACGACGGTCCGCCCCGCGTCGATCCAGACGAAGTCCTCGCTCAAGCGGCTACTCGGTGCGCGGGTTGACGACCGGTCGCAGGTTCGGTTCGACCTCGTCGCGCAGGTGCTCGAAGGCGGGCGGCAGCGAGAGCTTCTCGCCGAGGTGCTCGAGCGGCTCGTCGACGGTGAAGCCGGGGCCGAGGGTCGCGATCTCGAAGAGGACGCCGCTCGGCTCGCGGAAGTAGATCGATTTGAAGTAGAAGCGGTCGATCTCGGGCGTCGGCCGGGCGCCGCCGGCGATCGCCTTCTCGCGCCAGGCCATGTGCTCCTCGATCGTCGAGGCCCAGGCGACGTGGTGGACGCTGCCGGCGCCCTGCAGCCCCGGCTCGGCGGGCGGCTCGTCGTAGAGGTAGCGGCCGCCGCGCTGCTCGCCGCGCGCTTCCCAGCCGCCGTCGACCCGCTCGAACTCGAGCGCTTCCAGCAGACCGGCGCTGGCCTGCGGCGCGGCGCTGTAGGCGCGCACCGCGTGGAAGCCCTGCAGCGCCAGCTCGGCCGGGACCTCGGGATCCTCGGCGACCAGCGGCGCGTCGGGAACGTCGACGACGAGCAGCTCGTGGTCGAGGCCCTCCGGGTCGGCGAAGACCAGGCCGGCGCCCTCGCGCCGCGACTCGACCCCGTTGGCGGCGAGCCGCGCGGCCCAGAAGTCCAGCGCCCCCTCGCTGCCGACCCGCCAGACGATGCGGTGCACCATCCCGGCACCGGCGCGCCCGCGCGGGGCGCCGGGGTACTCGAAGAAGGTGAGGTCGGAGCCGGCGTCTCCCCCCTCGTCGGCGAAGAAGAGGTGGTAGACGGTCGGACTGTCCTGGTTGACGGTTTTCTTGACCAGCCGCAGCCCCAGGACCCCGGCGTAGAAATCGACGTTGGCCTGAGCGTTCTCGGTGATCGCCGTGATGTGGTGGATGCCCTCTAGCTTCATGGGTCACGTATACCATCCCACCGGATGAGCCGCCGACGCCGACGCACGGTCAAAGCCCTGATCGCGCTCGGCTCGGTTCTCGCCTTCCTCAGCGTCTTCGCGATCTGGGTCGAGCGCCAGGCGCTCGACACCAACGACTGGGTCCAGACCAGCTCGCGGCTGCTGCAGAACCAGACGATTCGCACCGCGCTCGCCGACTACATGGTCGAACAGCTCTACGAAAACGTCGACATCGAAAGGGAACTGGAAGACCGCCTGCCGGGAGACCTCAAGGAATTTGCCGGCCCCGTCGCCGGCGGCGTCCGCCAGTTCGCCGGCCAGGGCGCCGAAAAGGTGCTGGAAACGGCGACCATGCAGTCGCTCTGGGAAGACGCGAACCGGAGCACGCACGAACAGCTGCTGGCGGTGCTGGAAGACAAGAAAGAAGCGGTTTCGACCAGCAACGGGGAAGTCAAGCTCAACGTCGGCAGCCTGGTCACCAATTTCGCCGACCAGCTCGGGATCGCCAAGAGCCTGGCCGAAAAGCTCCCCGCCGACGCCGGCCAGATCAAGATCCTCAAGTCAGACCAGCTGAAGACCGCGCAGAACATCGTCGTCGCGATCAAGGGTCTGGCGCTGGTCCTCTCGCTGCTCACCTTCCTCGTCTTCGGCCTCGCGATCTACCTCTCGCGCGGCGGTCGCTGGGTGACTGTCCTGTTCAGCGGCATCGGCCTGATCGCCGCCGGCTTCGCGGTGATCGTCGCCCGTCAGATCGCCGGTGGCATCGTCGTCGACCAGCTCGTGGAAAAGGAAAGCGCGAAGCCGGCCGGCGAAGCCGCCTGGTCGATCGGGACCTCGCTGATGACCAGCATCGCCACGACCGTGATCGTCGTCGGCGTGCTGTTCGCCGCCGCCGGCTGGCTCGCCTCGCCGACGAAGCCGGCGCGGGCGACCCGCAAAGTGATCGCGCCGGCGCTCGAGCGCTACCAGGCCTGGGTGTACACCGGCCTGGCGATCATCGTCGGCCTCTACTTCCTCTCCGCGCCGAGCCAGGGCCTGCGCTCCTTCCTCACCACCCTGGTCCTCGCCGGGATGGCCGCCTTCGGCATCCACGAGCTACGCAAGCAGGCAAACGAAGAATTCCCCGACGCCAAGTTCAGCGACACCTTCGGCAGCACGCGGGACAAAGTGGTCGCCGCGGTCAAAGGCGCCAACCTCGGCGAGCGGGCGTCGAAACTGCGGCTGCCGGAAGTGCGGCGGCCGCCGGCCGCGGGCGAAGAGGCTCCCACCGAGGAGGCGCCGAGCGCGGAGGCGCCAACCGAGACGCTTGCCGCCAGCGGCGAGGACGCCCGCCTGCAGCGCCTCGAACGGCTCGGCGGGCTGCACGAAAAGGGCATCCTCACCGACGAGGAGTTCGCCGCCGAGAAGGCGCGAATCCTCGCCGGTGAGTAAGCCGCCCGGCCTCAGCCGAGCTTGACGTTCACCTTGCGCCCGGGGGCGAGGACCTTCTTCGCCGCCGGGTTCTGGGTGACGACCTTGCCGCTGGCGTTGGTCACGCCGCGCCTGCGGGTCACCTTGCCGAGCTTGCAGCCGCCGTTGCGCAGCAACTGCTTGGCGCGGCTGAGCTTCTTGCCCTTCAGCTTCGGCACGACGCAGCCGCGGTAGCTGAAGTGGTCGGTGTTGACCGCCGCGCTGGTGCCGGCCACCGTCGTCACGGTGACGTCGACGGTGCCGACCGCGCCGACCTTCGGCGCGACGGCGACGATCTCTTCATCCGATTCGACCTTGAAGGTCGAGGCCGGGGCGCTGCCGAACTTCACGGCGCTGGCGCCGGTCAGGTTGGCGCCGGTGATCGTCACCGATTCGCCACCTGCCACCGAGCCGGAGCTGGGGCTGACTTTGGTCACGGTCGGGACCGGCTGGACTTCGGCCTGCAACTCCAGCTCGGAGCCCGATTTGGGTTCGCGGGCCGGCACCGTCGCACCTTCGAACGGGACCGGGAAGATCGTCGCGTAGGAAGCGCCGGCGACGGTGGCGAAGCCGAGTTCGTCGCTGGGGTTGGTCGGGTCGACCGCGAGCACGTCGCCGGCTTTGACCGGCAGGTTGGCGGTGAAGGTGTGCAGGGCAGGGTCGTTGACCAGCACGCCCTCGCTGGTGCCCTTGGCGGTGTAGGAGCCGATCCCGTTCGGGTGCAGGACCCGCAGGTAGAAGGGGCCGCCTTTGGCGCCCTGCAGCCGCCAGCGCACGATCACGCCGTTGACCGGCGAGGTGAGGTTGGCGCCTTTCTCCGGCAGCGCCGTGTTGAGGAACGTGCTCACTTCGTTCACGGGTTCGGACGTCGGCCCGGCCGGCAGCACGCTGCCGATCGTGATCGTGTTCGCCTGCGCGACGCCGGCGACGGCCAGCGCCCAGAGACAGGTCGCGGCGACCAGGGCCCCTGCCAGATGTCGCTTCCTTCGACTTCTCATGTAACTCCCCTATTCGTGCCAGGCCCAGAACCGGAGGACGAGGCGTTGATGTCTGATCGCGCAAAACCGGTCAGATCAGGGAAAGTTGCGGCAGTTAGAGGAGCGCCGAGCGATCGGTTGGACGAAAAAGCCCGCCGTCGGGTTCGAACCGACAACCTCCTGATTACAAATCAGGTGCTCTCCCAGGTTGAGCTAGGCGGGCGTGGTGGCGATAAGGGTGGAGATGAACGTCAACTTCAGGTTCTTGGGGCCTCATGAGGGTACCGTGCTGACCACCGCGATCGAAGCGGCCTACGGCCGCAGCTACGACGTCCGCTGGGTCTACGACCCCGACGAGGTGCGGGCGCGGATCGCCGACGGGCGCTACGTCGCCTGCATCGCCGAGAGCGAGGAGGGCGAGCTGCTCTGCCACGAGGGGATGAGCCTCGCCGCGGCCGGCGACGCGGTCGGCCACACCGGCCAGGCGGTGACGATGCCGGCGGCGCGGGGCCAGCATCTCTTCACCCGGACCAAACGCTTCCTGATGGACTGGGCGACCGAGCAGGGTTATGCCGGGCTCTACAGCGAGGCGACCGCCGCCCACCCCTACAGTCAGCGCGCCAACCTCGAGCTCGGCGCCAGGGAGACCGGCTTTCTGCTCGGCTGGATTCCCGCCTCGGTCGACAACGACGCCGCCGCCGACGCTCGTTCGCGTCGCCGCTCGGTGGCGCTCTTCTACGCGAAGCTGAACGACGGGCACGAGCGCCGCGTCTACGCGCCCCCACGCCATCACGAGATCGTCGGCCAGACGCTGGCGATCTGCGAGCTGCGCGGGACGCTGGCGGTGCCGCCGCCCGACGCCGACCTGCCGGCGCGCAGCAAGCTCCACGTCGCGGTCGACAGCGACCACAACCTGGCCCTGATCACGGTCGACGTTCCCGGCGCCGACCTCGAGGCAGCGATCGGCGGCGAGCGCCACCACCTCTTCCACCGGCTCGGGCTCGACGTGATCTACGTCGACCTGCCCCTGGAGAACCCGGCGACGGCGCTGGTCGCCGACGACCTCGAGCGCCTCGGGGTCTCCTACGCGGGCGTCTTCCCGAACAGCAGGACCGACGGCGACGTGCTGCGGATGCAGTCGCTGCACCGGGTCCGAGTCAAGGCCGACGACGTCGTCGTCGCCTCAGACCACGGGCGCGAGCTGCTCGAGTACGTGCTCGGCGACCTGCCCCAGGCTGGTTAGGCCGCGACCTCACGGGAAGCGAGGTGCGTCCCCACCTTGCGCTTGACCCGCTGCAGAGCGTTGTCCACCGTCTTCGTGTCGCACTCCAGGCGCTCGGCGATCGCCTCGTAGGAGTGACCGTCGAGGTAGAGCGAGAGGACCCGGCTCTCGAGGTCGGAGAGCACGCCGGAGACGCCCGAGAGGCAGGAGACGAGGCTCTCCAGCTCTTCGCTGGCGATCACCTGGTTGACCGGGTCGTGGACGCTGGGCCCGGGCAGGATCTCGTCGAGGGTCGTTTCCGAGTCGCCGGCGGCAGCCGGGGTCTGACTGAAGGAGACGTACTGGTTCAGCGGCGTGTGCTTGTTGCGGGTGGCGGTCTTCACCGCAGTGATGATCTGGCGGGTGATGCAGAGCTCGGCGAAGTTGCGAAAGCTCGACTCGCGGTCGGAGCGGTAGTCGCGGATCGCCTTGTAGAGGCCGAGCAGCCCCTCCTGGATCAGGTCGTCGGACTCGCCGCCGAGGAGGAAGTAGGACGACGCCTTGAGGCGGACGAAGCCGCGGTAGCGGCGGACGATCATGTCGTACGCGTCGGGCCTGCCCTCCTTGGCGAGCGCGACCAGATAATGATCATCAAGCTCAGCTTGAGGGTTAGACTGGTACTGGGTAGGGGTGCTCAGAGCCACAGATCCTTCTCCTTGCTGAAGGGTCGTGGCGCCGCTTACCTCCCCAGGGGCGCCGCCTATGCGATAACCCTCGCCTCAACTTGAGGTTCAGGCTTATGTGGGCGGCATGTTTACCGGTTCGCGGAGTTCTGTCAACCCCAAATTGCGACTTTTTGCAAGTGCCGTTGCATGTGCGGTACGCAGGAAGGGATGGGCGGAGGGGCTCTGGCGGGACGGAGCGGGCGGCTGGGAGGTCGACGAGGAGTTCCACGGCCAGCGTGGCGGGGAGGGTGCTCGCCACCCTCCATGGGCAGGTAGGGCGGCGAGCACCCTCCCCCTCCTCCGGGCCTCGGTTGCGGGACGCGCGCGCCCTCCTGTTTTCAGCGCTCGCGATATTGACCAGCCCCTGGTGTGGTCAATATCGCGAACGCTTCCGAGGTACACCTCACCCTGGGGTGGTCGATTTCGGATTCGTTTCTCGCCGGGGGCCCCGAGGCGGGCGGCCGGTGTGCTCGCGAGTTCAGCGGCGCTGCGGCTCGGCGGCAAACCGATCGT
>JBEHWY010000159.1:0-8799 GCA_048498975.1 Actinomycetota bacterium | reverse complement strand
CCGCTCCATCTCCAGCCGCACCCCCCCCCCCCCCCGCAGCACGAACATCGTCCGGATCGCGGCGCCGATCGTCCCCGGTTTGCCGTCGATCGTTTCCTGGATCTGCCCGAGCAGCTTCGTGTAGGCGGCGTTGAACTGTTCCGCAGCTTCCCGCGCCTTCGCCTCCTAGAACTTGAGCAGGGTCGCGACGGAGATGTGCGGCCAGTCGATGTTGTCGAAGCGCAGCATCACCTTCTGCATGTACTGCAGCTGCAGCAGCGTGCCGCCTTCGAGCTGGACGGTCTCGATCCAGAAGATCGCCTCCATCGAGACCGCGTCGGCGTTCTCGACCAGGAAGGGGATGTTCTCGATGCCGCCGCTCGATTCGGTCGAGATCCGGAGGACCACCGTTTCGGTGATCGTCTGGCCTTTGATCGCCTCGGTGAGGACCACGTTCGGGTTCTCGACCGCCCCCTCGGGGATCCCGGGCGGCAGCACCGGGTTTTCGTAGGGCTCGAGGTAGCCCTCCAGGTTGAGGGGCGAGGGGCTCTTGACCTCGATCGGCCTCGAGCTGACCGGGTCGATCCGCGGGCCGCCGTCGACGACGAAGGCCTGGCCTTGGGCCAGCAGCGAGTTGCCGTGCGGGACCGTGGCCAACCGCACAACGCTCGCTTCGGCCGACGGCGCCGTCGTCGCCGGGACGCTGAGCCAGATCCCCGGCTCGATATGCAGGCCCCCGTTGGTGACCGCGTCGCTGACCCGCTGCAGGTAGGTGAGGCCGAGAAACGAGATGTCCCCCTGTTTGAAGCCGCGATTGGGGATCGGGCCCGAGATCGGGGTGAATTCGAGTTGCTCCTTGGTCGCGTCGAGCTCGAGGAAGAAGACGTTGTCGTGCTGTTTGTCGGGGCGGGCGATCAGGTTGAAGCCGTTGCCGACCCAGGCCCCGGGCAGCTTCGCCAGCGGCCCCAGTTCGGCTTCGAGGTTGGCGCCGCCGCCGCGCGGCTCTTCGTTGACGGGGATTTCGATCGGTGGCGGTACCACCGGGGTGCCGTAGTCCATGCGCGGCATCGTAGCCCGACTAATTGGCTACGTTTGAGTATTTAAGAAGCGGCTTAGGGTCAGCCGGAAACGGCGCGGTGAGCGATGAAAATCGTCCGCTTCGAATGCTGCGCGACGGCGGCGGCGACGCTGCCGAGCACCGCGTATTTGAGCCCGGAGAGGCCGCGCGAGCCGATCACGATCAGCTCCGCGTCGTGCTCCTCGGCCGCCTCGACGATCCGGTTCCAGATCGGCCCGCCCTCGGCCAGCAGCGGCTCGGCCGCGAAGCCGGCCTCGCGGGCCAGCGCGCAACCCTCCTCGGCGGTCTTCTCGGCCCCGGAGCGCGCCGCCGAGAACAGCGCTTCGACCGAGCCCTCGTCGACCGGCACCCCGGCGGCGCCGAGGAACGGCACTTTCTCCATCGGCTCGGAGACGGTGAGGACGACCGCCCGCAGCCCCGGCCGCAGCTTGGCGCCGGCGTCGGCGATCGCCGCCTTGGCGAAGTCGGAGCCGTCGTAGGCGATCAGGACCGTGTCGCTCATGCGATGCTCGGCGCCTCCGGCAGGCGCGCGAGCGCATCGGCCATTTCGGCCTCGGAGAACTCGAGGTCCTCGAGCTCACCCGCGTGGTAGGCGGCGTAGGCGCCCATGTCGAAGTGGCCGTGGCCGGAGAGGCCGAGCAGGATCACCCGCTCCTCCCCCGCCTCCTTCGCCGCCAATGCCTCGTCGATCGTCGCCTTGATCGCGTGCGCCGGCTCGGGGCCGGGGATGATCCCCTCGCAGCTGGCGAAGCGGACGGCGGCGGCGAAGGCCTCGGTCTGCTTCACCGCCGTGGCTTCCACCATCCCGGCCTTGACCAGCGCGCAGAGGCTCGGCGCGTCGCCGTGGTAGCGCAGGCCGCCGGCGTGGACCGGCGGCGGCACGAAGTCGTGGCCGAGCGTGTACATCGGCATCAGCGGCGTCATCCCGACCGTGTCGCCGAAGTCGTAGGCGTAGGTGCCCCGGGTCAGCGTCGGGCAGGCGGCCGGCTCGGCGCCGAGGAAGCGCGTGGTCTTGCCCTCGCGGATGTTGGCGCGGACGAAGGGGTAGACGAGGCCGGCGAAGTTGGAGCCGCCGCCGACGCAGCCGACGACGACGTCGGGGTACTCGCCGGCGTCCTCCAGCGCGGCGATCGCCTCCTGGCCGATCACCGTCTGGTGCAGGCAGACGTGGTTGAGGACCGAGCCCAGCGCGTAGTTGGTGTCCTCGCGGCCGGCGGCGATCTCGACCGCCTCGGAGATCGCAATCCCGAGGCTGCCGCTCGGGTGCGAGGCCTGCGAGCGGCCGGCCTCGGTCAGGTCGGTCGGGCTGCGGTGGACGGTGGCGCCCCAGGTCTCGATCATCGCCCGCCGGTAGGGCTTCTGGTCATAGGAGACGCCGACCATGAAGACCTCGCACTCCATCTCGAACAGGCGGCAGGCGAGCGAGAGCGCCGAGCCCCACTGGCCGGCGCCGGTCTCGGTCACCAGTTTGTCGATCCCGGCCTGCTTGTTGAAGTAGGCCTGCGCCACCGCCGAGTTCGGCTTGTGCGAGCCGGCCGGCGAAACCCCCTCGTACTTGTAGTAGATGTGGGCCGGGGTATCGAGCTCGCGCTCGAGGCGGCGGGCGCGGATCAGCGGCGTCGGCCGCCACAGCTTGTAGATCTCGCGCACCTCCTCGGGGATCTCGACCTCGGGCGCCGTCGAGACCTCCTGTTCGATCAGCCCCATCGGGAAGATCGGCGTCAGGTCTTCGGGGCCGGCGGGCTGGCCGGTGCCCGGGTTGAGCGGCGGCAGCGGCTCGCCCGGCAGGTCCGGCAGCAGGTTGACCCAGCTGGTCGGGATGCGCGACTCGTCGAGCAGGTACTTCGTCGTCACGGCGCGCATTCTACGGCCCCGGGAACCCGGCCGGTAACGGCGACCCGCTACTTGGCGAGGACGGCCGCCACCCGCGGCACGCCGCCGATGATCGTCGCGCTCGCGGTGCCGTATGCGCTCGCCTGCTGGATCGTGCTGGCATCGCTCAACTGCGCCACATAGCCGCCGACCGCCACCTGGATCGCGAAGAGGAAGAAGACGACCAGGATGCCCATCGGGTTGAACTTCAGTTCGCCTTGGGCGCGAGCGTCGAGCAGTTCCGGGCCGGCGAAGAGGACGAGGAATGCGAACGCCCCGCCCAGGCACCCGTAGACGAAGTTCACGAGGGCGAGGGCGACCGCGGGTCCGCGGCCTGGGGCTCGCGCAGGAGGTAGACCCCCCCGCTGGCCAGCACGGTCAGCACCTTCCCGGTCCGCGTGACGGGCCGCCGCACCGGCCGGTCCGCGGCGCCCGCTTCGCGCAGCAGGGAGAAGCCTCCGGTTCGGAGAACGGCCGGAAGCTGCCGGAGGGCCCGTCCCAGCATCTCGGCGAGCGAGATCACGATCGCCAGCGACCAGCAGACCGCGACCAGAGCCGCCGCGCCGGCGAAGACCCATTTCAGCCAGCCCACTTCCAGAACCTCGTCGCCGAACCAGCCGCATCCGAGCAGGACGGCCGCGGCCAAGGCAACCGGCAGATGGAGATCCTCCCTCATCGGCCGTCAACCCTAATGAAAAACTGTGTACTCACACTCCTGCCAGCCAAAAGCTCACGCCGACAGCGCGGGGGCGATCTCGCGCCCGAGCAGCTCGATCGCGGCGAGGTCGCGGTGCAGCAGGTGCTGGGCCATGATCCGCGCCAGCCCCGCCTCCTCCAGCGCCCGCAGCTGCTCGATCGCCTGCTCGGTCGTGCCCTTGATCGTGCTCGGCCGCTCGTTGACGAGGAAGGCGCGGCCGTCGTCGTCCTCGCCCTTCCAGCGCGCCAGCCGCGCCGCCCGGTCGTGCAGTTCGTCCTCGTCGGCGCCGACCAGCCAGCCGGTCATCATCGACAGCGGCAGCGTCGCCGGGTCGCGGCCCTCGGCCTCGCATGCGGCGTCGAGCCGCCGCCGCACGTCGGCGATCTCCGCCGCCGTCGACATCACGACGTTGTACTCGTCGGCCCAGCGCGCCGCCATCCGCAGGCTGCGCGGGCCGCCGCTGCCGCCGAGGATCAGCGGCGGGCGCGGGCGCTGCACCGGCTTCGGCAGCGCGTCGAGGTCGCGCGCGGAGTAGTACTCGCCGTCGAAGCTGAACGGCCCCTCGTCCCAGTGGCCGCGGACGATCTGCATCTGCTCTTCGAGCGCGGTCAGCCGCGGGCCGAGCGGCGGCAGGTCGAAGCCGTAGAGCTCGTGCTCGCGCTCCCACCAGCCGGCGCCGATCCCGCACTCGACCCGGCCGCCGGAGATCTGGTCGGCGGTGGTCACCGCCTTGGCCAGTATCGCCGGGTGGCGGAAGGTCGTCGGCGAGACCATCGTCCCCAGCCGCAGCTTCACCGTCGTCGCCGCCAGCGCCGAGATCGTCCCCCAGGCGTCGAGCGAGCCCCGCTCGCGCCGGTCCGCGACCGAGAGGTAGTGGTCGGAGCGAAACAGCGTCCCAATCCCGTGCGTTTCGCAGGCCGAAGCGAGAGCCAGCCAGTCGTCCCAGGTGACGTCCTCCTGCCCCTCGATCATCAGCGTGACTTCCACGCCGAGGAACCCTAGCCAGTCGCCACCCCCGGCCCGCGCGGCTACTCGCCGGCTTCGACGATCGTGGGTAGCACGTACTCGCGGAGCACCTGGTTGAGATCGGCGCAGTTGGAGCCGGAGGTCGCGAGCTCGGCCGAGAGCGCGGAGCCGAACCGGTTGAAGGTGGCATCGATCCGAAGACGGGATGCCTCGACGGGCGCCTGAAAGTCGAAGTCGGTGTACTCCACGGCGAGGTAGCTGAGGCCCGTATCGCGGCGGATTAGGTCCACTTTGCCCTGGCCAGCGAAGGGGCTCACCTCCGAGATGAAGTGCTCGGTAAAGACCCAGAGGCTTTCGTAGTTCCGATTGCCCTCCCCGTCGCGATACTCGGTGACGATCATGAACTGGGGCTCCTCAGGGAGGATCCCCCGCACGGTCGCCAGTGCCTCCTCCACCTGCTCAATCTGGGCCGACCCCATGCCGATCCCAACCAAGTACTCGCGGAAGTCCTCTGGGTTGCCTCCTACCACGTGCTCGTTCCTTTCGCTTCGTCTCGTTGACGAGCACGGACCTCCATGATCATCCCCTCCACGTAATGGAGGATGTGACCCAGGTAGTTGGCCGTGAACTCGTCGCTTTCATAGTCCCACTGCCAGTTCGACCGCACCGGCGTCGGCTGCTGCCGCCTCTCCTCGTAGTAGCGATGGGTGAGGCGCCTGATCACCTCCTGCAGCTGGGTGGTGATCTGGATCTCGATCGCGATCGGAACCGGTTCGGTGTCCCATTTCTCGCTCGGGATCTGGTAGGTGTCGCGGACGCCGAGGTGGGCGGCGTAGTGGCCCTCCATGCGCGCCTCGAAGTCGAGCGTGAAGGCGCAGTCGAAAGCCTCGGCCTGCTCACACAGGCGATCCGCCATGAACTCGACGCCGTCCAGGTATTTGACGACGAACGAGGTCCGCACCAGGTCGCTGACGGCCCCGAAGTCGCCGGGCACGATCCATTCGCCCGGCGGCGGCTCGGGCCAGCGCTCGTTTTCGGAGACGTTGCGCCGGTAGGTCTTGAGGATGTAGGAGCCGAATGACTTCGTCTCGAGCTTTGGCGCTTCGGGCGCGGAGAGGAAGAGTGGGAAGTTCTGCGAGTGGACCCGATAGGCGCTGTCGTAGTCGTTGAGCGCGGCGCAGATCCCCGTCCACAGGTCCGAGTTCTCGAAGTCGCGCTTCACCTTGGCGACGACCGCGTCGTACCGAGCCGCGAGTCGCTGGTCGACCTCGACTCCCAGCGCTTCTCGCAGCCAGCGCTCATAGGAAGCCCGGTCCCCCGGTCGCTCCTCACCCCCGTCTCGCCTGACTTTGAGCTGGTCCCTTGCCACCCGTAGCGGCGCAGACTACTTCGTAGAACTGCACCGGTCTAATCGAGCGCGGCCGTGCGTGGCGCACCCGCGTGGCAGTCCTTTTCCGGGATATGTCCGGAAAAGGACTGCCACGCCGGGCTACTCGCCGGCGTTGAACTCCCAGATCGCGATGAAGAGCATCAGCATGCCGAGGGCGAAGACGACGAAGATCGAGAGCGCGGTCGGCACGGTCCAGCCGAACCAGGTGACGCCGGGGTTGAGCGCCGCTTCGGCCGAGGCGCTGAGGTCGAGGTGGGCGAAGACGAGGGAACGCATTGGCTCGACCGCGTAAGTGAGCGGATCGAGGCGGTTGAGGACGGCGAGCCAGGCGGGCAGGCCGGTGACCGGGAAGAGGGCGCCGGAGAGGAAGAACATCGGCATCACGACCAGCTGCATCACCCCCATGAAGGACTGGATCTGGCTGATGCGGGCGGCGACCATGACGCCGAAGGCGGTGATGCTGAAGGCGAGCAGCAGCTGCAGGGCGAAGACGCCGACGACGAGGGTGAGGCTGTAGGGGACGTCGACGGCCCAGGCGAGGCAGAGCATGATCAGCCCCTGGAAGCCGGCGACGGTGGCGCCGCCCAGGCACTTGCCGACGACGATCGAGCTGCGCCGCACCGGCGCCACCATCATCTCGCGCAGGAAGCCGTACTCGCGGTCCCAGACGATCGAGGCGGCGGAGAACATCGCGGTGAAGAGGACCGCCATGCAGAGCACGCCCGGGTAGATGAAGGTCTTCAGGTCGACCCCGTGGGTGCCGGCGCTGGAGAGCTGTTCGAGGCCGGCGCCGAGGACGAAGAGGAAGAGCAGCGGCTGGACCAGCGAGGTGACGATCCGGATCCGGTCGTTGGCGAAGCGAATCAGCTCCCGGTACCAGACGATCTTCACCGCCCGCAGCTCGCCGCGCCAGCTGCGCGCCGGCACGTGGACGCGGACGACGGGGGCGGCGAGCTCGCTCACGCCCGCGTCCTCGACATCATCTGGGCGCTCATCTTCGCCCGGTTTTTCGAGCTCGACTCTTCGGCGTCGCGGATCGTCGTCCCGGTGTGGGACATGAAGACGTCGTCGAGGGTCGGCCGCGAGAGGCTGACCGAGCGGATCGGCACGCCGAGCTCGGCGAACAGGCGCGGCACGAACTCCTCGCCGTCGGGCACGGCGAAGCTCACCGCACCCTCGGAGATCGTCGCCTCGAGGCCGAAGCGCTCGCCGATCGCCTCGATCGCGGCGCCGTCGTCGTCGGTCTCGATCCGGATCCGGTCGGCCCCGACCTGCTCCTTCAGCGCCTCCGGGGTGTCGAGGGCGACGATCTCGCCGTGGTCCATGATCGCGATCCGGCCGCAGAACTCGGCCTCGTCCATGTAATGGGTGGTCATGAAGATCGTGATCTCCTCGCTCTCCTGCAGCTGGCGGATGTAGCCCCAGATCGAGGCCCGCGTCTGCGGGTCGAGGCCGATCGTCGGCTCGTCGAGGAAGAGGACGCGCGGCGAGTGCATCAGCCCGCGGGCGATCTCCAGCCGCCGCCGCATGCCGCCGGAGAAGGTGAGGACCTGGCCGTCGCGCCGCTCCCAGAGGCCGACCATCTCCAGCACCTGCTGCATCCGCGGCGCCACCGCCGCCTTCTCGACGCCGTAGAGCTCGGCGTGCAGACGCAGGTTCTGCGCGGCGGTCAGGTAGCCGTCGAGGGTCGGGTCCTGGAAGACGAGGCCGATGTGGCGGCGCACCTCGTCGCGTTCGCCGACCACGTCGTAGCCGGCGACAGCGGCGCTGCCGCCGGTCGGCTTGGCCAGCGTGCAGAGCATGTTGATCGTCGTCGTCTTGCCGGCGCCGTTGGGGCCGAGGAAGCCGAAGACCTCGCCGGTCTGCACCTCGAAGTCGACGCCCCGCACCGCTTCGAACTCGCCGAAGGACTTGCGGAGGGCTTTGACCGAGATCGCTGGAGGCATTTCGAGGCGTGCGCGGGGAAGCCGCGCGCCCCCGTGCAGCCGTTCACTCTAGGGATCGCTCAGCGCCGGCCGGCGACCAGCGCGGCGAAGGCTTCGAAGCCGTGCTGGGTGCGGCGCAGCTCGGGCTCGAGCGCCTCGGCGCGGCCGGGCAGCGCCGCGGCACCGTCCTCGCCGATCGCCGCCAGCGCCTCGTCCATCATCTCCTGGGTCCCGAGCCAGGCCTCGACCAGAGCGAAGTCGGCCTCGGGATGGAAGAGGACCCCCCAGGCGTTGCCGGCCCGGAAGGCCTGGTTCTCGGTCGCCGCGGAGGAGGCGAGGCGGACGGCGCCCTCGGGGAGGTCGAACACGTCGCCGTGCCAGTGCAGGACTTCGGTGCCGGGCGCGAGGCCGCCGAGCAGCGGGTCCTCGGCGTCGAAGACCTCGACCGGCGCGAAGCCGAGCTCCTTGCGCCCCGGCCGCACCTCCGCCCCCAGCGCCCGCGCCAGCAGCTGGGCGCCGAGGCAGATGCCGAGCAGCGGCAGATCCCGCCGCAGCGCCTCGGCCAGCCACTCGCGCTCGGCGGCGAGCGCCGGGAAGCGCTCGGCTTCGTCGACATTCATCGGCCCGCCCATCACCACCGCGCCGGCAACCTCCTCGTGCGGCGGCAGCGGCTGCCCGGCGAGCGGTTTGACGGTGTGCAGGTGCAGGGCGCCGCAGGCATCGAGGATCCGGTGCGGGGTCTCCCACGGCACGTGCTGAATCGCCAGCAGGGTCGGTCGCTCGTCCGGGTCCATGAGGGTCGAAGGCTAGCCGGCTGGCTTTGGGACGGGGCGTGGCGGGGAGGGTGCTCGCCACCCTCCGACGGTATTTTCTATCCAAGGATCATCAAGGC
>JBEHWY010000158.1:0-8821 GCA_048498975.1 Actinomycetota bacterium | reverse complement strand
GCGCCGGAGCCCTCGACGATGCGGCGCCCGCCGGCGGTGAGGTTCTCGGCGCTCGGCGTGGTCTGCGGCGTGTGCGGGACGAAGGGCCAGAAGGCGCGGCGGCCGAAGATCGTCAGCAGCGCCGGCAGCAGGGTCAGCATCGCGAGCGCGGCGCAGACGATCCCGATCGCGGCGATCGGGCCGAGGCCCGAGGTGCCGTTGACCTTGGCGATCATCAGGCAGAGCAGCGCCGCGACCACGGTCGCCGCCGAGGCGAGGATCGCCGGCCCGGCCGATTCGAGCGCGGTCCGCATCGCCTCGTACTTGTCGGCGGTGCGGTGCAGCTCCTCGCGGTAGCGGGCGACCAGCAGCAGGGCGTAATCGGTGCCGGCGCCGAGCACCAGCACCGACATGATCGAGCTCGACTGGCCGTTGACGGTGACGCCGAGCTCGGAGACGCCATAGCCGATCGAGCGCGAGAGCGTCTCGGCGAACAGCACCGAGGCGAGCGGGATCAGGAAGAAGAAGGGCGAGCGGTAGATGACGATGAGGAGGAAGACGACGAGGCTGACCGCCGCCAGCAGCAGGGTGCCGTTGATCCCTTCGAAGACTTCGATCGCGTCGGCGGAGAAGCCCGCGCCGCCGGTCACCTTGGCCTGCAGACCGTTGCCCTCGGGCAGCTGGTCGCGCCAGAACTTGACCGGGTCGACGATCCGTTCGCCCTCGCCTTCGGCGTTGATGTAGGCGGTGACGATCGCCGCCTTGCCGTCCTTCGAGCAGACCGGGCCGACGAAGGGGGCATAGCCGGCCGGCTGGCCGGGGGCGGCGGTGGTGGGCGAGCCGCAGCCCGGCTCCCCGTCGGGCGCCGGCGGGGACGCTTCATCCGGCTCACCGCCCGAGGCGGCGGTGGCGCCGTCGGGCACGACCCCTTCGAATTCTTCGGAGGTCATCTTGGCGACCGTGTCTTCGATCGTCTGGAAGTCGGCCGCGGTCAGACCGGTGTCGCGGCGGAAGATGACGACCGCCGGCGCCAGTTCGCCCTTCTGCAGCTCTTCGGTCGCGGCCAGCGCCTTGGTCGATTCGGCCGAGCCCGGGAGGTAGGAGGTCGCCTCGTTGTTTTCGGCGTCCTGAAACTTGCCGGGCAGGTTGGCCGGGCCGGCGGCGACGAAGACGACGACGAACCAGATCGCGAAGACGACCCACTTCGCCCGGCGGCCCGCAGGGAAGGTGAACCACTTTCCAGACACGCGCGGCCCATGGTTACAGACCGCACCGCCGCGGGCGTTTACAGCCGGGTGCTCAGCTCCTGCGCCGAGGTGACCGGGAGCTCGCAGGCGAAGTTCTCGCAGACGTAGGCGGCGGCGCGGCCTTCTACGGGGGTGCGGTCGCGGAGGAGGGGGGGCTCGGCGCTGCCCTCGGGGCCGGCGGCGAGGACGAGGCGGGGGCGGAAGTCGGCGCGGACGCTGGCGGCGAGGTCGTCGACTCCCTCGGTGGGGCCGACGAGGGCGACCTCGCGGGTCGGTTCCAGCCAGAAGTCGAGGGCGCGCAGCAGGTGGGCGAAGCTGTCGGGGTGGCGGACGGCGGTGCGGGCGAGGAGCCGCAGCACGCCCTCGCCGGCCTCGGCGTAGCGGCGCTCGCCGCTCAATGCCGCCAGCCGCAGCAGGCCGAGCGCGGCGGAGCTGTTGCCGGCGGGGATCGGGTGGTCGCCGAGTTCCTTGCGGCGCACGATCAGCTGCTCGTGGTCGGAGGAGGTGGCGAAGAAGCCGCCCCGCTCGGGGTCGCCGAAGCGGGTCAGCATCGCCTCCGCGGTCTGCTCGGCGGCTGCGTACCAGCGCGGTTCGAAGCTCGCCTCGTAGAGGGTCAGCAGCGCCTCGAGCAGGAAGGCGTGGTCCTCGAGGTAGGCGTTGAGCCGGGCGTCGCCGTCCTTGTAGGTGCGCAGCAGGTGACCCTCGGAGTCGCGCAGCTCGCCGAGCACGAAGGCGGCGCACTCACGGGCGGCGTCGAGATAGTCGCTGCGGTGCAGGACGGCGCCGGCCTCGGCGAGGGCGGCGATCGCCAGGGCGTTCCAGGCGGCGAGGCGCTTGTCGTCGAGGCCCGGCCAGGTGCGCTGCGCCCGCGCCGCGTACAGCGCCCGCCGCGCCGCCTGCAGCCCGGCCGGCGGCTCGGCCTCGGCGCCGCCGGCGAGGTGGAGGATGTTGGACCCCTCGAAGTTGCCGCGCTCGCTGACCCCGTAGTAGGCGAGCAGCGCCTCGGCGTCGGCGACGTCGCCGTCCTCCGCCTCGGCGAGCACCTTGCGGATCTGGTCCGGCGTCCAGACGTAGAAGCGGCCCTCGACCCCCTCCGAGTCGGCGTCGAGCGCCGAGTAGAAACCGCCCTCGGGCCCGCGCATCTCGGCCAGCATCCAGTCCAGCGTCTCCTCGCAGACGCGGCGGTAGCGCTCGTGCCCGAGCCGCTGCCAGCCGTGCAGGTAGGCGCGGGCGAGCAGGGCGTTGTCGTAGAGCATCTTCTCGAAGTGGGGGACGAGCCAGACGGCGTCTACCGAGTAGCGGGCGAAGCCGCCGCCGAGGTGGTCGTAGATGCCGCCGGCCAGCATCGCGTCGAGCGTCTCCTCGACCACCGCGGTCTCGCCGCGCGTCAGCAGCAGCTCCAGGGCGCAGGCGGGCGGGAACTTGGGGGCGCCGCCGAAGCCGCCGTGGCGGCGGTCGGCGTGGCCGACGAGGGTGGAGATGGCCTCGCGCAGCTCGGCGGCGTCCGGCAGCGCCGGGTCGGGCTCGAGGCGGCTGGCGGCGTCGAGGCTGGCGCGGACGGAGCCGGCGCGCTCGACGATTTCCTCGCGGCGGCGCTCGAAGGCGTCGAGGACCGCTTCCATCACCATCCGGAAGCTCGGCATGCCGCGGCTCTCGTCGGGGGGGAAGTAGGTGCCGCCGTAGAACGGCACCCCGTCGGGGTCGAGGAAGACGGTCATCGGCCAGCCGCCGCGGCCGGTCATCGCCTGCACTGCCTCCATGTAGATCGCGTCGACATCGGGGCGCTCCTCGCGATCGACCTTGACGTTGACGAAGTGCGCGTTCATGTACTCGGCCGTTTCCCGATCCTCGAAGGACTCCCGCTCCATCACGTGGCACCAGTGGCAGGCCGAGTAGCCGACCGAGAGCAGGATCGGCCTGTCCTCCTCGCGCGCCCGCGCCATCGCCTCCTCGCCCCAGGGGTACCAGTCGACCGGGTTGTCGCGATGCTGGAGCAGGTAGGGGCTGGTCTCCTGGGCTAGTCGATTGGACATCCTGCTTCGACCCTACCCGGCATCGCGGGAAGCCAACTTTTCGGTCGCCAGGGTCGCCTAAATTAGAGTCCTGAAGGGGTTACACGGGATTTTTAAACCCGCTTCATCGTCAGCCCGCTTACCTTCACCCTCTCCCGATGAACCCCGACAGACCCGAGAAGCGCGACCCCGCTCTGCAGGCCGTGCTGGCAAAGCTCGCCGACGAGGACAGGGCGGTGATCGAGGGGGCGCTGGCGCAGGCCGAAAAGACCGAGGCCGACCTCCGCTTCCTCGCCGACCACGACTCGCTCACCGCCCTGCTCAACCGGCGTGCCTTTCGCGCGCGGCTCGACCGGCACGTCTCCTTCTCTGCCCGCTATGGCGGCCAGGGCGCGGTGATGATCATCGACATCGACGGGCTCAAGGAGGTCAACGACAGGCTCGGCCACCAGCCCGGCGACAACCTGATCCGCCGCGTCGCCAACGTCCTGCGCGAGCGGGTGCGGGCGACCGACATCGTCGCCCGCCTCTCGGGCGATGAGTTCGCCGTGCTGATGCCGCAGACCGACACCGCCGGCGCGTTGCAGCTCGGCGAGGATCTGCGGGCGGAGGTCGCCGAAGGGTTCCCGGAGGGCTCCGACCTCGGTGCCGCGACGGTCAGCATCGGGATCACGATGTTCGGCGGCAAGGGAGGCGCCGGCGTCGAGGCGGTGCTGGTCGCCGCCGACCGGGCGATGTACCGGGCCAAGGAGGAGGGGGGCAACCGGATCGCGCTGTTCGAGGACCCGTCCGGGTCACGGCGCGAACGCGGGCGCGGCCAGACGACCAGCGCCCGCATCCGCGACGCGCTGACCCAGAACCGGCTGGCGCTGGCGACGCAGCCGATTCGCAGCCTCGAGTCCGGCCTGATCGAGCGCTACGAGCTGCTGTTGCGGATGACCAGCGACGACGGCGAGCTGCTGCCGGCGGCGGCCTTCATCGAGGTCGCCGAGCGTTCGGGGATGGTGCAGGAGCTCGACCGCTGGGTCGTCGGCCGCGCGCTCGAGATCCTCGCCCAGCGCGAGCGGGCGGGGGAGCCGGTCTCCCTTCACGTCAACCTCTCCGGTGCCTCGCTGACCGACATCTCGGTCCTCGACTACATCGAACGACAGCTCGACGAAGGCGACGCCGATCCGGGCCGCTGCACCTTCGAGATCACGCAGACGGCGCGGGTCGAGGACTACGAGACCGCCGCCGGCTTTGCCGACCGCCTCACCGAGTTCGGCTGCGAAGTCGCGATCGACGACTACGGCGCCGGCTTCGGCCCCTTCCACTACCTGAAGTCGATCCCCTTCGACGTGATCAAGATCGACGGCTCCTTCATCCGCGAGATGCCGCGCAACGACGCCGACCAGCTGACCGTGAAGGCGATCGTCCAGATCGCCCGCGGCCTCGGCAAGCGGACGATCGCCGAGTTCGTCGAGGACGAGGCGACGCGGATGCTGCTGCGCGACTACGGCGTCGACATGGCCCAGGGCTTCCACCTCGGCCGTCCCGTCGACGCGGCCGAGGGCCTGGCTCTGGAGAGCACCTGAGACGCGGCGCGCCGGTGGCGCATTTGTTCGGAATGCCCGAACAAAAGCGCCCTGCTAGCTGGTGACGTCCTCGGCGAACGCCTCGAAGGCGTCGAGGTAGCGCTGCAGGTCCTCGTCGGAGTGGGCGATCGAGAGCGTCCACTCCTCCTCGGTCCCCGGCGTCATGAAGATGCCGTGGTTCATGTGGTAGAGCCAGGCCAGGCGCGAGAGCTCGTCGTCGACCTTGGTCAGGTAGTCGCGGTACTCATACAGCCGCTCGGCCGAGAAGACGACGCAGCCCTTGGCGCCGAGGCCCTCGGTGTAGGCGGGGAGGTCGTAGCCGTCGACGATCTGCTGGCAGCCGTCGAGCAGCCGCCGGTTGGTCTCCTCGAAGCGCTCGTAGACGTCGTCGGTGAGGACCTTGGTCAGGGTTGCCTCGGCGGCCGCCATCACCAGCGGGTTGCCGTTGAAGGTGCCGTACTGCTTGACCCTGCCGTCGGCGACGACCTCGGCCATCTCGGCGCTCATCCCGATCGCGCCGCCGGGGTAGCCGCCGCAGCTCGCCTTGGCCAGGGTGACCATGTCCGGGGTAACGCCGAAGCGGGCGGTGGCGCCGCCGGCGGCGATCGTCGCGCCGGTCTTGACCTCGTCGAAGATCAGCCTGATCCCGTACTGGTCGCAGAGCTCGCGCACGCGCTGCAGGTAGCCCTCACGCGGCGGGATGATGTTGATGTTCATCATCGCCGGCTCCATGATCAGGCCGGCGACCTGCTCGCCGATCTTCTCCAGGGCGCCGGCGAGGGCGTCGGCGTCGTTGAAGGGGACGGCGCGGGTGAGCGCCTCCATCGCCGCCGGGACGCCGCCGCCGTAGGGGACGCTGACCGGGTCGTCGCGGTCGCCGAGCGCCTCCAGCGGCGGGTAGACCGAGACCATCACCGAGTCGTGGTGGCCGTGGTAGGAGCCCTCGATCTTGAGCAGCATGTCGCGTCCGGTCGAGCCGCGGGCGATGTGGACCGCGTCCATCGTCGACTCGGTGCCGGAGTTGGTGAAGCGCCACTGGTGCAGGCCGAAGCGGCGGGTGAGCTCCTCGGCGACGACGATCGAGCCGTCGGTCGGGGCGGCGAAGTGGGTGCCCTTGTCGATCCGCTCCTTGACCGCGGCGCCGACGACCGGGTTGGCATGGCCGATCGCCATCACGCCGAAGCCGTTGTGGAAGTCGACGTATTCGTTGCCGTCGACGTCCCAGACGCGGCTGCCCTGGCCGCGGTCGAGGAAGACCGGCCAGGGGTCGTTGACCTGGAAGGAGGAGGGGACGCCATTGGGCATCACCTCCAGCGCCCGTTTGTAGGTCTGAGCCGAGGCGCCGGTGCGGTTGCGGAACTGCTCGTTCTGGGACTCGGTGAGGGCGGCGATGCGCTTGCGGTCTATCTCCATGGCCTCACACTAGCCAGGGTGGAGCAGGCGCACTAGCGCCTGTTCTTATGAACGGCGGGCGCGCAGGTGTCCGATCAGGCGCGTCTTCAGGTTGAGCGCGCCGGTCAGCGCTCGTTCGGGCAGCGAGCCCTGCGGCGGCAGCGCGCCGAGCTGGCGCGCCAGCGCACGGCCGCTTTATCGCCCGCCGAGAGCACGTCGAGGATCTCGAACTCGAAGTCGGGGAAGGCGGCGAAGAGGGCGGCGAACCAGGGCCGGTAGGTGTCGTGGGCGCGGAGCTCGACGAGCCCGTGGATCTCGCCGACGCCGTCGGGCGCGTAGAAGGCGTGCATCGCGTCGAGGTCGCGCCGGGCGACGGCTTCGAAGTAGGCGCGGGCGAGGGCGGCGGCTTCGCTCTCGGTGCCGGGCTCGGCGCTGGCGGCCATGCGGCCCGGTTAGCTCAGCCGGCGCGCAGCTCGGCGCGCTTGATCTTGCCGGTGCTGGTCTTCGGCAGCTCGGCGGCGAAGTCGACGATCCGCGGCGCCTTGTAGGGGGCGGTCTCCTCGCGGCAGTGCGCGATCAGCTCGGCGGCCAGCTCCTCGCCCGGCTCGCGGTCGCGGACGACGACCACGGCCCGCACGACGGCGCCGCGCTCGGGGTCGGGGGCGGCGACGGCGGCGGCCTCGACCACGGCGGGGTGGGAGAGCAGGGCGGCCTCCACCTCGGTCGGCCCGATCCGGTAGCCGGAGGAGGCGATGATGTCGTCGTTGCGGCCGGCGAAGAAGAGGTAGCCGTCCTCGTCGATGGAGACGAGGTCGCCGGTCGGCCACCACTCGCCTTCGAAGCGCTCGCCGTCGAGGTAGCGGGAGAAGAAGGTGGGGGAGGAGGCGGCGCGCAGCTGCAGCTCGCCGGCCTCGATCCGGGTCTCCAGGCCGGGCAGGACCTTGCCCATCGAGCCCTCGCGGACCGGCTCGCCGGCGAGGTTGGCGGTGACCTGCCCGGTCTCCGTCTGACCGTAGCCGTCGGCCGGCTCGAGGCCCATCTCGGCGCGGAAGGCGCCGATCGTCTCCGGGTCGAGCGCCTCGCCGGCGGAGACCATCCGCCGCAGCGCCGGCAGCGGCCGCAGCGCCGTCCGCCGCGCCAGCATCCGGTACTCGGTCGGCGCCTGGCAGAGGACGTCGACGCCGAGCGCTTCGGCGAGGTCGAGCCGCTCGGCGGGGTCGAAGCGGCCGTCGTGGATGACCGCGGCGGCGCCGGTGATCCAGGGGGCGAGGAAGACGTTGCGGGCCGACTTCGACCAGCCGGTCGCGGTCGTGCACCAGGCGAGCTCGCCGGGCCGCGAGCCGAACCAGTGCGTCGCCTGGATCTCCTGCCCGAGCAGGTACCGGTAGCCGTGGACGACGCCGCGGGGGTCGCCGGTGGTGCCCGAGGTGAAGACGATCAGCGCCGGGTCCTCCGGGCCCATCTCCTCGACCGCGGCGGGGGTCTCCTGCGGGCGGTCCTCGTCGAGCACGTCGGCGACGTCGGCCATCGTCATCGTCGGCACCCCGGCGGGCAGGCGCTCCAGCAGCTCTTCCTCACCGACGCAGAGGGCCGGGTTGGCGGCGGCGACGCGGTGCTCGAGGTCGTGCGGGCGCAGCATCGTGTTGCAGGGCAGCGCCACCGCCCCCATCCGCCAGCAGGCGAGCATCGCGAGCACCCACTCGATCCGGTTGCCGACCAGCATCATCACCACGTCGCCGCGCTTGACGCCGCGGGCGAGGAAGGCACCCGAGAGCCCCGCCGAGCAGGCGATCAGTTCGCCGAAGTGCCAGTCGCGCCGGTTGCCGGCGGCGTCGATGGCGACGATCCCCAGCCGCGAGGCCGGCGAGCGCTCCATCAAGTCCTCCACCAGGTTCAAGGCCCCGCAGTCTGCCGCACCCCCGCCCCACAACGCCGGCCGACGGGACGATTTCGGGTGATATTCACCCGAAATCGTCCCGTCGGCGCTCTTGGGCCTCATGGCTAGTGGAGTTCGCTGGAGCTCTTGCCGAGCAGCTGGCGGGCGACGATGAGGAGTTGGATCTGCTGGGTGCCCTCGAAGATGTCGAGGATCTTCGAGTCGCGGGCCCACTTCTCCAGAAGCTCGTTCTCGCCGTAGCCGACGGCGCCGCAGAGCTCGACGCAGCCGAGCGTGACGTCGACGCCGGTGCGGCCGGCCTTGGCCTTCGCGATCGAGGCCTGCAGCGAGTTGGGCTTCGAGTTGTCGGCCATCCAGGCCGCCTGCAGGGTGAGCAGGCGGGCCGCCTCGTAGTCGGCCTCCATCTCGAGGAAGCGGGCGGCGGCGGCGTGCTGGGAGAGGGCGGGGACCGAGTAGTCGACCTCGACCCCGGCTTCGGCGAGGCGGGCGCGGGTCTCCTCCAGCGCCGCGCGGGTGACGCCGACCGCCATCGCCGCGACCAGCGGCCGCGTGTTGTCGAAGGTTTCCATCACCCCGGCGAACCCCTTCTCCTTCACCTCCGGGTCGCCGAGCAGCGCCTCCTTCGGCACCCGGCAGTCCTGCAGGGTGAAGTTGGCGGTGTCGGAGGCGCGGATCCCGAGCTTGTGCTCGAGCCGGTCCAGCTTCAGGCCCGGGTTGTCG
>JBEHWY010000157.1:0-8879 GCA_048498975.1 Actinomycetota bacterium | reverse complement strand
GGGAAGGGGGGGGGGGAGCGGTGGGGGGGACGCCCTCCCGGGGCGCGCCATCCCTCATCGCTTCAGCTTCACCGCCAGCTGCTGGACGATCGGCGAGCCGCCCAGGGGGACGAACTTGACCGAGACGCCGAGGCTCACCGCGCTGCGGCCGGCCAGCGCCTTGCGGGCTGACTTCGAGAAGGGCAGGACGACGGTCGCCGCCCCCGCCTTCTTCAGCTTCTTCGCGCCGGTCGCGACCGGCTTGCCGGCGGCGGTGGCGCGGACGGTCACGCTGCCCGGGCCGGGGGCCCGGAAGCGAACCTTCAGCCCCTTGCGCAGCGCAATCGCCAGCTTCGCGCCGACGACGGAGGCGGCAAGGCGCCCGCCACTCCCTTTCTGACCCGGCTTCGATCCACTGCCGCCGCGAGGGGGCGGGTTGACCGCGGCGGGTCCCCAGTCGGGTTCGCGCGCATCGGGGATGACCAGGTGAGGATGTCCTTCGCCGCAGTTGGAGCCCAGGTCCATCTCCCAGACGCCGTTGCCCTCCTGCCAGGCGAGGACGTCGCCGGACGGCGAGAACGTCGGGTCGACGAATTCCTGGCCAGCGGGTCCCGGCGAGGGTTCGGACAGGGTGCAGGTCGGGGTCGGCAAGGTCGTGTAGCCGCCGTTGGAGTGGTAGAGCTGGATCGTCCCGAAGGACTGTTCCCCGCGGACGACGACGATGTCGCCGTTCGGCGCGACCTCCCCGTCCTCAACCGACATGCCGCTGCTGAAGTACTGCGGCTGATGGTCGTAGTCGCTCCACCACTGGACGGGTTCGGCGCCGGGCAGGACCGTTGTCGCGGTCGAGTTGATGCCGACGAAGGCGCGCCCGGAGTCGATCCAGGAGGGAGCACCGGCGCCGCGGCCGACTTCGCCGATCCCGTCGGGGGTCGAGCCGTCGGCCCGGGTGAAGCGGACGTCGCTGGAGGTCTCCAGGTAGCCGTTGACGTAGCGCGAAAACACGTGTTCGAAGGCGACGAGCTTGCCGTCCGGCGAGACCTGGGGCGCGAACGGGCCGGCCAGCATCCCGCCCACCGGGATCGTGTTGATCACTTCGCCGTTCTGGCGCATCCGGTACAGCGGCCCGCCCGCCGGTTTGTGCCGGCCGGCGACGATCGTCCCGTCGTCCGCCTGCGAAGGCGAGATGTAGGGGTTGTCCGCGGTGCCGTCGCTCGTCACCTGGTACTGGCCCGAGCCGTCCGGGTTGGCCAGCCAGACGTTGTTGTCCTTGACGAACACGAGCGAGTCGGCGACCGCCGGTGCCGCCGCGACGAGCAGCGAAACCAGGCAGCCGAGGGTGAGCAGGAGAGCACGCAGAGGGCCGTGGATCCGGCGATCCTGGGTCATCCTTCCGGTCATTGGGGCTCCATTCGGATCAGGGAGGAGCCCGACCGGCTCCGCCACGTTTCTTCGTGGCGTCCAGGATCCGCGGCGGCGCGCCGCCTGCCATCGGGCAGACCCCCAAGGTCCGCCCCCAAAGTATGTGCCCGGGACCGAGCCCCAGGGCACCTAGGCGGGAAGAGGGAAAATCAGAGCCGGCGGCGGATTTTGCGCAGCTGGATCGGGCCGGTGCGCTGCGGCTTGGGGTCTGTTTCGTGAGCCTTGGCGTCGACGACCGCGGCGTCGGGGTCGGCGTGCTCGGGACCGACCCAGTCGCAGGTGCTGCAGGCGGCGGCATAGCCCTTCTTCAGGACCCTGACGTCGGCAAGGTGGATATCGGGTTTCGTCTTCTGCACAGGTGGCCCTCTCCGGTGGTTCGTCCGGTCTTCGGTCTGTTGTCGGCACCTGAGCGACTAACTTGAATCCTGTGATCCCGATCTTCGACGGCCACAACGACGCCCTCACCTGCGCCGACCACGCCGACCTCGCCGGCGGGCGCAGCGGCGGCCACCTCGACCTGCCGCGGATGCGCGAGGGCGGGATGCGCGGCGGCATCTTCGCCGTCTTCACCCCCTCGTCTGGGGAGGAGCACGGCAGGCGGACCTTCGGCGGCGCCGGCTACAGCGAGCCGCTCGCCGAGCCCGTCCCCCAAGCCGAGGCGGCGGCGCACGCGACCGCGGTCGCCGGACGCCTGTCGGCGCTGGAGCGCGAAGGCGAGCTGGTCGTGGCGCGGGCGATCGAGGACGTCGACGCCGCCCGCGAGGAGAACTCGCCGCCGGCCGCGGTCCTCCACCTCGAGGGCGCCGAGGCGATCGACCCGGGCCTGGAAGCGCTCGACCACTGGTACGCCGCCGGGCTGCGCTCGCTCGGCCCGGTCTGGAGCCGCGCCAACGCGTTCGCCCACGGCGTGCCCTTCGTCTTCCCCTCCTCGCCCGACACCGGCCCCGGGCTGAGCGAGCGCGGTGCGGCGCTGGTCGGCGCCTGCACCGAGCTCGGCATCGTCGTCGACCTCAGCCACATCAACGAGGCCGGCTTCTGGGACGTGGCGCGGCTCGAACCCGGGCCGCTGGTGGCGAGCCACTCCGGCGCCCACGCGATCTGCGCCACCTCGCGCAACCTGACCGACGAGCAGCTGCGGGCGATCGGCGCCAGCGACGGCCTCGTCGGCATCGTCTTCGCGACGCCGTTCCTGCGCCCCGACTTCGCCGACGAGGCGCAGACGCCGCTCAGCCTGATCGTCGAGCACGCCCGCCACGTAGCCGACCTGATCGGCGTCCGCCACGTCGCCCTCGGCTCCGACTTCGACGGTGCCACGATTCCCGGCCCGCTCGGCGACGTCGCCGGTCTGCCGCTTCTCGTCGAAGCCCTCGGCGCAGCGGGCTTCAGCGCCGAGGAGACCGAGGCGATCTGCTGGCACAACTGGCGCCGCGTGCTCGACGAGTGGTGGCGCTGACGGCGGCGAGCCGCTACCCTGTTCAGCGATGCTCAACTCCGCCCGACAGGCTGCTGTTGCGAACGTCGCCGTCGTTACGGAGAAAACCGGTGCCGTGCTCGTTAGCACGGTTATCGCCTGAGCGCCCAAGAACGCCCGCCGACCAACAGCACCAACATCCAGGGGGACGCGGCGGAGGCGTTGCCAGCGGGACGGACCCCCACCCCTTCGAAGCACTGGCAGGAAGCCCTGCGAACCGTTGCCGCGCGCGGCTTCCCCCAGCCGACAGCGCCGGTCCAGCTGCCGCCCAGGCAGCCTCCCGCCACCTGAGGCCCCGGCGATCGGTTCGATGCCCCACTGTCGCCGGCGGGACGACCGGCGTACGCCGGGGACAGGCGCGGGATCCCGTGGTTCCTTTGTTGCCCCGGGCGCGACAAAGGAACCACGGGATGAGTGAGGCGGCTTCATTCCGATCGCGTGGTTCCCTTGTCGCCTATATGGCAACAAAGGAACCGCGACTTTGGGAGGGCGGGGATCGAGGCGGTCGAGGAATCGGCCCCTGGTCGCCGCGGGGATGCCGCCCTACACTGGACCGATGGGAGTAGTGCCGATCGTTCTCGTCATCCTGGCGATGAAGATCCCGATCTTTGGGTTGCTCTGGCTGATCTGGTGGGCCGGGCGCGCGCCCGAGGCCGAGCAGCCCGGCGAGGAGTCGGTGCGCGGTCGCAAGCCGCTGCGCCCGCGACCGACGCTGCCGGGCCGGCCCCGTCGCCGCGGCCCGCACGGCGGCGGCGCGGCGCTGCCGGCACCGATGCGGCGGCGCGGCGAAACCCTAGGCGCCACCGCCCTCGCAGAGAAACGTGTCCTCATGCGAGTAGACGGGCGCACAGGCGCAGACGACGACTAGGTCGACCGTGCCGGTGTCGTGTAGTTGGTGGACCGCGGCCGGCGAGTAGCCCGGCCCCGCCCACTCGCGGATCGTCGAGCCGTCGCGGGTGACGTAGGGCGCCACCTCGGCGCGGCGGCGGACGTACATCCGCCTAGGGTAGGACCACAGTGGAACTCGGACTGGCAATCGCGCTCTCGATCGGCTTCGCGCTGACCAACGGCTTCCACGACGCCGCCAACGCGATCGCCACCCTGGTCGCCACCCGTGGCGCCACGCCGGGGCAGGCGATCATCCTCGCAGCGGTCTTCAACATGCTCGGCGCGCTGCTGGTCGGCAGCGCCGTCGCCGACACGATCGCCGGCATCGTCTCGGTGCCGGCGAGCGAGGCGGTGGCCGTGATCGGCGCCGGCGTGCTCGCCGCGGTCGCCTGGAACCTGCTCACCTGGCGCCTCGGGCTGCCCTCGAGCTCGGCCCACGCTTTGGTCGGCGGGCTCGCCGGCGCCGCCTTCACCGAGGCCGGGCTCGACGCGATCCACTGGGGCGGGATGGACGGGCTGAAGCCGGTCGGCGTCCTCGGCGTCCTCATCGCCCTCGCCGTCTCCCCCGTCGTCGGCTTCGGCTTCGGCTGGCTCTTCTCCCGCCTCAACGCCCGCGTCCTGCGGCGGGCGACGCAGCGAGTGCGGAAACCGATCCGCGGCGCCGAGTGGGCGATGTCGGCGGCGCTCTCCTTCGGCCATGGCGCCAACGACGCGCAGAAGTCGATGGGCGTCGTCGCCGCGCTGCTGCTGGCCAGCGGCCACCTCGACTCGCTGACCGTGCCGCTCTGGGTCAAGCTCGCCTGCGGCGCGGCGCTGACCCTGGGCACGGCGATGGGCGGCTGGCGGATCATCCGCACGATCGGCCGCCGCATCTTCCGCCTCGCGCCGATCGACGGCTTCGCCAGCCAGAGCGCCTCGGTCGCGGTGATCCTCCCCGCCTCCTACCTCGGCGCCCCGGTCTCGACCACCCAGGTCGTCGCCTCCTCGGTCGTCGGCGTCGGCGGCGGTCGCCGCCGCTGGCACCACGTGCGCTGGTCGGTCGTCCGCTCGATCGCCTTCGCCTGGATCCTCACCCTGCCCGCCTCGGCAGCGCTCGCGGCGATAATGCTCCCGATCTGGAAGGCGGTGTTCTGATGGCCCGCAAGCACTGGTTCCTGCCCGACAACCCGGACGTGATGGGACTGCTCGAGCAGCAGGCAGCGGTCACGGTCGAAGGGATCGAAGCCTTCGCCGACTGGGCCGACGGCGACGCCGAGGCGGCGGCGCGGGTGCGGGCCGCCGAGCACGCCGCCGACGACCGCAAGCGGGCGCTGCGGGCGGCGCTGACCGAAGCCTTCTCGACCCCACTCGAGCCGGAGGATCTGTTCGAGCTCTCGCGCGGGCTCGACGAAGTCATCAACCACAGCAAGAACCTGGTCGGCGAGGCGGAAGCGATGGCGGTGCAACCGGACGAACCGATCGCGGCGATGGCGAACGAACTGGCGGAGGCAACCCGGCTGGTGGCGCAAGCCTTCACCAAATTCGCCGAGAAGGACGAGCAGGGGGCGACGGAACTCGCCGACCGCGCCGTCAAGGACCAGCGCAACATGCAGCACGTCTACCGCCACGCGATCTCGGCCCTGATCGAGAACCCCGACCTGCGCGAGGTCTCCGCCCGCCGCGAGCTCTACCGTCGCCTCGCCCGCAGCGGCGACGAACTCGCCCTCGTCGCCGAGCGCGTCTGGTACTCGGTGCTGAAGGAAAGCTGATCCGGCTCAGCCGCGGCCGTTGAAGAGGCGCAGCGCGTAGAGCAGCAGGTTGAGGAACTCGAGGCTGAGCAGGATGGCGCCGAAGATCGCGGTGTTCTCGGCCTCCCTGCTGCTGCGTTCGACGCCCATCTGCTTGAGGCCCTGGACGGTCCAGGCGGTCATCGCGATGAATACCGCGATGCCGGCGTAGGTGACCAGCCAGGAAAGCCCGCCGGCGCGGAAAACGGCGCTGATGAAGGTCGCGATCAGCAGGCCGCCCAGCGCCATCGCGATCAGGAACCCGTAACTGCCGATGTCCCGCCTGGTCGTGTAGCCGTAGAGCGCGGCAGCGCCGAACATCGCCGCCGCGGCAGCGAAGGCGGGTGCGACTTCGGCGCTGGTGGCGACGCTGAAGACGATCGAGAAGAGAGCGCCGTTGATGCCCGCGAAGAGGCAGTACAGCGTCGTCGCCAGTTGCGGGTGGAGAGTGCGCGTGCGCAGGCCGATCACGGCCACGATCGCAACCTCGGCGACGATCAGGGCGAAGAAGACGCCGAGGTGGTCTTCGAAGTAGGCGGCGGTGTCGCCGTTGGCGGCGAGGATCGCGGCGACCGCTGCACTGAGTCCGAGGCCGACGAACATCCAGCCGAAGGTGCGAGCAAGGAACGACTGGGCCGCGGCTTCCTCACCGGCGGCGAACTCCGTTTGACCCCTCTGGAACTGCCCGAACTCCATTCCTGCCTCCTTCCTGAATAGTAGACGCGAGAGGCGGCGCTGCCGACCTGAAAGAGTTCGCCTCGATGGGCGCCGGACTCGACCCAAACCTGACCGAGCTGTCGCTCGAGCGGCTGCGACTGCGGCGCAGCGCCAAGTGGGCGCGCTACCCGGCCGACGTGCTGCCCGCCTGGGTGGCGGAGATGGACTTCCCGCTGGCCGAGCCGGTGCGGGTGGCGCTGGCCGAGGCGGTCGAGCTCGACGACACGGGCTACGCCTGGCCTGAGGGCGTCGGCCTGGCCGAGGCGTTCGCCGAGTTCGCGGCGCGGCGGCTGGGCTGGGAGGTCGACCCGGCGCGGGTTTCCCCCAGCTCCGACGTGGTCGGCGCGCTCACCGCGGTGCTGCGGGCGCTGACCGAGCCCGGCGACCGGGTCGTGATCAACACCCCCGTCTACCACCCGTTCTTCGCCGTGATCGAGGAGGTCGGCTGCGAGCTGGCCGAAGCGCCGCTGCGCGGCGGTGAGCTCGACCCCGAGGCGGTCGAGCGCGAGCTCGCCGCCGGCGCCCGGGCGCTGATCCTCTGCAGCCCCCACAATCCGGCCGGCTCGGTCCCCGGTCGCGAGCAGTTGGCGGCCGTGGCCGAGGCCGCCGCCCGCCACGGCGCCTGGGTGCTCGCCGACGAGATCCACGCGCCGCTGGCCCTGCCCGGCGCCGAGCACGTCCCCTTCCTCTCGGTCTCGGCGGCGGCGGCCGAGCACGGCATCGCCTTCAGCTCCGCCTCGAAGACCTTCAACCTCGCCGGCCTGCACTGCGCCCAGATCGTCACCGCGTCGGAGCGGGCGGCGGCGGTGATCGAGGGGCTGCCGTTCGGCGCCACCCACTGCGGCCACCTCGGCGCGATCGCCTCGGTCGCCGCCTTCCGCCAGGGCGAGGAGTGGCTCGACGCGGTGCTCGCCGTCCTCGACCACAACCGCTCGCTGCTGGCGGAGCTGCTCGCGGCGCGCTTGCCCGAGGTCGGTTATACGCCGCCGCGCGCCGGCTACCTGGCCTGGCTCGACCTGCGCGCCTTCGACCTCGGCGAGGACCCCACCGAGGCCCTGCTCGAGCGCGGCCGCGTCGCCCTCAACCCCGGCCCCAGCTTCGGCCCCCAGGGCGCCGGCTTCGCCCGCCTCAACTTCGGCACCTCCCCCACCCTGCTCGAAGGGGCCGTCGACAGCATCGCCAAGGCGGTCGGCCGATGACCCCTCCGCCCCGCGTGGCAGTGATTTCAGTTCCATGGGAGCGGAAATGACTGCCACCGAGCCGATCGAGCTGGAGTCGCGGCGCTGGCTGGATGCGGTGGAGGCCGAGACCGGGCCGCTGGCGCTGTTCGACACCCACACGCATTTCGGCCGCAACGACCCTGACGGCTACCGGCAGGAGCCGGCGGAGCTGATCGCGGCGCTGGCGCTGGCCGGCGCCCGCGGCGTCACCTTCCCGATGCACGAGCCCGGCGGCTACGCCGCGGCCAACGACGAGGCGCTGGCGGCGGCCGCGAACTCCGGCGGCCGCCTCGTCGCCTTCTGCCGCGTCAACCCGCACGACGGCGCCCTCGCCGAGGCGACCCGCTGCCTCGACGCCGGCGCCCGCGGGATCAAGCTGCACCCGCGCGCCGAGCAGTTCGCAATGCACGAGCCGGCGATCGAGCAGCTCATCGCCCTCGCCGACGAGCGCCGCGTCCCGGTCCTGATCCACGCCGGCCGCGGCATCCCCGCCCTCGGCAGCGACACCCTGGAGCTGGCCGAGCGCCACCCCGGCGCCCACCTGATCCTCGCCCACGGCGCCGTCAGCGACCTCGCCTGGCTCTGGCACGAGCTGCCGCGGCACCCCAACGTCCTGATCGACACCTCCTGGTGGAACCCCGCCGACCTGCTCGGCCTCTTCTGCCTGGTGGCGCCGGGGCAGATCGTCTGGGCCAGCGACTCGCCCTACGGGACGCCGGTCAACTCGGCCGCCTTCCAGCTGCGCATCGCACTCGCCGCCGGTCTCGACCGCGAGGCGATCGCCTCCGTCGCCGGCGGCCAGATCGAGCGCGTGCTCGCCGGCGAGGACCCGCTCGACCTCGGCCCGCCACCGGGGCCGACCGGGCCGCTCGACCCGGGCCTGGAGCGCGTCTACTCGCACCTGCTGACCGCGGCGGGGCGCGTCTTCGGCGAGGCCGACCCGACCGAACCGCTGGCCCTCGCCCGCCTCGCCTGCGACCTCGAGGGCCCCCACGCCGACGCCTGCCGCGAGATCATCCACCTGCTCGGACTCGCCGCGAGCCACGATGGCAAGCCCCCTCCCGGCCGCCGCTTCCCGCGCTCGCTGCAGTTCCTGATCCTCGCCCTCGCCGTGGCGCGGACCCCGGGCGTGGCGCTGCCGGCTCCGCCGGAGGATTAGGGGCGGGCTTCCGGGAGGCGTGCGCGGGGAGGGTGCTCGCCACCCTCTCTGGGCAGGTAGGGCGGCGAGCACCCTCCCCTCCCCGGGCCTGAGCGGCGGGCCGCTCGGTGAGAACGCACTCCTCCCGCATAGCGGCAACAAATGCGTTCTCACGCTGAGCCGAGGTGTGAGAGCGGGTTTGTCCCCGCATAGCGGGGAGAAGGTCGCGCTCAGTGGCTAGGCGGGGAGAAGTGAGCACTCACCGCGTCGCTTCTGTG
>JBEHWY010000156.1:0-8925 GCA_048498975.1 Actinomycetota bacterium | reverse complement strand
GACGATGAGCGAGGAGTCGGCCGGGAGCTTCAACGCCCAGATCGAAGCGGCCGAACGCCGCCTGGACGAGGCGGCAAGCCTCGCCAGCCAGGCCGAAGAGCGCGCCGAAGCCGAGATCAGGGCACTCGAGGCCGACCTCGAGAAGCTGCGTGCCGAGGCCGACCGCGACCTCGAGCAACTGCGCCTCACCCACGAGGAAGACCTGCAGCAGGTACGCGAGGCGAAAGAGCGGGCGATCGCCACCGCCGAGGAGCGGCTGGCCGAGATCGAGGCCCAGGCCGACTCGGCTGAGGAGCGGATCGCCGCGGCCGAGAACCGCGCGCAGGAGGCCAAACAGGCGGTCGCCGACGAGCAGGCGCGCGCCCGTGAAGCGGCGGCGGCCTGGCTGCGAGCGCAGCTCGACGCGATTCGCCGCGAGGCGGCGCGATAGCCGCCGAGCGCGAGTTCGACGTCGCCGTCGTCGGCGGCGGGGCGGCCGGCCTCTGGACGGCATTGCGGGCTGCCGAGCAGGGTGGCCGGGTCTGCCTGATCTCGCGCACGCCGCTGTCTCAGAGCGCCAGCTTCTGGGCCCAGGGCGGCCTCGCCGCGGCGCTGGAACCCGGCGATACGCCCGCCGCCCACGCCGCCGACACGATCGCCGCCGGCCGCGGCCTCTGCCGTCCCTCGGCGGTCCAGGTCCTGGTCGAGGAGGCGCCGGCGGCGGTCCGCGAGCTGCAGGCGCGCGGGGTCGAATTCGACCTCGACCAGGAGGGCCGGCTCGCACTCGGGCTCGAGGGCGGCCACGCGGCGCGGCGCATCGTCCACTCCGGCGGCAGCCAGACCGGTTACGAGATCACCTCGAAGCTGGCGGCGATGGTGGCGGCCGAGGAGCGGATCGAGCTGCTGGAGCGGACCTCGGCGCTGGCGCTGTGGAGCGACGGCGAGCGCTGCCACGGGGTCATCACAAGCGAGGGCGAGATCGGCGCGCGGGCGACGGTGCTGGCGACCGGCGGCGCCGCGGCGCTGTGGCGGCGGACGACCAATCCGCGCGGCGCGATCGGCGCCGGCCCGGTGCTCGGCGCGGCCGCCGGCGCCGACCTCGCCGACCTCGAGTTCTGCCAGTTCCACCCCACCGCCCTCGCCATGCCCGGCACCCGCTTCGACGGCCTGCTGATCACCGAGGCGATCCGCGGCGAGGGAGCGAAGCTGCTCGACAAGGCCGGCGAGCGCTTCACCGACGAGCTCGCCCCGCGCGACGCGGTCACCGGCGCGATCCTCGTCCAGATGCGAACCGACCGCACCGCGAGCGTCGAGCTCGACCTGCGCGAGATCGACCCCGCGCGCTTCCCCAACGTCTTCGAGAGCCTCGGCCGCGCCGGTCTCGACCCCCGCCACGAACCGGTCCCGGTCGCCCCCGCCGCCCACTACACGATGGGCGGGATTGCGGTCGATCTCGACGGCCGCTCCTCGGTCCCGGGCCTCTACGCCGTCGGCGAGTGCTCCTGCACCGGCCTGCACGGTGCCAACCGGCTCGCCTCCAACTCGCTCAGCGAGTGCTTCGTCTTCGGCGGCCGCGCCGCGACGGCGGCGCTGCGCGAGCCACAGCCGGGAGCGCGGCCGCAGCCGCCGAGCTGGCGCTTCGAGCCGCCCACCGACGAGACCCGCGAGGCGGTCTGGCGCTACGCCGGGCCGATGCGCAACCCCGACGACCTGGCGCGGCTGATCTCCAACCCCTACCCACTGGCCGGGGCGATCGCGACCTCGGCGCTGGCGCGGGCCGAGTCGCGCGGCGGCCACCTGCGCTCCGACTGCCCCGATACCGACCCGGCGCTCGACGGCATCCACATCGTCGTCTCCCCCGACGGCAGCAGCCGCCGGGAGGAGTGGCTCTAGGGGAAGCCGTGCTGCTGGGCGTCGACGTCGGCGGCACCTTCACCGACGCCGTCCTGCTCGACGGGGCCGTCCACAGCGCCAAGGTCCCAACCACCCCCGGCGCCGAGTCCGAGGGCGTGATGGCGGCGGTCGAGGCGGTGCTCGCACGGGCCGGCGCCGAGCCCGGCGCGGTCGCCACCTTCGCCCACGGCATGACCGTCGGCACCAACGCGCTGCTCGAGGAACGCGGTGCGCGCACGGCGCTCGTCGCCACCCGCGGCTTCGCCGACGTGCTCGAGATCGGCCGCCAGGACCGGCCCGAGCTGTACAAGCTCTGCGCACCGAAGCCGGCGCCGCTGGTCGAGCCCGAGCTGCGCTTCGAGGCGGCCGAGCGGACCGGGCCCGAGGGCGTGGTGACCCCGCTCGCCGCGGCGGAGCCCGAGCGGCTGGCGGCGGCGCTGGCCGGGTCCGGCGCCGAGGCGGTCGCCGTCTGCCTCCTCTTCTCCTACCTCGACCCCGGCCACGAGCGGGCGATCGCCGCCCACCTGCGCGAGCGGCTACCCGGCGTCCACGTCTCCGCCTCGCACGAGGTGCTGCCGCGCTTTCGCGAGTACGAGCGCTGCTCGACGACGGTGATCGACGCCTACCTCAGCCCACTGCTTGGCAGCTACCTCGGCGAGCTCGGCGAGGCGACCGCCGCCGCCGGGCTGCCGGCGCCGCAGGTGATGCGGTCCTCAGGCGGCGTCGCCCCGGCCGAGGAGGCGGCGCGGGCCGGCGCCTGGAGCGTCCTCTCAGGTCCCGCCGGCGGCGCCGTCGGCGCCGGCCTGCTGGCGCGGATCAGCGGCGACGGCAACGCGCTCGGCTTCGACATGGGCGGCACCTCCTGCGACGTCTGCGTCATCGAGGACGGCGAGGTGCGCCGCACCGACTCGCGGCGGATCGCCGGCCGCACGATCCAGCTGCCGATGGTCGACGTCCACACCGTCGGCGCCGGCGGCGGCTCGATCGGCTGGCGCGACAGCGGCGGCGCGCTGCGCGTCGGGCCGCGCTCGGCCGGCGCCGTGCCGGGCCCGGCCTGTTACGGCCGCGGCGGCGCCGAGCCGACCGTGACCGACGCCAACCTCGTGCTCGGCAACCTCGCCGCCGACTCGCGCCTGGCCGGCGACGTCGCCCTCGACCGCGAGGCGGCCGAGGCGGCGGTCGAGAAGCTCGGCGCCAGCCTCGGCCTCGACCGCCTGCAGACGGCAGCCGGGATCGTCCGCGTCGCCAACCAGGAGATGGTGCGGGCGCTGCGCGTCGTCACCGTCGAGCGCGGGATCGACCCGCGCGGCTTCGCCCTGCTGCCGTTCGGCGGCGCCGGTCCGATGCACGCGGCGGCGATCGCCGCCGAGCTCGGCATCGAGACGATCCTCTGCCCGCGCGCCGGCGGCGTCCTCTCCGCCCTCGGCCTCTGCGCGTCGGAGCGCCGCCGCGACACCGCCCGCACCGTGATGCTGAGCGGCGCGGAGCTGAGCGGCGAGCGGGTCGCCGCCGAGGTCGAGGAGCTGATCGCGGCGACGGGAGCCGGCCTCGAGCAAGCCGAGGCCGAGCTGACCTACCAGATGCGGTACGCCGGCCAGGCCTTCGAGCTGCCCGTCCCCGGCCCCGCCGCTCCCGACCCCGCCGACCTCCTCGCCCGCTTCGAAGCGACCCACGAGGAGCGCTACGGCCACCGCGACCCCGAGGGCGAAGTCGTCCTCGTCGACATCGACCTGGCCCTGGTCGTACCGGGCCCCGACCCGCAAATCGAGGCGGCGGCCGCCGGTCGCCTCGAGCAGACCGCGCGGCAGGTCCATTTCGGCGAGGAATGGCTCGAGACCCCGATCCTGCGCGGCGAGCCCGCGGCAGGGGCCGAGGCGAGCGGCCCCGTCGTCTTCGAGCTGCCCGAGGCGACGCTCGTCCTGCCGCCAGGCTGGCGGGCGGCCGTCGACGACGCCGGCACGATCGTCGCGAGGCTCGGATGAGCGGCCCGGACCCGATCACGCTGCAGGTGCTGATCGGCGGCCTGCGCGCCGCCTGCGACGAGATGGGGGCGACCCTGATCCGCTCCGCCTACTCGGCCAACATCAAGGAGCGCCACGACTGCTCGACCGCCGTCTTCGACGCCCGCGGCGAGCTGGTGATGCAGGCCGAGCACATCCCCGTCCACCTCGGCTCGATGCCCGACGCGGTCGCCGCCGTGCTCGGCGAGCGCCACGAGCCCGGCGTCGCCTGGATCCTCAACGACCCCTACCGCGGCGGCACCCACCTGCCCGACGTGACCCTGATCTCCCCCGTCTTCGTCGCCGGCGAGCTGTTCGGGTTCGCCGCCAGCCGCGCCCACCACGCCGACATCGGCGGCTCGACCCCGGGCGGGATGCCCGCCTTCTCGCACACGCTCGAGGAGGAGGGCGTGGTGATCGGGCCGACCCGGGCCGAGCCGCAGGAGCTGGAGCGGCTGGCGGGGCTGATGCGGGCGCCGCGCCAGCGGCTCGCCGACCTGCGCGCCCAGCAGGCCGCCAACCGGGTCGGCGAACAGCGCCTCGCCGAGCTCGCCGAGCGCCACGGCGCCGAGCGCCTGCGGGCGGGGATGGAGGAGATCCTCGCCTACACCGAGCGCCGCACCCGCGCCGCCCTCGCCGCCCTCCCCGACGGCACCTACACCGCCGAGGAGGTGCTGGAGGACGACTTCGGGGGCGCCAGCCACGACATCGTCCTCCGCGTCGCGGCGACGATCGAGGGCGAGACGCTGCGGCTCGACTTCTCCGGCACCGACGCTCAGGTCGGCGGCAACCTCAACTGCCCGCTCTCGGTCACCAAGTCGGCGGCCTTCTTCGCGGTCCGGGTGCTCACCGACCCCGAGGCGCCGCCGAGCGCCGGCGCCCACCGCCCGATCGAGGTCATCGCCCCGCCCGGCTGCCTGCTCAACGCCGAGTTCCCGGCCGCCGTCGCCGCCGGCAACGTCGAGACCTCCAGCCGCGTCGCCGACCTCGTCATCGCCGCCCTCGCCGGCGCCCGGCCGGTCCCCGCCCAGGGCCAGGGCACGATGAACAACGTCACCCTGGCGAATCGGGACTTCACCTACTACGAGACCCTCGGCGGCGGCCAGGGCGCCTGCCCCGAGGGCGACGGGCCCAGCGCGATCCACGTCGCGATGTCGAACACGCTGAACACGCCGATCGAGGCGCTCGAGACCGAGTTCCCGGTTCGTGTGACGAATCTCTCACTGCGCCGCGGCAGCGGCGGCGAGGGCGCCAAACGGGGCGGCGACGGGCTCGTCCGCGAGCTGCAAGCGCTGGCGCCGATGCGCTTCACGCTGCTCACCGAGCGCCGCCGCCACGCGCCGAAAGGCAGCAATGGAGCCGAAAACGGCGCTCCCGGAGCGAATTTCCTGAACGATCGGCCGTTGCCGGGCAAGGCCGACGGCGAGCTGGCGCCCGGCGATCGCCTGCGGATCGAAACCCCCGGCGGCGGCGGCAGAAATTGAGCGCATATTTATTTGGTAATTCGCCGCCGCTGCTCTAGAATGCGCGCTCCGAGCGGGGGCGGAGCGCCTTAACACGGCCAGATTCGCCGCCCCGGCCCGCTGACCACACGACTCGCAACTCGCAGGTACTGATTTCACATGCCGATCGCTCTTAAGGAATGGGCCGTAACGGTCCGCGCCCTCTCTGAGGGCGAGCAGCTCCTGACCCTCCGCAAGGGTGGGATCCGCGAGGAGAACAAGCACTTCGAGCTCGAGCACGAGCGCTTCTTCCTCTATCCGACTTTCGACCACCAGCGCAACGACCTGGTGCGCGAATCCCACCACCCCGAGTTGCGCCGCGCGCTCGAGGAGGGTGTCTGGCCCGACGAGGAGCCGCCGCCGAAAGCGCTGCTCCAGGACGGTGGCATCCCCCAGCCCGACCGCGTGCGGCTGCGGGCCTGGGCCGAAGTCACCGATCACGTCACGATCAACGACCGGCGCACGCTCGACTGCCTCTCGCCGTTCTACATCTGGACCCCCGACTACGCCGAAAAGCGACTCGCCTGGAAGCGGCGTCACCCGCTGCACATCCTGCTGCTCCGGGTCCACCGCATCCCGCGCCCGGTCACGGTGCGCGTCCGCGACGAGTACCACGGCTGCCGCTCCTGGGTCGAGATCGACCGCGAACTGCCCTTCGAGGGCACGCCGGTGATGGCGGACGAAGAGTTCGACCGCGCTCGCCAGGAGATCCGCGCTTTGTGCGAGCAGGCCGAGCCTGCGCTCGTCTAGTCGGCTGGCCCGGGCGCTAGCCTCGCCCTGATGTCGTGGACTGAAACGGACTCGCTCTCCTTTACGGCGAGGCACGACTCCGACGACGCGGCGTTCGCCGAGCGGACGCTGGACCGGATGGAGAACCTGCGGCTGCGGCTTGAAGACCGCTTCGAGAAGGTGCCCGACGAGGTCACCGTCGTCGTCCACACCAACCCCCTCTGGCTGACCGCGGCCCACCCGTTCCTGCCGGTGGCGCGCTGGTCGGCGGCTCCCGCCGGCCGCCGCTACCTGGCCGGGTGGGCGATGGCGACCGAGCTGCACGTCCTCAACGACCCCCACCTCGAAAAGCGAGCGGCCGGCGACGACTCGCTCGAGGCCCTGCGCGGCACCGCCGAGCGGCTCTACGCCCAGCTCGTGATCGCCGCCAACAACGACGCCCTCCCCCCCGCCTGGACGCCGCGCCGCTTTGCCCGCTACCTGCGTTGGGCCTGGCTGGTCGAGGGCGGCGCCCAGTACTTCGCCCGCCAGGTCGGCCTCTACCGGGCGGCGGTGATCCGCCGCCTGCGCGAGGGTTCGCGCCCCGCCTTCCCTCCTTCCCGTCGTGACGCGGTGCTCCTCGGCGGCACGATCTTCGAGCTGCTCGAGGAGGAACGCGGCCCCGAGGCCTGCGAGCGCCTCGTCGACGGCCTCCTCCCCGGCGGCCCCGCCGTCACCCTCGAAGACGCCTTCGACGCCCGCTTCCGCGACATCGAGGAGGCCTGGCGCGACTACCTGCGAGAAGTGGTCCGCCCCGTCGGGGTGGCGTGATGGAGCGGTCGGCACCACCGCGGATACCGGTCGCGGCCACCGGCCTGCTCTCACTTGCGCTTGGCCTCTTCCTGGCACTGTTGGCGTTCGGTGCCTTCTACGGACTAGGGACCTTCAGGGCCGAGGGACCCTACTGCTCCAAGTTCGGCATCGGCGAACCAGAACTGAATAGCCCCGAGACGAGAATGGTCGTCTATGAAGGCACCTGGTCCACGTTCCCCCCGCAGGAACGTTGCCGGGTCTATGCCGTCAACACGCGCTTCGCGAGGGTGGACCTATCCACGGCCGAGATGGTACGTCGCGACGGCGCACCCGACCGGGCGCTGAGAGAGGAGACCCATCCGAGCGATATCGAGTTCGCAATTGTCGTAGCGATTCTGGCCCTTCCCCCTACGCTCTGGGTTCTGCTCGTCTTAGCGCCGGCGCGCTCTCTGGTGAGGACTTCGTTGCTTCCCCTCGCGAGTTCGTAGCCACCACCTCGACCCGGAGTCCGTAGGCGACATCTTCGATCGGATCGCTCCCTCGTAGGCCTGAGACGTCAGCCGTGAGTTCGGCGCCCTCCACCAGTTCCCCTTCGATCGAAACGCCGCCATCGAACCACGGTTCAGCTTCCTCGACGAAGAGCGACCGGCAGAGAACAAGAAGCTATGAATAGCCAGGAGCTTTTTGACCATCGTGCTCCGCAAAGTGCGAGCTAGACGTGGCAGGCGGGTCCTTGCTCAAAGACTCCGAAGCAGGACAAAGGCGCCGAAGGCGAGCGCCAGTGCGCCGATCGAGACGAGCCAGATCCGCGAGTAGCCACCGATCAGGCCATAGTTGCGCGGCCGGCGACCGCCGGCGGCCTTTTCGAGATGCCTGGCGTTGGCGATTTCGGGTTCGTCGCCGTCCTCGCCGACGACCAGGGACTCGGCCAGCAGTGACCGCGCCGCCTCGGCCTCGTCGTCCCAGACCATCACCCGCTGGCCGCCGCCCCCGTAACCGGCGTAGAGCGTGCCGTAGCCGACCTGTGGACCGTTGATACCGATCGGCTGGAGCAGACTGCGGATGCCGCCGGTCTCCAGCAGCCCCTTCAGCATCTCGGCCTCGAGGGGATTCCCGGCGAACGCGACCTCGACCAGCTCGCGCTCCTCCTCGCCCGCCATCTCAGCTGATTTCGAAGACGATCCAGATCAGGACGACGGCGACGACGAAGGCGATCCCGACGTAGAGCGCGAGGCGGGCCGGCGTGGTTTCGGTCGTCGGACCGCCACGCTCCAGACGCACCTGGTCGTCCAGCTCCTCGCGCTCCTCGTCCTCGCTCTCGACCATGGTGTCGGCGAGGAGCTCGCGCGCCGCGTGGGCCTGGTGTTCGGCGACCATCACGTCGTGGGGGCCTGCGGCGAGGAACTCCGGCGCGTCGAAGCCGCGACTGCGCTTGAGCACGCTGGGGATGTCGGACTCCAGCAGCAGGCCCTGAATCAGCTCGGCTTCCGCCTGGTTGCGGGCGAAGGCGACCTTGACCAGCTTGCCGCCGCCTCCTCCACCACCCCCGCCGCCGTCGCCGCGATCGGAGCCACCGCCACCGCCTCCCCCGTGCGGGGCGCTGTGGTGCGAGCCACGGCTATGGCCCTTGCTAGGAGATTTCGAGCGGGACATCGGCGATCTTCAGATCCTTGAGCAGGTAGCCCTTGACGTCGGGCGCGTCGGCATCGGCGAGAGAAACGATCACATAAACCTGTTCGGGCCAGTTGGCCGCCTGGTTCACGTCGGTCTGTGAGGGATAGGCGGCGCTCTTGGTGTGCGAGTGGTAGATCCCGAGCAGCTCGCCACCGTCAGCTTCGATCTGCTTCAGGGCGTCGAACTGCCCCTGCGGGTCCATCTCGTAGCGCAGCGGACTGGCGGCGGAGTTCTCGACGCGGACGACTTCGCTCGCCACCCCGTCGCGGCCGCCGATCATCCCGCAGCACTCGTTCGGCAGATCCTCGCGCGCGTGCGCGACCATCTCGTCGATCAGCTGCTGGGAGATCTTCACG
>JBEHWY010000155.1:0-9048 GCA_048498975.1 Actinomycetota bacterium | reverse complement strand
AAGGATTTCGCCTCGAAACATATCGAGCTCTTCGTCGAGCTCGGTCGGGTCCTCGCGGAAGACGGAGAGGTCGAGCGGCCCGAGCAGGCGCCAGCGCAGCAGGCGGTCGAAGTTGACCTGCCTGCTGCGGTTCGCCGCCCACAGCTCCTGCCCCCAGGGGTAGTCGCGGAAGTGCTCGCCGCCGGGGCCGGTGAGCAGCAGGGTCTCGCTCGCCGCCTTCTCGCGGTGGCCCTCGAGCACGCCGGCGAGCGGGATCGCGTCGAGGTTGCAGTCGCTCCAGGCGACCGCCTGGTCGATCCGTGCCGGCAGCTGCTCGGCCCAGTCGGCCGGAGTCCGCAGCTGCTTCCAGGGCCAGCCGGCGGTGCTGGCGATCTGCTGCGCCAGGCGCACGTCCTCGCTGTCCTCCTCGCCGGCGGTGTTGGTCGCGAAGGGCAGCCCGCCGTGGGCCGCCAGCAGCGCCAGCAGCCGGGTGTCGAAGCCGCCGGTGAGGTCGAGCCAGGGGTCGCTCCCGCGGTAGCGGGCGCCGATCGCCGCCGCCGCCCGCTCGGCGCAGAGCTCGGCGCAGGCCCGGAAGGAGAGAGCGCGCACGGCGGGGTCGACGCTCGGGCGCCAGTAGACCTCGCGGCGCTCGCCGGCGGGGGAGAAGCTGACCGCCTCCGCCGGCTGCACTCGCTCGACGCCCTGCCAGGGGGTTTCGCGGCCGAACTGGTTGCCGGTCCGCAGGAAGCCCTCGACTCCGGCCCGCGAGGCGGGAGCGCCGAGGTGCCTGGCGAGGACCAGCGAGGAGCTGCAGAAGTAGACGAGGCCATTCGCCTGCGCCCGGTAGAGCGGCTTGAAGCCGAGCGGGTCGGTCGCGACGACCAGGGTCTCGCCGTCGGCCGCGAGGCGGGCGAGGGCGAACTGGCCGTCGAGCTCCGCCAGGGCCGCGCCGGCGCGGTCAGGGTCGGCCAGCGGCCCCGCCCAGGCGGTCCAGCCGGCGGCCTCGCGGCTGACCCCGATCGTCGCCGGCTGCGGGTGGTCGAGGACCTCGACCGCGGCCCAGCCGGTGCCGACCGACTCGCGGGCGCTGGCCGGGCCCCGCAGCGACTCGTAGGTCGCCCGCAGGTCCTCGACCTCGACTCGGCGCGAGCGGTCGGGCGAGATGATCGCGATCAGGTCCGCCATCGCAGGCGCCGCAAACTAACAGCCGGCCCCGTGGCCGCTCAGCCGCGGACGGCTTCGCGGGTGGTCCCGAGCAGCAGCGGGCCGAAGTAGATCGTGCCGCTTTCGAACATCCCCGCCTGGCGGTACTGCATGATCTTCGCCGCGTTGGCGCCGCTGCCGTTGCTGGAGTCCATCGTCTTCATGTTCAGCCGGGTTTCGCGGCCGAAGAAGCTGACCGGTTCGCCGTTGATCCACATTTCGACGAAGCCGTCGCTGGCGAAGCGCTCGTGGAGGAGGACGGTGACCCACCGTTCGCGGATCAGCGGGATCTGCCAGGGCACGTCCCAGTGGTAGGTGCCGTTGCGCATCCACTGCAGCTTGTCGTTGACGATTTCGATCTGCCAGGGACTGGAGCCGGAGAACGGCGCGCCGTAGATCGAGACCAGCGACATCCAGCCGTTGAACGAGGGCAGGTTGCCGGGGACGAAGAATTTGGTCGACAGCCAGAAGTCGTCGCCGTTTTCGATCAGCGCCGGCGAGAGGGCCTGGGCGCGCGGGTTCTCGGTCGGGGTGATCGGCGCCACGTCGGCGTCGTTGACGGTCATCTTGAAGACGGAGGAGCCACCGCCGGCCGGGTCGGACGTTTCGGTGATCGCGCCGGGGGCCTCCTGCAGCTGGTCGAAGTCGGCGATGTGTTCGCCGGCGAAGAGCAGGCCGGCCGGCTTCGGCGCCGCGGCCGCCTTCGGCTGGCTGGCCGAGGTCAGCTGGATCGCGTTGCTGACGGCGCGGCGGGGGTGGGCGCGGCGGTAGCGGTGCTGCTTGTGCGCCTTGTGGGGACCGGCGACGGCACGGCCCTCGGCGAGCGCCACGCGGCCCTGGGCAGCGGGGGCGGCGGCCGTGAAACCGGCCGCGAGGAGGGCGAGGAGGGCGGTCAGGACGGCGACGGGAGCGAAGAAGCGCATGTCCATCACTCGACCCGCGGCGGCGAACGGTGAAAGGACCGCCCCGTCGGTACGACATCCGTCCAGTCCCCTTGCGGAATGAAATGTGTCAATGGGCCCAGCGCCTCGGGGGTGCCGGCCGGGCTCCATAGACTCGCCCGGTGTCCGAGCGGTCGCAGATCGAGGTCGTCGCCGAGCGCGAGCCCGCCGAGGGCGAGCTGACCGCCGCCTGGCGGCGGCTGGCGGAAGCGCGCGAGAACCCGTTCCTGACCCCCGAGTGGCACCGCGCCTGGCTCGCCGCGTATCCCGACGAGGAGCCGTTCACGCTGGTCTGGCGGGTCGGGGAGGAGGTGCGTGGCGTCTTGCCGCTGGTCCGCGTGCGGCTCCCCGGGCGCAAGCTGCTGCGCTTCGCCGGCGCCCGTCGCGGCGACTGGTTCACGCCCGCCTGCCGGCGCGAGGACGAGGAGGAGATGGCGGCCGCCTGCGCCGGGCTGCTGTCCCGCGAACGCTCGGCCTGGGGGCTGCTGCGGCTCGACCGCATCGACCGCGAGAGCGCCTGGCCGCAGGCGCTGTGGGCGGCCGGGGCCGGCGGCGCGATCGCCCCGGCGCGCGAGCGCCGCACCGATGCGCTGCCCTTCATCCGCTTCGACGAGGAGGGCTACGCGGGATACCTGGCCGGCCGCAGCCGGAACTTCCGCAGCCAGCTCGGCCGCCGCCGCCGCAAGCTCGAGCGCGAGCACGGCCTCGAGTTCCGGCTGAGCAGCGGGCCGCAGGAGCTCGAGCGCGACTTCGACACCTTCCTCCGCCTCCACGACGAGCGCTGGGACCGGCGCGGCGGCTCCTCCTCGGGAGCGGCCGAGGTGCGCGAGTTCCAGCGCGCCTTCGCCGCCGCGGCGCTGGAGCGGGGCTGGCTGCGACTTTGGATCGCCGAGGCCGACGGCGAGCCGCGCGCGGCCTGGTACGGGTGGCGGCTCGGCGACCGCTACTGCTATGCGCTCTCCGGCCTGGCGCAGGAGTACGAGCCCTTCGCCCTCGGCACCGTCCTCCTTGCCCACACGATCGAGCAGGCGGCGGCAGAGGGGGCTTCTGTCTATGACCTGATGTGGGGCGAGGAGGGCTACAAGTCGCGCTTCGAGACCGACCGCCGCGAGGCGGCGAGCTGGGTCATCGGCCGTCGCCGCCATCCGTTGGCGCTGGCCGCCGCGGCGCGGACCGCCGCCGAGCGGCGGCTGAGGAGCGCCCGGGGTGGCTGAGCGGCTCGGCGCCGTCGTCCTCGCCTATGGCGGCGGCGGCGAGTTCAGGGCGGTGGTCGAGTCGCTGCTGGCCTCCGGCGTGGCGCCGGCCGAGATCCTCGTCGTCCACAACCAGGCCGCGCCAGGCGAATCGGCGCCGCCGGCACCGCCGGGGGTCGAGGTCGTCGAGACCGGCGCCAACCTCGGCTACGCCGGCGGCATGAACGTCGGCGTCGAGCGCCTGCTCGCCGCCGGCGCCACCGAGCTGCTGCTGCTGACCCACGACGCGCGCTTGCGGCCCGGTGCCCTGGCGGCGCTGCGCGCGGCCGCGGCGGAGACCGACTTCGCCATCCTCGGCCCGGCCCTGATGCTGAGGGACAGCGAGGTCCCCTTTTCCTGCGGCGGCCTCACCGGCCCCGACGGCGCCAACCGCCATCGCAAACGGCTGCCGGCCGGCGCCGGCCCCGTCGTCGCCTGCGACTGGGTCGACGGCGGCACGATGCTGATCAGGGCCGAGGTCTTCGAGCGGGTCGGCCGCTTCGACGAGGGCTTCTGGGGCTACTGCGAGGAGGCCGACCTCTGCCTGCGGGCGCGGCGGCAGGGGTTCGGCGTCGGCCTCGTCGCCGCGGCCCGCGCCGACCAGGACCCGGGCCACGGCAAGCGCGTCGGCGCCTGGGCCTACCTGACGACCCGCAACGGCATCGAGTACGCGAGCCGCGCCGCCGGCCTCCGGGGCGCCGCCACGCTGACCGCGCGCTCGCTGGCGATCGTCGCCCTCAATCTGGTGCGGACGGCGTTGCGGCGGCTGCGACTGCGAGGCGGCGACCCGGCCGAACCGTGGGCGCTGGCGGTCGGCACCGCCCGCGGCGTCGCCGACCGCTTCCGCGGCCGCTGGGGCCCGCCGCCCGCCGACCTGCCCGGGATGGGGGACCTGGCCAATGTCTGAGCGCCCGCGCGTCCTGCAGATGGGTCCCTTCCCGCGCAGCGGCGGCGGCATGCAGGCCGTGCAGCGGGCGATCCTCGCCTCCTCGCTGGCCCGGAGCTATCGGCTCGACGTCGTCGCCACCTATCGCGAACCGGGCAAGCTGCGGGGCCTGCTCGACCTCGGCTGGGCGCTGGCGCGGCTCACCGTCTGGAGCCTCGCGGGCCGCGGCCGCATCGTCCACGTCCACGTCACCGTCCGCGGCAGCGCCTACCGCAAGTCGATCTGCGTGCTCCTCGCCAAGGCGCTGCGCCGCCGGGTCGTCCTCCACGTTCACTCCGGCGTCGGCGACCTCGCCTACTTCGTCTGGACCCGCGACCGGCTCAGCCTGCGCCTGCTGCGCACCGCGTTCGGCGCCGCCGACGTCGTCCTCGCCGTCTCGCAGCCGAGCGCCGAGGCGCTGGAAGCCGCCTTCGGCCTCGACGGCGTCGAGGTCGTCCCCAACCCGGCGCCCGTCGTCACCCCCTTCCAGCGCCCGGCTGCCGCCGACGGCGCCGTCCTCGCCGCCTACCTGGGCGGCTTCGCCAACCCGGTGAAGGGGGGCGAGGTCCTGGTCGCCGCCCTGGAGCGGGCGCTGCCCCAGGCACCCGACCTGCGGGTGACCCTGGCCGGGCCCGGCGAGCCGCCGGCCAGCGCCGCGGCGCTGATCGCGCGCGAGCCGCGCGTCGCCTGGGCCGGCTGGCTCGGCCCCGAGGAGAAGGACGCGCTGCTGCGCGAGGCGGCGGTCTTCCTCATGCCCTCGCAGTCGGAGGGGTTGCCGATGGCGCTGCTGGAGGCGATGGCCTACGGGATGGCGATCGTCGCCACCGAAGCAGGCGGCATCCCCGAGGTGGTCGACGCCGGCGCCGACGGCCTCCTCGTCCCGGTCGACGACCCCGAGGCGCTGGCCGAGGCGCTGTGCCGCGTCGTCGCCGACGCGGGGCTGCGCCAGCGCCTCAGCGCCGCCGCCGCGGCCCGCGCCCGGGAGCTCGACGCCGACGCCGTCGCCGCCAAGCTGGCGGCGATCTACGCCCGGCTCGGCTGAGGCTCGCCGAGCAGGGCGTCGCGCACGTACGGGCAGAGGGGCGGCTCGGGCGCCTGCTCGGGCGGCTGGCGGGGCGGTGCCGAGGCGACGGCGGCGGCCAGCTCGGCGACGTCCCAGACGGCGACGACGCTGCCGCGCGCGGCCAGCGCCCGGGTCAGTTCCGCCTGGTGTTCGTCGACGTGCTCGCCGAGGTCGTGGCGGCGGGGGACGACGAGCGGGGTGTGACCCTCGCGGCGCGCGCAGAGGATGCTGCCGACGCCGGCGTGGGTGATCACGACGTCGGCGGCGCGGAAGCAGGCGACCATCTCCTCGAACGGCATGTAGGCCTCGGCCCGGGCGACGCCGGCGGGGGGGCTGCCGGGCCCGTACTGGACCGTGAGCTGGCTGCCGTCGAGTTCGCCGAGGGCGCCGAGCAGGCGCTCGAACGGGTCGTGGTGGGTGCCGACGGTGACGAAGATCAAAGCACCGCTCCGCGGTACTCGGCGCGCCCGAACCGCTCCGCCACCGCGGGCCACTGGACGAAGAAACGGCTCGCCAGCCGGTAGACGAGGCGGCCGCTGAGCGAGAGCGACTCGGTCCGGGTCACGCTCTCGACGTAGACCAGGCGGATTCCAAACAGGCGCCCGATGAGGAAGAACGGCACCGCCAGCCCGGCGCCGGTGGAGAGGATCGCGTCCGGGCGCCAGCGGCGCAGCAGCCGCCAGGCGAGGACGGTGTTGCGGGCGAGGTTCTTGAGGCTGCGGTTGGTCGGGCTGTGGCCGAGGGTGACGTCGGCCTCGTCCTTCAGCAGCGAGGTCGAGTCGGCGCCCGGCAGCGTCACCCAGGCGCGGTCGAAATCGCGCCAGGCCGGCTCCAGCGCCAGCATCTGCTGCAGGTGGCCGCCGGGTGAGCAGACGAGGAGAACGCGCATCGGCCGCCCAGACTATTGGGCCGGGCCGACCGCCTCCGCAGCCTCTTAGACTGCGGAGCTGTGCGCCCCCCTCTGCTGCGGAACCGCTCGCGCCGGGCGACCTTCCTCTGCTACCACTCGATCGCCGCTGCCGGGCCGCGCTTCCTCACCGTCAGCGCCGAGCTCTTCGAGCGCCAGCTGGCCGAGCTGCGTCGCCGCGGCGTCGCCTGCGGCGGGCCCGAGGAGCTGGCCGCCGCGGCCAGCGGCGAGCTCGCCATGCCGACCGCCTTCCTCACCTTCGACGATGGCTTCCGCGACAACCACGAGACGGCGCTGCCGTTGCTGCGCGAGTACGGCGCCCGCGCCTTCGTCTTCGTCCTGCCGCCGCTGCTCGACGAGGGCGGTCCGCTCGCCTGGCCGGAGGTCGCCGCTGACCGCGAGCGCTTCGCCGCGACGATGCGCTCGGTCGATTGGACGATGCTGGGGGAGATGCGAGAGGGCGGCTTCGAGGTCGGCAGCCACACCCTCACCCACCGGCACCTGCCGCAGCTCGGTCCCGAGCGGCTGCGCGAGGAGCTGTGGGAGTCGCGCCAACGGCTGAAGCAGCGGCTCGGCAGCTGCGACACGCTCGCCTACCCGTTCGGCGAGTGGAGCCCGCAGGTCGCCGCCGCCGCGGCCGACTGCGGTTACCGGTTCGCCTTCAGCCTGCCGACCGACGCCGGCCAGCGCAGCGCCGACGCCTGGTCGATCCCCCGCATCAACGTCGACTACCGCGATTCCGAGCGCCGCTTCTCGCGCAAGCTGACGCCGCTCGGCAAGCAGCTCTTCCTCGCTCCCGAGGTCGCCTCGGTGCGGCGCCTGGTGCGCCGGTTGCGGCGCCGTGCCGCGCCCGGCACCGCCTGAGCGGATCGGGCCGGGCTCAGTAAGCGCCGCGGCCGGAGAGGACGACGGGGATCGTCGCCAGCAGGATCTCGACGTCGCGCGCCAGCGACCAGCCGGAGACGTACTGGTAGTCGAAGCGGACCATCTCCTGGAAGGGGAGGTCGGAGCGGCCGGAGATCTGCCAGAGGCCGGTGATCCCGGGCCGCAGGTCGAGCCGGCGCGCGTGCCACGTCTGAGCGGCGTGCCGGGCCTCCTCGAGGATCAGCGGCCGCGGACCGACCAGGCTCATCTCGCCGCGCAGGACGTTGATCAGCTGCGGCAGCTCGTCCAGCGAGGTGCGGCGCATCAGGCCGCCGACGCGGGTGATCCGCGGGTCGCGCTTGATCTTGAACATGACTCCGTCGGTGGCCTCGTTTTCCTTCTCGAATTCGGCCTTGCGGGCGTCCGCGTCGGCGTACATCGAGCGGAACTTGAACAGCTCGAACTCGGTTTCGCCGCGGCCGGCGCGGATCTGGCGGAAGAAGACGGGACCGCGCGAGTCGATCTTGATCGCGATCGCGATCAGCAGCAGCAGCGGGCTGAGCAGGATCAGCAGCAGGGAGGAGATGAGCACGTCGAGGGCGCGCTTGGCTGCGCGCGAGGTGCGGTTCAGCGGCGGGGCGCCGATCGACAGCAGCGGCAGGCCACCGATTTGGTTCAGCGCCTGGCTGCCGTCGAGCAGCTCGAAGAGCCGGGGCACGACGTCGACGGCGACGCGGTGGTCGCGGCAGACCCGGATGCAGCTCAGCAGCTGCTGGTGGCTGGCGCGCGAGAAGGCGATGATCACCCGGTCGACCTCGAGCTGGTCGAGCACGCGGTCGAGCTGGTCGAGCGAACCGAGTTTGGGCAGCGACTGGCTGCTGTCGGGGCGGACGTCGTCGTCGACCAGGCCGATCGGTTCCAGCCCGAACTCGGTGTGGCGGTCGAGGCGGTCGGCGAGGCGGTCGGCGACGATTCCCGAGCCGACGATCACGGTGCGCTGGCGCAGCGGCAGGACCCGGTGCGCCCAGCCGCGGGCGACGGCGCGGCTGGTACCGCCGAAGATCGCGGTCGCGCTGGTCGCGACGAGGCCGACGAGCGCCGGCTGCGAGAGGCCGAGGGCGGTGGCGGCGCCGAACATCGGCCAGGAGAGCACGACGGCGGCGACCAGGGCACGGGGTGCATCGGAGAGGCCGCTGGCCCAGGTCAGCAGGTCGTTGTCGCTGTAGAGGCCGAAGACGAAGGCGAGGGCGATCGAGCCGACGATCAACGCCGCGCAGAGGGCGGCGGCGTCGGCGATCGGGATCGCGAAGATGAGGGCGGTGATGGCGCCGGCGAGGATCGCGGAGATGACGTCGGCGGTCAGCAGCAGCCGGTGGAGGAAGACCGAACGGCGGCTGGCCCGTGAAGCGGCGGCCGCCGGATCGGCGACGGCGCGCAACGGCGCGACTGAGCTTTCGTAGTCGTAAGCGATGTGGTTCATGGGTTGCCGTATCTCTGTCGGCAGGGATCGCCTCGGCCTTGAGAAACGGTTTGGGGGCAGTCGTCTCAGCGCTGACGCTGAACCTGGACGATCCGGACACGAGGATACCCCTAAGTCCGAGAACTGCCGAGTAATTGCCTCGGCTGGTCAGCCGACTTGTCGGGCGGGGTCGTCGGCCGCGCCGCGGGGCGGGATGAAATCGGCCAGCTCGTCGACCGGCAGCCCTGGCGGGCGCAGCGCCCTGAGCATGCGTTCGGCCACCGCCCGCCAGGTGAAGAGGGCCGAGTGCCGGACTGCCAGGGAGCCGAGGCGGGCGGCGGTGTCGGCCTCGGTCAGGTAGATCATCGCCTCCAGCAGGGCGTCCTCGTCGGTCGGATCGACGAGGACGCCGCCGGGGCCGATCGCGTCGGGGGCACCGCCGGTGCTGGTGCCGATGCTGGGCAGACCGGCGGCG
>JBEHWY010000154.1:0-9112 GCA_048498975.1 Actinomycetota bacterium | reverse complement strand
GGGCGGGCCGGCGCACCTACGTGCCCTGTGGGTGCGCCGGGCCACCCGCCGGTCCAGCATCCGGCCGCGCGCCACATGCGGCTCACTTCACCCAGAGCACGACCGCGACGGCGGCGCCGACCGCGACCACGGTCCAGCGCAGCCGTTCGTCGGGGATGCGGCGGCCGTAGCGGGCGCCGACCTGGGCGCCGGCGATCGAGCCGGCCGCGACCAGCGCCGCCGCGCCCCAGGCAACGTCGGCGAAGAGGATGAAGAGGACGGCGGCGACGCCGTTGGCGATGCCGACGAGGACGTTCTTCAGCCCGTTGAGGCGCTGCAGGCTGTCGGGGATCAGCAGCCGCAGCGCGGCGAGCAGGATCACCCCCTGGGCGGCGCCGAAGTAGCCGCCGTAGATGCCGACGCCGAAGGCGATCGCGACCAGCGCGATCTTGCGGTGGTGGCTGAGCGAGCCGTGGCTGAGCGTCGGGCTCGGCCGCGTCACCATCAGCCCGCAGGCGAGCAGGATCAGCAGCGGCACCACCGCTTCGAAGACGCCTTCGGGGAGCAGGAGCAGCAGCGCCCCGCCGGCGAGCGCGCCCAGCGCGGTGCCGGCGCCGGCGAGCAGGCAGCGGTTGCGCTGGCCGACGAGCTCGCGCCGATAGCCCCAGGCGGCGCTGACGTTGCCGAGGACGAGGCCGACGCAGTTGGAGACGTTGGCGACGACCGGCGCGTAGCCGACGGCGAGCAGAACCGGGAAGGTGACCAGCGAGCCGGAGCCGACGACGGCGTTGATGCCGCCCGCGGCGAAGCCGGCGGCAAGCACCGCGAGCGCCTCCAGCGGGCTCAGGGCGCTACTCCCCCCACGCGGTCGCCACCAGCGACCGGGCGCCGCCGTGGTCGCGGTGCTCGCAGAGATAGATCCCCTGCCAGGTGCCGAGCGCGGGGCGGCCGTCGCTCAGCGGCAGGGTCAGCGAGGGGCCGAGGAGGGCGGCCTTGACGTGGGCGGGCATGTCGTCGTCGCCCTCGAGCGTGTGGGTCCAGTAGGGGGCGCCTTCGGGGACGGCGCGGTCGAACCAGGACTCGAAGTCGCGGCGCACTTCGGGCGAGGCGTTCTCGCTCAGGGTCAGCGAGGCCGAGGTGTGCTGGATCAGCAGGTGGAGCAGCCCGACCGAGATCTCACCCAGCTCCGGCAGCGCTCCCAGCACCTCCCCGGTGACGAGGTGGAAGCCGCGCGGCCGCGGCTGCAGCTGGATCGTGCGCTGGACCCACACGCCGGCCTACTTCGCGCAGCGCTCGCAGCGGCCGCGGAGGACGACGTCGTGCTCGCCGGCGTCGAAGTGGAGCTTGTCGGCGACTTTGTGGATCGCCTTCTCCAGGGCCGGGTCCTCGAAGGGGACCATGCGGCCGCACTGCTGGCAGATCGCGTGGTGGTGGTGCTCGCCGGAGGGCTGGACGCGCTCGAAGCCGGCGGTGCCGCGGCAGACCTCGATCCGCTGCACGAGGCCGAGCTGCTCGAGCTGCTCGAGGGCGCGGTAGACGGAGGCCCGGCCGGGCGGCGAGTCGGTCTCGCGCAGCTCGTCCTCGAGCTCGAAGGCGGTGACGGCGCAGTCGTGGCCGGCGAGGGCCTCGATCACGGCGAGGCGGGCGCCGCCGCGGCGAAAGCCCGCCGCCGCCAGCTTGTCGAGCGCGTGCTCGGTCCAGGCCGTCTTCGTCGCGGGGCTCATGACTCCGATCCTAGAGACCGTCGCGATCCCAAAAGAGGACGGCGGGAGGCCAGGCCGGCGCGCAGGCCGGCGAGGACGAAGGCGAGCGCGGCGACGCTGACCACGGCGGTGCTCGCCGGCAGCGAATCGATCTCGTAGCTGAGCGCCAGCCCGAGCCACATCGAGCCGACCGCGATCGCCGCCGAGACCGCCAGCCCCGGCCAGGGCCGGTCGGTCAAAAGCCGCGCGGCGCCGCCCGGCGCGGCGAGCAGGCCGAGCAGCAGCAGCGCCCCGACCGCCTGCGTCGCCTCCGCCGCGACCAGGCCGAGGAGGACGAGGAAGGCGATGCCGACCGCCCGCACCGGCACGCCGAGGCTGCGAGCGACGTCGGGGTCGAGGGTGCTGAACAGCAGCGGTCGCGCGATCGCCAGCAGGCCGACCGCCGCCACCGCGCCGAGCGCCGCGGCCAGCCGCGCGTCGGCGGCCGAGAGCCCGAGGATCGAGCCGAAGAGGACGCGCACGGCGGCGGTCCCGTCCGAGCCGCTGGAGCCGGAGATGAAGAGCGAGAGGAAGAGGACGCCGAGGCCGAGGATCCAGGCAAAGACCGAGCCGATGACGACGTCGTCGGGCCGCGCCCGTCGTCCAAGCAGCCCCATCCCGGCGGCAACGACGATCGTCGCCGCGTAGAGCCCGAACCGCACCCCCACCCCGGCCGCCGCGGCGGCGAGGGCGCCGGTGAAGGCGACGTGGCTGAGCGCGTCGCCGGCGAAGACCTGGCCGCGGAGGACGACGAAGTAGCCGACCAGGCCGCAGGCGAGGGCGACGAAGGTGCCGGCGAGGAAGGCGTTGCGCATGAACTCGTGGGCGAGCATCAGGCCTCCCCCACGCTCGCCAGCGCCAGCCGCGGCGAGCGCGCCCGCAGCGCCACCGCCGCCCGCACCGCCACGTAGAGGCCGAAGGAGAGGCTCGTCACCCAGAACCCGACCGGGTAGGGCGAGAAGAAGGCGATCGTCAGCCCGACCCAGGTGACGAGGAGCGCCAGCCCGACCGACAGCGCCAGCCCCCAGCCCGGCCGCGCCGTCAGCTGCTGGGCGGTCGCCGCCGGCGTCACCAGCAGGGCGAAGACGAGCAGGGCGCCGGTGATCTCCGCCGTCGCCGCCACCGCCATCCCCAGCAGCAGCAGGAAGGCGAGCCCGAGCAGCCGCGTCGGCACCCCGGCGGCGCGGGCGACGGCGCCGTCGACCGAGGCGAACAGCAGCGGCCGCCCGATCGCGACCAGCGCCACCAGCGAGACGACGGCGATCGCCGCCAGCGTCTCCACCTGGCTTTCGGTGATGCCGAGGAAGGTGCCGAAGAGCAGCGCCTCCAGGCCGGCGAGCTGGCCGCCGTAGAGGCCGACGAAGAGGAAGCCGAGGCCGAGGCCGAAGGCCTGCAGGGTGCCGATCGCGGCCGACTCGTCGGCGTGATTGGAGCGGCCGGGTCCGCTGACCGCCGCCAGCACCACCGCCCCGAGCCCGCAGGCGCCGAAGTAGCCGAGCGCCAGCGGCAGCCCGGCGAGGGTGGCGCCGGCGGCGCCGGGGAAGGCGATCAGCGAGAGCGTGTGGCCGGCGAAGGTCTGCCGCCGCAGGACCATGAACCAGCCGATCGCGCCCGCCATCACGGCGACGATCGTCCCCGCCCACAGGGCGTTGACCATGAACGGGTATTCGGTCATCTGCTGGAAGTCGCTGACCGGGTTGAGCGAGAGCGCCGCGGTCATGCCTGCCCCTCGACGGCCGGGTGCGGGTGGTGATGGTGCGGCGGCTCCGGCGTGCCGACGACGACGAGGCGGCCGTCGGAGGCTTCCAGCACCTCGATCGGCGCCCCGTAGAGGCGGCTCAGCGTCGGGCCGTCGATCACCTCGCGCGGCTCGCCTTCGACGCTGCGGCCCTCGGCGAAGTAGACGACCCGGTCGAGGTAGGGCAGGATCGGGTTGACGTCGTGGGCGACGAGCAGCACCGTCACCCCCTCGCTCTCGCAGATCCGCTGCACCAGCGCCGCGACCGCGCCCTGGTTGGAGAGATCGAGGCTGTCGAGCGGCTCGTCGAGCAGCAGCAGCTGCGGCCGACGGACCAGCGCCTGGGCGATCAGCAGCCGTTGCTGCTCGCCGCCGGAGAGCTCGCCGATCGGCCGCGAGGCGTAGGCGCCGGCGCCGACCAGCTCGATCATCTCCTCGACCCGCTCGCGGGCGCGGCGGCCGGCGGCGCTGAAGCGGGCCGGCAGCGGCACCCCCCAGCGGTCGCCGTCGAGCCCGAGCCGGACCAGCTCACGGCCGCGGATGCGCGTGCCGGCGTCGAAGCTGCGCCGCTGCGGCAGGTAGCCGATCGCCTCGCGCCGCTCGCCCGGCGTGGCGCCGAGCACGCTGACGCTGCCGGCGCTCAGCGGCAGCAGGCCGAGGACGACGTCGAGCAGGGTCGACTTGCCGGCGCCGTTGGGCCCGAGCACGGCGACGAACTCCCCCGCGCCGATCGTCAGGTCGACGTCCGCCCAGACGGGACGGGCGCCGCGCCGGGCGCTCGCTCCCCGCAACTGGACGGCCGCGCTCATCCGCCGCCCCGCGCCAGCGCCGCCTCGATCCCCTTCAGCTCGCGCACCATCCACTGCTGGAAGCTGGCGCCTTCGGGGGTCATCGTCTCGGTCACGGTCGCGATCGGGATCCCCGCCGCTTCGGCTTCCTCGTTCAGCCGCTTCACGTCGGGGGTCGTGTTCTGGCTGTTGTAGACCCAGAGGTCGATCTGGCGGTCCTTCAATTGTTCGTCGGCGGTCGCCTTCTCCTGCGGGGTCGGTTCGGTGCCCTCGGCGATCGCGTCCATGAACCCGCGCGGGGTGACGAGCTCGAGGCCGAGCGCCGGCGCCAGCGGTTCGAAGATGCTCTCCGAGGCGCCGACCGGGGAGCCGGCGTACTTCGCCTTGATCGCGGCGATCGTCTGCTCGTACTCGGCGAGCCCTTCGGTTTCGAACTCCTGCTGCTGTTCGTCGAAGTAGGCGTCGTTGCCGGGCAGCGCTTCCTTGTAAGCCGCGACGATGGCGTCGATCACCGCGTGGACCGATTCGGGCGAGTACCACTGGTGCGGGTTGTCGCCGTCTTCGAGGCCGAGCACGTCGCCGACGTTGAGTTCGACCCGCCCTTCGCCCGGGCTGGCTTCGAGCAGCTTCGTCGCCCATTCGTCGTAGCCGAGCCCGTTGACGATCGACATCTGCGCGACCGCGAAGGTCTTCGCGTCCTCGCTGGTCGGTTCGTAGTCGTGCGGGTCGGCGGCGGGGTTGGTGATCACGTTCGTGACTTCGACCTTGTCGCCGCCGAGCTGTGCGGCGATCGAGCCCCAGAAGTCCTCGGCCGCGACCACGTTCAGCTTGCCCGAGCCGCCGCCTCCGCTCGAGGACGAGCCTCCAGAGCCGCCGCAGGCGGCGAGCAGCACCGCCGTGAGGACGAGGGTGGCCAGAAGCAGCGGGATGGAGCGGCGGCGAGAGGTCATGTCGGCCACCCTACACCAATAATGAGAATCGTTCTCTTTCCCAGCTTCTCGCCGCCGCGCGCGCGGAATGAAATCCTTGCGCCGATGAGCGCCGCCTACCTCTACGCCGCCGTCCGCACCCCCTTCGGCCGCTACGGCGGCGCGCTCGCCGGCGTCCGCCCCGACGACCTCGCCGCCCACGCGCTGCGGGCGCTGCTGGAGCGCTCGCCGGGGCTGGAGCCGGGCTGGATCGACGACGTGATCCTCGGCGACGCCAACGGCGCCGGCGAGGACAACCGCGACGTCGCCCGCATGGCGGCGCTGCTGGCGGGGCTGCCGACCTCTGTTCCCGGCGTGACCGTCAACCGCCTCTGCGGCTCCAGCCTGGAGGCGACGATCCAGGCGGCGCGGGCGATCGAGTCCGGCGACGCTTCGCTGATCGTCGCCGGCGGCGTCGAGTCGATGAGCCGGGCGCCCTGGGTGCTGCAAAAGCCCGAGCGCGCCTTCCCCGCCGCCCACCAGGAGCTCTACTCGACCACGTTGGGCTGGCGCATGGTCAACCCGCAGATGCCGGGACAGTGGACGATCAGCCTCGGGCAGTCGGCCGAGAAGCTGGCCGAGATCTACGACGTCTCGCGCGAGGAGCAGGATGCCTTCGCGCTGCGCAGCCACCGGCTCGCCGCCGCCGCCTACGAGGAGGGCCGGATGGGCGAGGTGGTGCCGGTGCCCGGGATCGAGCTGGCGCGCGACGAGGGGATCCGGGTCGACAGCTCGCTGGAGAAGCTCGCCAAGCTGAAGCCCGCCTTCGTCGAGGGCGGCACCGTTACCGCCGGCAACTCCTCGCCGCTCAACGACGGCGCCTCGATGCTGCTGGTCGGCGACGAGGCGGCCGGCGCCCGGGTCGGCCTGCAGCCGCTGGCGCGGATCGCCTCGCGCGGCGTGCACGGCGTCGACCCCGACGTCTTCGGCATCGCCCCCGTCGAGGCCGCCAACAAGGCCCTCGCCAAGGCCGGGATCGCCTGGGAGGACGTCGACTGCGTCGAGTTGAACGAGGCCTTTGCCTCCCAGAGCCTCGCCTGCCTCAAGGGCTGGCCCGACCTCGACCCCGAGAAGGTCAACGTGCGCGGCGGCGCGATCGCGATCGGCCACCCGCTCGGCGCCTCCGGCGCCCGCTGCGTCGGGCGCGCCGCGCTGGAGCTGGCCGCAGGCAACGGGCGCTACGCGGTGGCGGCGATCTGCATCGGGGTGGGACAAGGGCTGGCGCTGGTCCTGGAGCGGCCCTGATGGCGGCGCCGCGCGAGACCGAGGTCGCCGTCGTCGGCGCCGGGCTCGCGGGGCTGACCGCGGCGCGGGAGCTGCGCCGGGCCGGGGTCGAGGTGCTGGTCCTGGAGGCGCGCGAGCGAGTCGGCGGCCGCCTGCTCAACGAGGAGATCGGCGACGGCGAGGTGGTCGAGGTCGGCGGCCAGTGGATCGGCCCGACCCAGACGCGGCTCGCCGCCCTCGCCGCGGAGCTCGGCGTCGCGACCTTCCCCACCCACAGCGAGGGCCGCCACCTGGTCGAGGTCGGCGGCCGGCGGATCGAATACGAGGGCGAGATCACCGACGCCCGCCTCGGCCTCGTCAAGGAACTCGCCGGCGCTGTCTCACCGCTCTCCCAGGCCGAGTTCGAGCTGGGCCGGATGCGCCTGGACCGGATGGCGAAGCAGGTGCCGCTGGAGGCGCCCTGGCAGGCACCGAAGGCGCGCCGGTGGGACAGCCAGACCTTCGACACCTGGCTGCGCCGCAACGTCCGCACCCGCAAGGCGCGCCTCCTCTTCGAGCTCGCCACCGAGGCGGTCTGGGCGGCCGAGCCCGCCGACCTCTCGCTCCTGCACCTGCTCTTCTACCTGCACTCCGGCGGCGGCTTCAACGTCCTGCTCGGCACCCGCGGCGGCGCCCAGCAGGACCGCTTCGTCGGCGGCTCGCAGCTGATCGCCGAGCGGATGGCAGCGGAGCTCGGCGCCGAGCGGCTGCTGCTCGGCGCCCCGGTCGAGCGGGTCGAGCAGGACGAGGCCGGCGTCACCCTCCACACCCGCGCCGGCGACGGTGGCGAGCCCCTCGCCGTCCGCGCCCGCCGCGCGATCCTCGCCCTCTCCCCCACCCTGACCGGCCGCATCGCCTACGACCCGCCGCTGCCCGGCCTGCGCGACCAGCTCACCCAGCGGATGCCGCAGGGGACGGTGATCAAGACGATGGCGATCTACGAGCGCCCCTTCTGGCGCGCCGCCGGCCTCTCGGGTCAGGCCAGCAGCGACGCCGGCCCGGCCCGCGTCGTCTTCGACAACTCGCCCCCCGGCGGCGAGCCCGGCGTCCTGCTCGGCTTCCTCGAGGGCGAGGAGGCGCGGCGCTGGGGCGCGGAACCGGCCGAGCGCCGCCGCGAGGCGATCATCGCCGGCCACGTCCGCCTCTTCGGCCCCGAGGCGGCCGAGCCGGTCCGCTTCGTCGAGCGGCTCTGGGCCGATGAGGAGTTCTCGCGCGGCTGCTACGGCTCGCTGATGGTCCCCGGCGCCTGGACCGAATACGGCCGCGCCCTGCGCGACCCGGTCGGCGCCCTGCACTGGGCCGGGGCCGAGACGGCGACCGTCTGGAACGGCTACATGGACGGCGCCGTGCAGTCGGGCGAGCGGGCGGCCAAGGAGGTGCTGGAATCGATTCCGGTAGACTCGCCGCATGCCCCCCGAGACCACTCCTGACCCCCTTTCCCTGGCCGCCGGCGTCGCCGGCAAGGGAACCCTCGTCACCGGTGCCGGCGGTGCGATCGGCGCCGCCGTCGCCGCCTCCTTCGCCGCCGCCGGCGCCCGCCTGGCGCTGACCGACCTCGACCTCGCCGCGCTGGAGCGGACCGCCGCCGGCCTGCCCGCCGACACCGAAGTCCACCTCCTCCCCGCCAACCTGCGCGAGGCCGGCGAGCGCGAGGCGCTGCTGGCGGAGGCGCGGGCGCGGCTGGGGCGGATCGACTCGCTCGTCCACGTCGCGGCGGTGATCGTCCGCAGCGCCAGCCTCGCCGCGATCGACGAAGCCGACTACGACCTGCAGCAGGAGGTCAACCTGCGCGCCACCTTCTTCCTCGCCCGCGACGTCGGCGAGCGGATGCGCGAGGACGGCGAGGGCGGCCAGATCATCCTCACCACCTCGCAGGCCTGGTGGACCGGCGGCCTCGAAGGCTCGACCGTCTACGCCGCGACCAAGGGCGGCGTCGTCTCCCTCACCCGCGGCCTCAGCCGCAACTTCGCCCCCGCCGGCATCCGCGTCAACTGCGTCGCCCCCGGCGCCGTCGACACGCCGATGCTGCACGAGGGCAGCGACCCGGCGAAGATGGAGCAGCTACGCGCCTCGATCCCCCTCGGCCGCTACGCCGAGCCCGAGGAGCTGGCCGGCGTCTACCTCTTCCTCGCCTCCGACCACGCCCGCTACATCACCGGCGCCACCCTCAACGTCACCGGCGGCCAGCTCGACTACTGAGCGGTCGCGGGGAGGGTGCTCGCCAATCTGCAGGAATGGGCTTTCCGGCCCGCATTCGATGAAATTGCCCTGGCCGTAGATCAGGTAGAGCGCCTGCTTGCCGCCTTTGATCTGGCCGCCCAGGAGCAGGCTGGAGCCATAGTCGATGCCGGCGGCCGACAGGGTGGGCTGGACATCCATCGTCGCGCGCCGCAGGGCCATGCCGGCCAGGTGGGCCGCTTGGAACAGGCGGCTGCAGCCGGCCAGGGTGCCTCTGTGATCGGCGGCCTCGTTCGGCACGCCCTCTTCCTCCTGGGGAGCGAAATTCGGATCGAGCTCCTTGAGGATTTCGTTGCGGGTGCGCTCGATATCCACTTCCAAACTTTTCAGCACGCGCGCGGCGACGCCTTCGCCCTCCCGCAGCAAACCGAGCAGGATGTGCTCCGTACCGACATA
>JBEHWY010000153.1:0-9267 GCA_048498975.1 Actinomycetota bacterium | reverse complement strand
GGTTGGCGCAGCGCGCAGCCTAGCCGCGCCGAAACGCGATGCGGCGCGCCCGGATGCGGTGTGGGCGCGGCGGCGCCGGTCGCGGGCTTTGACGATGCGCTCGCCGCGAGTTTGGGGAGCGTGGCGGAAAAAGCGTCTTTCGTGCCAAGCACCACAAGCACGAGTGACATATCTGAGGCTGCGCCATTGTGTGCCTGGGCAAAGGCAAATGGACTTTCGATCAGGCCTGCGAACAGCGGAACGATGATTGCTGCTGCCGCCGCTTTAACGGCTCTCCGACCGCCTCCAGGTAAGTCCAAAGAATCCTGCAACGACAGCCAATTCCCATCCTTCTTCGGCAGCGGTTTTTTCTTCCCCCCGACGCGGAAGGTGGCGCTCTCGCGCCAGCGCTCGGGCGGGTAGTCGCCGTCGCGACCGGCGACCACCGTCTGCAGCCCGCGCTCGCGAACCTGGCGGGTGAGGCTGCGGGTGCCGCCCTCGAGCAGCACGGTCTCCGCGCGAGTCAGCTCGGAGCTCCAATCGAGTTCGAGGATCAGGTCTCGCGCGAGGGCGAAGCCGTTGGTGCGCAGGTGGGGGTTGGGGAACGGCTCAAAGCCCGGGCGCAGCCGCCTCAACGGCCCGGGTCGAACGGCATTCGGGCTCTCGTGGGAGCCGGTGCATCCGACCATGCCCACCTGCGGGCGCAGCAGCGCCTCCTCGATGCGACCGAGCCAGCCGTCGGCCAGCGGTTCGCTGACCGTGTTGACGAAGCAGTAGCGCTCGGCGACGAGCCGGTCGACCGCCGTCCGGTAGTGGCCGAGATCCATCCCCAGGCCGACCTCGACCGCCTCATGCGGAACCTCGGCGAAGAGGCGCTTCCACGGCGAGCGGTCTTCCTCCGGTCCGGCGAGCAGCAGCGCCAGCCGGTGCGGGGTTCCGGCGGGGTGGGCGCGGTAGGCGGAGAGGAAGCGCCGCGCGCACTCGAGCCCGTAGGGCGTCCAAGCCAGGTAGACGAGGCAGAGCGGAGGTGTCGTCATCGGCTAGGGGGCGCTGGCATGCGCCTCGCTGCTGTCGCGCTCCGCCGCAGCCCGCGCCTCCTGCTCGCGCTCCAGCTCCTGCTGCAGCAGCGCCAGTCGCTGGGCGAGGATCTTGTTCTGGTCGGAGAGGCGGGAGATCGTGATCGAGAAGTGCAGCAGCATCACCAGGACGAAGAGGAAGGCGACGGCGAACAGGGTCGCCGGCGGGTAGTAGATGCCGGCCGCGTGCGAGAGGGTCGTCAGCAGCCCGCGCCAGAGGGCGAGGATGACGAGGGCGGCGCCGGCGAGCAGCCAGAGGATCGCGTAGCGCTCCATCAGGTGCTTGCGGCGGACCAGCTCGAAGATCACCAGGCAGATCAGGGCGGCGACCAGGATCACCTCGGCGCGCTGGCCGATGATCGCACCGAGCGGCGCCAGGGCGGCGCTCATTTCGCCTCCTCCAGGACCGCTGCGGGGTCGACGGTCTCGCGCACCGGGCGGGCGCGGAACAGCGCGACGAAGACGGCCAGCAGCACCTTGACCATGTAGTAGACCGACTGGGTCGAGGAGATCGCCGACTCGCCGGTCAGCCGCGGCGCCATCACCACCGGGATCTCGGCGCTGCGCAGCTTGTGGTTGTGGACCATGACGATCGCCTCGACCTCCGGGTAGTCGTTCGGGTAGTCGTTGGCGAACAGCTCGATCGCGTGCCGGTCGGTCATCCGGAAGCCCGAGGTCGGGTCGGTGACCCGCTGCCGGGTGATCAGCGAGAGGACGCGGGCGAAGATCCGGATCCCGATGCGGCGCGCCGCCGAGGAGCGGTAGCCGTCGCCCTCGCTCTCCAGGAAGCGCGAGCCGGTGACCATGTTCAGCCCCGGCTCGCTCTGCAGCCGGGCGAGCAGCTCGTGGATGTGGCTGGGGTCGTGCTGACCGTCGCCGTCGACCTGCACGGCGACGTCGTAGCCGTGCTTCTCGGCGTAGAGGTAGCCGCTCTGCATGGCGCCGCCGATGCCGAGGTTGAAGGGCAGCCGCAGCACCTCGGCGCCCGCCGCGCGAGCCCGCACGGCGGTTCCGTCGATCGAGCCGTCGTCGACGACGAGCACGTCGAAGTCAGGCGCCGCCCGCCCGATCGCCGTGATCGTGCCGGCAATCGCCTCGACCTCGTTGTAAGCGGGGACGATGGCCAGATTGCGGCTCATTGCGCCGGTATACCGTACAGACGGCCTCCGCCTGATCGCTTGGGTAGTCTTGCTGTGAATGTCGCGTCGCGCGCTGATCACCGGCATCACCGGCCAGGACGGTAGTTACCTCGCCGAGCTGCTCCTCGACAAGGGGTACGAGGTGCACGGCATGGTCCGCCGCCTCTCCAGCGAGAACCACCACCGGCTGGAGACGTTTCGCGACCGGATCGAGATCCACACCGGCGACCTCCTCGACCAGCGCTCGCTGGGCGACGCGATGCGCGCCTGCGAGCCGCATGAGATCTACAACCTGGCGGCGATGTCCTTCGTCGGCGCCTCCTGGAACCAGCCGACGCTGACCGCCGAGTTCACCGGCGTCGGCGTCACCCGGATGCTGGAGGCGATGCGCGAAGCCAGCCCCGAGGCCCGCTTCTACCAGGCCTCTTCGAGCGAGATGTTCGGCAAAGTCCGGGAGACGCCGCAGAACGAGATGACGCCGTTCTACCCGCGCAGCCCCTACGGCGTCGCCAAGGTCTACGCCCACTTCATCACCGTCAACTACCGCGAGAGCTACGGCCTCTACGCCTGCTCGGGGATCCTCTTCAACCACGAGAGCCCGCGCCGCAGCCTCGAGTTCGTCACCCGCAAGATCACCCACACCGCGGCCGCGATCAAGCTCGGCCTCGCCACCGAGCTGGCGCTCGGCAACCTCGAGGCGCGCCGCGACTGGGGCTATGCACCGGACTTCGTCGACGCGATGTGGCGGATGCTGCAGGAGGACGAGCCCGACGACTACGTGGTCGGCACCGGCAGCGACCACTCGGTGCGCGAACTGGTCGACATCGCCTTCGGTCACCTCGGCCTCGACCCCGCCGAGTACGTCCGCGAAGACCCGAAGTTCATGCGCCCGGCCGAGGTCGACCTGCTGATCGCCGACCCGAGCAAGGCGCGCGAGAAGCTGGGCTGGGAGCCGACCGTCGACTTCGAGCATCTGGTCAAGCTGATGGTCGACGCCGACATGGCGCTGCTGCGCGAAGGCAGCCCGATCTCCACCGCCTGAGCGCGGCGCCTCAGCCGGGCGCGACGGCGACCAGCGCGTACTCGCCGGCGCGGGTGCGGTCGGTGCTCCAGTCGCCGGAGCCGGTCGGGGCGAAGACGTCGCCGGCGGCGTATCCCGCCAGCGCGCAGAGCGAGAGCATCGCCTCCGGGAAGAGCGGGTGGCGGTGGGTGGGGTCGACCCAGAAGGCCTTCAGCGCCGCCGCCGAGTGCGGGTTGACCGTCTCGGCGATCAGCAGCCCGCCGGGCCGCAGCCGGGTCAGCCCGAGCTCGAGGAAGCGCCGCAGCCGATCCAGCTCCAGGTGCTCGACCACCTGGGCGCTGAAGATCGCACCCAGCGAGCCCGGCGCGACCCCCTCCAGGTACTCGACCAGGTCGCCCTGCTCGACGCCGGCGTGCCCCTTCTCGTGGCAGTGCTCGACCATCCCCGGATCGAGGTCGACCGCCTGGAAGGCGATTCCGCGGGCGGCCAGCAGGTCGAGGAACTCGCCGCGCCCGCAGCCGGCGTCGAGCACCGGCTCGCGCCCGGCAACGAGGTCGAGGTAGATGCGCTGGCGCTCGCGGATCATCTCCTCGGAGCCGCGGAAGAGGTCCTCGAAGCCGCGGTAGCCGCCGCCCGCGTCCTCGCCGGCGCGGAAGCCGATCGTCGCTCCCAGCACCGGGTCGGTCTTCGGCCCGAGCCGGTCGTCGGCCATGTAGGGCTCGGCCGCGGCGGCGGCGACCAGCGCGTCGGCGCCCTTCATCTGCTCGCTCAGCGTCTGCACCGTGCGGTCGTTCTCGACCCCCATTCGCACCGTCTCGCGCAGCACGTCGCGGACTTCGTCCAGCGACTCGGCGACGGCGACGTTGATCTGCCGCTGGCGCTCGGCGTAGGGGCGCAGCATCCGCATGTAGAGCCGTTTGGCCTGGCCCTTCAGCTTGTCGACGGCGCCCTCGCGGTTGGGCTCGGGGAGGTTGAGCAGGAACTCGAGCTGGACGCGACCGCCGCCGCCGCCCTTGGCGGCGTGGACCGGGTCGGGGTTGTCGAGCCGGTCGAGCAGGCCGTGGCGCTTGACTTCGTCGATGCGGCGGCTGATCTGCCGGCCGATCGCCTCCGGCGAATGCTCGCGGCGAATGTCCTCGGCCGCGCGCCGCCCCTTCTGTGCCGCCGTCTCCGGGTTCTCGAAGACCTCCCGCATCAGCGCCGCGGCAGCGTCGAGGTCGGGCTCGGCCCACTCCTTGTCGGGCGGGTAGGGGTCGGCGTCGGGGCCGATCTCGGTCAGCTCGTAGGGGACGAGGTAGCTGTTGCGCTCGGTCATGAAGTCGAGGTTGCCCGAGTAGGCGGTGGCGATTACCGGCTTGCCGAAGTACATCGCCTCCGCCATCGTCAGCCCCAGTCCCTCGGAGCGGTGCAGCGAGACGTAGCAGTCGCAGCCGGCGATCATCGCGTTCTTCTGCCCGGTCGTGATCGTCTCCTCGATCAAATGGATTTCGGGCCGGTCGGCGACGGCGTCGGCGAGCGCCTGGCGCTCGGCCGGGAATTCGTCGCCGCAGATCGACTTGATCACCAGCGAGGCGCCGCTGCCGGGCTCGAAGGCGCGGCGGAAGGCCTCGACCAGCCCCAGCGCGTTCTTGCGGCGGAAGACGCTGCGGTAGTCGAAGACGAAGAGGAAGCAGAAGCCCTCGGGCATGCCCAGCTCGCCGCGGCCGACCTCCTCGGGCGCGGCCGGCACGACCGGGACCCGGATCGTGTGGATCGGGGTGCTGGTCAGCGGCCGCAGCGTCTCGGCGACGTGCTCGGAGGCGACCCAGACTTCGTTGACGTGGTCGAACGCCGGGTGGAACTGCTCGGGGAAGTGCGAGACCTCCCAGAACCAGAGCCCGGCCGAGCGGCGTCGTTCGAAGAAGCGCGGGCCGAGGGCGCGGGCGACGTAGGGCAGCATGTCGGCGTTGACGCAGATCAGGTTGAAGTCGTAGGGGTGGTCGGGGTCGTGCAGCCCGCCCAGCTCCTGCGCGATCTGCTCCGGCTCGGTCGGGGCGTCGATCGTCGCCACCGGGACGTCGGCGGTGACCAGGGCGGAGGCGATCTGCCGCGCGACCTCGCCGACGCCGCGCTCGGAGCTGACGTAACCGACCAGGTTGACGCCCGGCTCGGTCCGCGGCGGGGGCTGGAAGCCCGGCCGGTCGCTGCCGTCGGCGCTCGGCAGCAGCTCGGTGATGAGGCCGGCGTCCTCGGCGACGACGTGCAGCCAGCGGACGTAGTCGCCGCCGTCGCGTTCGATGTTGGGGAAGATGTCGCGGAAGTCCTGGCGCGCTTCCCACAGCGCCCGGGCGTAGCGGTTGACGTCGCGGTTGCGGTCGCCGGGCGGGTTTTCCCGCAGGTAGGCGGTGAAGCGCTCGGCCCCCTCCGGCGTGAAGACCGAGCCCTGCAGCTCGCCGCTTTTGACGCCGGCGCGGAAGGCGAGCCGCGCGGCGCCGTCGAGGCGCAGGCCGGTCGCGGTCGTGTTCCAGCCGTAGGGCCAGCCGTTGGCGTCGACGAAGCCGGCGGCGAGAAGCTTGTCCGCGTATTCGCGGCAGATCCGCACCAGCGCCGGGTTGCCGTTCACCCGCACCCGATTCTGGTGCTTGCTCAGCTCGCCGGGGTGGCGCGGGTCGAAGCCGCTGAAGTGGAAGAAGCGCAGCTGCTCGCCGTCGACCAGGTAGCCGCCCGCGCCATCGTCCTCGAGCCTGCGCGTGGCCAGGTTCCAGTAGGCGATGTTGAAGGCGGTGCTGCGCAGGACGTCGATCCCCGGCCACAGCCCGGGGGCGAGGTCGATCCAGCGCTGGTCGACGAAGCGCCCGGCCTCCGGTTCGTTGAGGCACTCGCGCTCGAGCCGCTCCGACCACCAGTCGAGCAGCTCGGTCGCGGTCTGGCCGGCGCCGAGGGCGATGAAGCCGAGGTTGTAGGAGCCGGCGGTGAGGATGTCCTCTTCGCTCGGCTTCAGCCCGTCGCGCGGCAGCGGCCTGGTGAAGTGCGGCGTCAGCACGACGCCGTGCTCGCGCGCCCGCTCGTCGATCTCCGCCAGCGAGGCGAAGACCTCGATGTCGGGGTCCATGTAGGCGACGGCCTCGACTCCCGGCCGGTCGAGGAGGTGGCGCAGCAGCCACGGCTTGACCGCCGTGGAGAACTCCATCACGTCGTAGTAGGCGGCCATCTGCTCGGGGTCGGGGAGCCCGATGTCGCCGATCGTCAGCAGCTCGAACGGCTCCGCCGCGGGGTCGATGTGACCGCTGGGGTCGTCGACGACGAGGACGCTGCAGGTGCCGTCGGGGTGGTGCTCGCGGAACGAGCGGGCGAGCACGCGCGCGTGCGCGACGTAGTTCTTGGCGATGATCGTGCAGATGTGCATCGGGCGCTCGCTCATGCAGAGCGGCCGATGGAGGTCGACTTCTCCACGGTCCACTTCTCCATGTTCCAGCTGGCGGCCTCGTCGACCGCGCGCTCGCCCATCCCCCCGAGCTCCTGGCGGCGGGCGACGGCGCCGCCGCGGAAGGCGACCTGCCAGGTGCTGAGCGGCTCGAAGCCGGCGCCGCGCAGCCAGCCCTCGAGCGCGATCCGGTTCGGCGCCCACTGCGAGGTCGGGTCGCCGCCGAGCATGTTGGCCGGGTAGTACTGGACCAGCGGCAGCGAGCGCAGCTGCGGGTCGAAGTCGGCCAGCGCTCGCCACTCGCCCTCGCCGTCGACCAGGCCTTCGTCGATCATGTGGGTCTCGATCAGCAGCAGCGCCTCCGGCGCGCAGACGTCGTGGATGCGGTCGAGGGCCAGCAGCGGGTGGCGCAGGTGGTAGATCACGCCCAGGAACAACACGAGGTCGAAGCGTCCGTAGCGCTCGGGGTCGAGCGAGTAGACGTTCTCGGTCACGTAGGTCGCCTTCGAGCCGAGCAGCTCGGCGGCGATCGCGAAGCCGGTGTTGGTCGGCGGCTCGTTGTCGAGCGCGACCACCTCGGCGGCGCCGCGGCGTTCGGACTCGAAGGTGAAGAAGCCGTCGCGGGCGCCGATGTCGAGCACCCGCATCCCGCTCATGTCCTCGGGTAGCCCGATCTGAGCGAGCAGGGCGGGCGTGTCCTGCAGGCCCGGCGTGACAACCCCCGGCGCGACTTCGATCCGGTGGTGCCACTTCGACTGCTTGGCGATCGCCTCCCGGGCGCGCCGGCTGGCGTCCTCGTGCATGCGCGCGAAGTCTAGCTACGGGGCCGGGGCGTCAGTCGAGGACCCGCTCGATCCCCAGCGGCTCCTTGCGACGCAGGGTTTCGGCGGCGAGCTCGGCGGTGACGACGCGGGCGCGGGGCACGCGGGAGACGAAGCGCTCGGCCCCCTGCACCAGCACCGCCTCGGCGCCGACCTCGCGGACGTAGTCGGGGTCCCAGCCGAACGGGACCCAGACGAAGTGGACCTCGCGGAAGACCTGCGCCATGAACCAGGAGACGCCCTGGTAGTGGCCGGCGCCGAAGCCGAAGGAGTCGCCGAAGACGACGGCGACGCGGCGGTCCGGCGCGTCCGCGTTGCGAAACACCCGCCGGGTCCCGATGTGGCCGCCGACGGCGGCGATCTCGTCGCGGTTGTCGGCGACGATCTCGGCTCGGTGCATCGTCCCCGGCTCGCTGACGATGCTGACGATCTGGGGATCGAACTTGGCCCCGAGGTCGCCGGCGATCGGGTAGGAGCGGAACGGCAGGTCGGCGAAGCTGGGTGCGGCCTCGACCCCGAGATCGGCGAGGACCGACTGGAAGAGCAGCTCGTTGCCGCGGAAGGTGAGGTGGGTGTCGGTCCGCAGGTAGACCTCTTCGCCCGCCGCCGCGGCGGCGCGCAGCTCGGCCAGCGGATAGGAGATGCCCAGCTCCGTCTCGCCCAGCAGGCGCTCGATCGGCCGCGGCCCGACCCGCCGCAGCTCCTCCGGGTAGTGCTCCTCGTAGACGGCGAGCTTGTCGGGCACCACCAGCAACGCCGTCGCGACCCCGAGCGAGCGCACCTCCTTCTCACGGCGGCGCAGTGCCTTCTTCCACTCCTTCAGCCAACCGCGCTCCATCTCGACCGCGCCGACGTACTGGCCGAGGTTGGCGTTGGTGCCGCCGCAGAGGAAGAGCCAGCCCTCGCGGCCGACGATCGCGACGTCGTCTTCGGAGCGGGTCCCCGGCGGCAGCGTCCACTCGGCGAGGTCGGGGTGGAAGACGTTGACCAGCGCCGGCGGCGGGTTCGCCGCGGCGCGCTGCTTCAGCCGCGCGGCGTACTCCTCCGAGTCGAGCGCCACCCGCAGCATCTGGTCGAGGCTGCCGACCGCCGCCAGCTGCTGGTCGACCTCGGCATCGCTCGGCCTGCGGCCCAGGACCTGTTCGTAGACCGACACGACCTGGTCCCGGCTGAGCATCAGCGCATCCTACGCCGCGGCCGGCCGCCGCCGGGCCGCTCCTAGAGCCGCGAGAGCGGCGGGTAGCGGCGTGCCGCCCAGGCGAAGTGGGTGCGCACGGTCGGCATCCCGTTGACCAGGTAGGGGCTGTCGGAGGGGTCGGGCGAGGTCAGCGCCAGCCAGCGTCCCAGCAGCAGCTCCTTCTCCCACTCCTCGACGTCCGACGAACGGCTGGAGGACTCGAAGTGGTAGAGGATCGTGTCCGGGTCGTAGACGGTGCGCAGGCCGCGGTCGCGCAGCTTCAGGCAGTAGTCGACGTCGTTGTAGTTGACCGGCAGCGTGGTCGAGAGGCCGCCGACGGCGTCGAACTCGGCGGCGGGGGTCATCAGGCAGGCGCCGGTCACCGCCAGGTAGTTGACGGCGACGTAGGTGTTGTTGGCGTAGCCCTTGAAGTTGCCGCGGAAGCCGCGGTAGAGGTGCCCGGGGAGGCCGTTCTCGAAGCGGACGCCGACGTGCTGCAGGCGCCCGTCCTCCCACAGCAGCTTGCCGCCGACGGCGCCGATGCCGGGATGTTGGGCGTACATCACCAGGCGCTCGATCCAGTCCGGCGTCGCCACCTCCATGTCGTCGTTGAGCAGCAGCAGGAACTCGCCGTCGCTGTGCAGGGCGCCG
>JBEHWY010000152.1:0-9302 GCA_048498975.1 Actinomycetota bacterium | reverse complement strand
AGCCACGCGACCGGCGCGCCTCGCCTTCGGGGAGGGGAGGGTGCTCGCCGCCCTACCTGCCCACGGAGGGTGGCGAGCACCCTCCCCGGCAATGCCCGATCGCGGACCTACGAATCTGGCTAGGGACCCGAAGCGAGGTCCTGTTCCAACCCGGAAACGCCCGTGGAGCCGAGGATCTCGAAACGGGCCAATTCATACGGCTCGTCGCGGGTCGCGTAGCCGGGGATCTCGGTGGTGGCGGCGACGTAGCCGGCCTTTTCGACCGCGGCGATCACCGTGTCGTCGTACTGGCCGGCGGGGTAGCAGAAGTTCTTCACCGGGACGTGGAATTCGTCTTCCAGCATTTCCTTCGAGCCGGCGAGTTCTTCTTCGAGGCCGGCTTCGTCGAGCGTGGTCAGGTCGGAGTGGTGGATCGTGTGCGAGGCCAGCTCCCAGCCGGCGGCGACCATCGCCTTGACGTTGCTTTCGTAGAGGTCGGAGCCTTCGGCCTTGAGGTTGAGGACGCCGGCCCAGCCGTGCTTGCGCAGCTGCGGCAGGGCGAAGGTGAACTGCGGCCGGTAGCCGTCGTCGAAGGAGAGCACGACCGGCTTCGGCGGCAGCGTGCCGCCTTCGTACCAGGCTTCCTCGACCTGGTCGAGGGTGACGGCCTCATAGCCCTGGGCGTCGAGCCATTCGAGCTGGTGGCGGAAGTCGGGCCGTTCGACGTACAGCTCCGGGTAGGGCGCATCTGAGGGCGCTTCGCCCAGCACGTGGTACTCGAGGATCGGCACCGGCCCGGTGTAGGGCTCCCAGTCCGCCTGCGGGGTCGAGTTGCGGACCTTGCCCGTGCCTTCGCCACCAGCGGAGTCCTCGCCACCCTTCGACCCTTCCTGCTTCCCCTTCGTGGCAGTCATTTCCGCTCCATCGGAACTGAAATCACTGCCACGAGTGGAGGAGCCGCCGCTGGCCAGGGCGACGACCGCGACCACGGCGGCGATTGCGGCGGCGAGGACGCCGAGCGCGGTCAGGCGCCGGCGCCGGATCTGGCGGCGGCGCGCGGCGCGGCGCGCCGACAACGCCTCGCGGCGTGGGTCTGGGCCCTCGGGCTTGTCTGTCCTTCGGCTCGCCATCCGCGCAGGCGATCATGGTAGGGAAGGGATTCGATGACGAGCCGCAGAACGCCGATAGACGACCTCGCCGGGGCGCTGCGCGACGCCTACCCGGAGCTGGACGCGGTGGCCGCGGCCGGCGCCGACGACGTCTACCTGGTCGGCGGTGCGGTCCGCGACCTGCTGCTCGGCCTCGGTCGCGCCGACATCGACGTCGCGGTCGTCGGCGACCCGGCACGGCTGATCGCCGCCCTCGGGGCGCAGACGCTCGCCGCGCACGAGCGCTTCGGCACCGCCAAGATCCAGCTCGACGGCCACGAGCTCGACGTCGCCACCGCCCGCACCGAGAGCTACGAGCGACCGGGGGCGCTGCCGGCGGTGGCGGCAGCCGACTCGATCGAGGCCGACCTCGCCCGCCGCGACTTCACCGTCAACGCGATGGCGGTGCCGCTCGCCGATCCGAGCCGCCTGATCGATCCGCATGGCGGCCGCGCCGACCTCGAGGCCGGCCTGCTCCGCGTCCTGCACCCCGGCTCCTTCGCCGACGACCCGACCCGCGCCCTGCGCGCCGCCCGCTACGCCTCGCGCTTCGGCTTCGCGCTCGAGCCGGAGACCGAGCGGCTGCTGGGCGCGACCGACCTCGACACGGTCTCCGTTGCTCGCCGCGACGCCGAGCTGCGCCGGCTCGCCGCCGAAGCAAACGCCGCCGCCGGCTTCGAGCTGCTCGCGAGCTGGGGCCTGGTCGAGCTGCGCCCTGAAGGGGCCGAGCTCGCGGCCGCCGTCGGCGCCGTGCTCGAAGACGAGCGCTGGCGCGGCGAGGTGGAGCGGGCCGACGCGGTGCTCGCCGCCGCCTGCGGCCCCGCCGGTCGCGAGGTCGAGCTGGCCGCCGCCACTCCCGACCGCCCCTCCGAGGCGGTGGCGCTCGCCCGCGGCGCCGGCTGGGTGGAGCTGGCGCTCGCCCGCGCCCTCGGCGCCGAGTGGATCGACCGCTACGTCGACGAGTGGCGCCGCGTCACGCTGGCGATCGACGGCGATGACCTGATCGCCGCCGGCGTCACCCGCGGGCCGGCGATCGGGCGTGGCCTGCAGGCGGCGCTTACCGCCAAGCTCGACGGCGAGGTTGCCGACCGCGAGCAGGAGCTAGCCTGCGCCCTCGCCGCCGCCGACGGGGGCGCCTGAGATGGCCGAGCTCGTCCACGACATCGACACCGCCAAGGTCCGCGCCAACCTCGAAGCCGTGCGCGAGGTTGCCGGCCCGGCGGTCGAGATCCTCGTCGCCTGCAAGTACGTGCCGCTGGAGGAGATGGGAAAGCTGGCCGAGGCGGGAGTGACGCTGGTCGGCGAGAACCGCCAGCAGGACCTCGCCGCCAAGCACGAGCGCTGGGGCGAGCGCTTCACCTGGGACTTCATCGGCAACCTGCAGAGCCGCAAGGTCAAGCAGGTCCTCCCGCTCGTGCGCTGGATCCACTCGGTCGCCACCGACTCGGTCCTCGACCAGCTCGGCAAGCACGGCACGCCGCAGACCGAGGTCCTGGTCGAGGTCAACGTCGCCGAGGAGGAGGGGAAGGGGGGAGTGGCGCCCGCCGAGCTCGGCGACTTCATCGCCCGCTGCCCGGTCCGCGTCGTCGGCCTGATGACGATGCCGCCGTTCAGCGCCGACCCCGAGGACTCGCGACCGCACTTCGCCCGCCTCGCCGAGCTCGCCGCCGCACACGACCTGCGGCAGCTCTCGATGGGGACCTCGCAGGACTGGCGCGTCGCGGTGCAGGAGGGGGCGACGATCATCCGTTTGGGCACGACCCTGTTCGTGTGAATCGGCGCTAATCTCCCTGCAAGTCGTTAAAAGGAGTCGGCCGCCCGGGGCCGAAAGGTGCCCTACACATGGCTCTTCGCGATAGTTGGCATAAAGCACTCGTGTACTTCGGCCTCGCCGAGGACCACGATTACGGACCCGAATACGAAGACGAGTTCGAGCCCGAAACCGGTACCGAGGAAGCGTACGAATCGCGCCGCGAGCGCGAGCGCGACCAGGGCTCGGTCCGGCGCCTGCCGACCTCCCGCCGCGCCCGCCGCGACGAGATCGACGACATCTTCGCCGACGACGAGCCGATCGCGGCCAGCCGCACGCGCACGCTGCGGCCGGTCGAGAACGGCAACGACATCCAGGTCCACCTGGTGATCCCCCGCAACTTCAACGACGCCCAGCAGGTCGCCGACCAGTTCAAACGCTCGGTGCCGGTGATCCTCAACCTGCAGACCGCCGATCACGACCTCTCAAAGCGGATGATCGACTTCTGCTCGGGCCTCACCTACGCCCTGGACGGCGGCATGCAGCGGATCGCCGAGAAGATGTTCCTGCTGACGCCCCGCAACGTCGAGGTCTCCGCCGAGGAAAGGGCGAGACTGATCGACAAGGGCTTCTTCAACCAGTCCTAGTGGCCCGGCCCGCCGGGCCCGGGAACGCGTCCCGAGCCCGGCTGCCGAGCGGCGGCGACTAGCCTTCGTAGTTGACCTGGTAGGTCCGGTTGTCGCCGTGCTGCTGGGTGTAGAACATCCGCCAGGCGTTCGACTTCAGATTCGGGATCTGAGCGCCGAGGATCCCGGCGGTGCCGATGCGGCCGTCGGAGGCCGTCAGGCCGGTGATCTCGTTGTCGCCCTCGTTCTTTTTGAAGCCGCCGTTGGCGACGTCGATCGTCGCCGACGGGTCGCGGCCCTCGGCCAGCCAGCGGATCGGCTGATTGGCCGCGTTGGAGTAGTCGACTTCGGTGTTCCAGACGAACGCCGAGTCGAGGCCCTGGCGCTGCTGGTGCAGGGTGTCGCCCGCGTCCTCGCCGAACGAGATCAGGTTCGCCGCGAGGAAGGCGACGTTGTCGATGCCCGCGTGGGCTTCGTCACCCTTGTAGAACACGTGCAGCGTGCCCGTGTTGGCGCTCGGGCTGCTCTGGGTCAGAACCTGGATCCCGCCCCAGCCGCCGGCGGTCGCGTTCTCCGGGCTGGTGTTGTTGGTGTCGCCGGTCTCACCGAAGTAGAACTTCGTGAAGCCGGTACCCGGCTGGAACAGTCCGTTCTCGGGCCGCTTGAACGGCGTGCCGCCGGCCGCCTTGGCCAGTTCGTTCGCGTTGAACGAGGTGTGGCCGTTGGTGGCGGTGTCGTGGATCGTCACCCATTCGGTGTTGAGCGTCTTGCCGTAGGAGTGGAGCGCGACCTGGTCGGCGTTGCTGAGGCCGGCCTGGCTGGCATAGGTGATCGGCTGGTTGGCTTCGTTGTAGACGCGCAGCACCTGCAGGACGCCGTTCTGGAGGTCGCCCGGAGTCGCCGGCACGTAGCGGTAGATGAAGCTGTTCGGCCGCTTCGCGGAGGTGCCTTCCTTGCCGGAGCCGCCGATGTCCTCGACGATCCAGACGTTGCCGTCGGAGTCGTTCTGGATGCCCTCGTAGCCGCCGCGACCGAGCGCGCCGGAGACGTCGGTGACTTTCGAGGGGATGCTGTTGACGGTCGCCGCGTAGGTCGGCGCCGAGGCGTTCTCGGTGGTGAGCAGCAGGCGGTTGGCCCACGGGTCCCAGGTGATGCCGTCGATCGTCGCCAGCGGATTGCCGTTGACGTCGTTGGTCGCCAGCAGCGTCACCCGGTGGGCGGCGTCGGCGTCGAGGTTGACGCGAGTCACGTAACCCTTGCCGCCCGCCCCGAGCTCGTGGCCCTGGAACAGGAAGCGCGTGCCGTAGCCGTAGCTGTTGTCGGCGCCGGGCAGGCTTTTGTTGAAGACGAGATAGGCGTTCTTGTCCGGCTCGGTCTTCTCCGCCTCGGTGGGGGAGGAGGCCGTCGGCAGCATCTGCGGCTGGCCGGCGCCGTTCAGCGTGTCGTTGTCGTACCCGTAGTAAGAGGTGAGGGACGACGGATTCTCGAGCGGGGTCGCGCCCTGGGCGACGGCGACCTGGCTCAGCTCAGGGGAGAGCTTGCTCGCCGGGGCATAGCCTTCGGAGCGGGTGTTCGCGGTGGGGACGTCGGTCAGCGTCAGGCCGGGGTCCGAGGCGCTGCCGAGGGCGGCGAAGGCGCCTCCCAGGGCCAACGCGCCGGCGGCCAGAGCCGCGACGGTGGTACGGCGTGCTTTCACTTTTTCTCCTTTTACGGACGCCGGGCCGGGTGCCCGACGCTTCTCAGGCGACGCTAAGAACCGGCCCCTGGCAGCCCGTTAAGAAGCGGCATCCGCCGCGTGTCGATCCGGTGAAGCAACTCGCACGAGATCTTCACATCGCCTCAACGGCTTCGCCACATCGCGCCTGCCTCCCGCTCGTAGCGTCGCCGGCGTTCCATCCACCACTCGTCCAAGCAACCTCCAGGAGGCAGATAGATGAAGCGCAAGCGCTTCGGGATCGTGCTCGCCGCGGTCTTCGCAGTCGCTGCCGTCGTCACCGCCGTCGCGGTCGCCGGTAGCCCGTTGGATGAAGGGAGCGCCAAGGAGAAGTCCTTCCGCAAGGCACTCAACGACAACAGCCCCCGTGACGTGATCGTTCTGATCGGCGACGGCATGGGCACGCAGGAGATCACCGCCGCCCGTTACTACAAGGGCGTCAACAACCCGCTCAACGTCGACCGCCTGCCGCTGACCGGCTTCGACACGACGTGGTCGGTGAAGCCCGCCGCGAGCTCTCCCTATCTGCCCGACTACGACCCCGACTCGGCCTCGACCGGGACCGCCTGGGCCACCGGGCAGAAAACGATCGACGAGCGGATCTCGCAGGGCCCGAGCAGTGCTGAGAACGTTCCCGGCCCCAGCCTGAAGACGATCCTCGAGGTCGCCCAGGAAGAAGGCAAGAAGGTGGGTGACGTCTCGACCGCGGAGATCACCGACGCAACCCCGGCCGTGCTCGCCTCGCACATGTCGCTGCGCGGTTGCCAGGGCCCGTCGAACATGGCGGCCTGCTCCACCGAGACGAAGGCGGCCGGCGGCCTTGGCTCGATTGCCGAGCAGGAGGTCGACCACAAGGTCGACGTGCTCCTCGGCGGTGGCCGCAACCGCTTCACGCAGGCGATCACGGGTGGCCCGTACGCCGGCAAAAACGTGATCCAGTCAGCTGAAGCGCAGGGCTACAAGTACGTCAGCAACGCGTCTGAACTGAGCACCTACAACAACAAGAAAAAGCCGGTCCTCGGCCTCTTCACCGGCGGCAACATGTCGCTGGAGTGGACCGGTCCGGCCGCTTCGCTGGGCAAGGGCAACACTCCGGTCGCCTGCACCGAAGGCGCCCGTCCCGCCAGCGAGCCGAGCCTGAAGGCGATGACCGAAAAGGCGATCCAGCTCCTGCAGAACCCCGACGGGTTCTTCCTGCAGGTCGAGGGCGCCTCGATCGACAAGCAGGACCACGCGACCAACGCCTGCGGCCAGCTCGGCGAGACGGTCGCCTTCGACGAAGCGGTCGGCGTCGCCCTGGACTACCAGGAAACGCACCCCGACACGCTGATCGTCGTCACCGCCGACCACTCGCACACGAGCCAGATCGTGAGTGAGGACGCCAGCGGCAGCGGTCTGCCGACCGGCTACTCGACGAACCTGCTGACCAAAGACGGTCAGACGCTGAGCCTCACCTACGGGACCGCCGGCTACGGCGGCGAAGGCAAAGTGCCGGTCGCTCCGAACAGCGCCAGCCAGCAGCACACCGGGGGCGTCGTCCCGGTCTGGGCCGGTGGCCCGCGGGCCCTCCGGGTCCTCGGCACCAACGACCACACGGACCTGTTCCACACGCTGGGCGGGTAGCGCTCCGGCGGGCGGGTCCTGTCACCGGTGGAGACACCTGCGGGCGAGGTTTTCGTCCTCGGTGTCTCCACCGGCGCCACCCGCCCGACGACCGCTCCGGCCAGCGGGCTTCGCGGCTAGTCTCCCGAGCGTGATCATCGGATTCGTGGGCTCGGGCAGCATGGCGGCGGCGATCGCGCGTGGCTGGGCGGGCGAGGGGGAGATGCTCTTCTCGGACTCCGGCTCCGGGCGCGCCGCGGCGCTGGCCGGGGAGCTCGGCGGCGAGGTCGCCGCCAACGAGGAGATCGCCGCCCGCGCCGACCTCGTCGTCCTCGCCGTCAAGCCGGGCAAGCTGGACGAGGTCGCGCCGGCCCTGGCCGCGGCGAGGCGCGTCGTCTCGGTCCTCGCCGTGGTGCCGCTGCAGCGGTTGCGCGAGGCCTTCCCCGACGCCGAAGTGCTGCGGGTGATGCCGAACGTCGGGGTCGAGGTGCGCAAGGGCGTGCTCTGCATCGCCGGCGACGCCGACGAGCAGACGCGGGCGCTGCTGGGGACGCTCGGCCACGTGGTCGAGCTGCCCGACGAGGACTTCGACGAGGCGACCGCGATCATGGGCTGCGCGCCGGCCTATCTGGCGCTGGCGGTCGAGGCGCTGGCCGACGCCGGCGCCGACGCCGGCCTCGATCCCGAGCTGGCGCGGGAGCTGGTCGTGGAGACGACCGCCGGCACCGCCGAGCTGCTGCGGGTCCGCCACCCGGCCGACGTCCGCCGCGCCGTCGCCTCGCCGGGCGGCAGCACCGAGGCCGGCCTGGAGGCGCTCGACCGCGAAGGGGCGCGGGCCGCGTTCGAGGCGGCGGTCGAGGCCTCGCTGCGGAGGATGGGGAAGTGATCCTCGCCGTCACCAACGTCACCGTCGCCGACTACGTCAGCGCCGTCTTCACCGTCTACTTCATCCTCATCCTGCTCAACATCCTGATCTCATGGGTGCCGCGGATGCCGTACCGGCCGTGGCTGCGCGCGGTGCTCGACTTCATCACCGACACCACCAACCCTTACATCAACGTCTTCCGCCGTTTCACCAGGCCGGTCGGGTTCGGCGGGATGGGAATCGACATCGCCCCGATCCTGGCGATCGTCGTCCTCTTGATCGCCCGCGCGATCCTCGTCAACGCGATCCTGGAATGAGCGCCGGCGCCCGCGCCTGGTTCCTGGCAGGGGCGCTCTGCCTCGCCGTCCTCGCCGCCGACCAGCTCGCCAAGGCGGTGGTCGAGGCGCAGATCGTCGTCGGCGAAGACGTCGACGTCCTCGGGCCCCTGCGGCTGACGCTGGCTCACAACGAAGGCGTCGCCTTCGGCCTCGCCGGCGGCTCCGGCGCGCCGCTGGTCGCGATCACCGTCATCGCCCTCGGCTTCGTCCTCTATCTCTTCTCCCGCAACCCCACGCGGCCGCTGATGTGGGTCGCCTGCGGACTGCTCGCCGGCGGCGCCCTCGGCAACCTCGCCGATCGCGTGCGCAGCGGCCACGTCACCGACTTCATCGAGCTGCCGCACTGGCCGCCGTTCAACCTCGCCGACTGCGCGATCACCTGCGGGGTCGTGCTGCTCGTGTTCGTCTACCTGCGCGAAGCCGAGCGCGCTCCCCACACCGATGGGCCCTGAGCTCGAGCCGCGCGTCGTCCACCTCGACGCGGCGCTTGCCGTCGTCGACAAGCCGGCCGGCCTGGTCGTCCACCCGGCGCCGAGCCACCGGGGGCCGACGCTCGTCTCGGCGCTCGCCGACGTGCTCGGCGGCGGCACCGACCCGGAGCGGCCCGGCATCGTGCACCGGCTCGACAAAGGCACCAGCGGCCTGCTCGTCGTCGCTCGCAGCGACGAGGCCCACGCGGCGCTGCAGGCGCAGGTGCAACGGCGCGAGGTCGAACGCGTCTACCTGGCGCTGGCCGGCGGCCGCCTCGGCTCGCGGACCGGGACGATCGACGCCCCGATCGGCCGCTCGGCCCGCAACCGGCAGCGGATGGCGGTCTCCGGCGCCGCCTCGCGCCAGGCACGGACCCACTTCGAGGTCCTCGAGCTGCTGCCGCGCGAGAGCTACGTCGAGGTCAAGCTGGAGACCGGCCGCACCCACCAGATCCGCGCCCACTTCGCCGCGATCGGCCACCCGCTGACCGGTGACGAGACCTACGGCGGCGCGATGCGCTACGGCCTGCAGCGCCAGTTCCTCCACGCCCATCGCCTCGCCTTCACCCACCCGCTGAGCGGCGAGCGCCTCAGCTTCACCTCGCCGCTTCCCGAGGACCTGGCGGCGGCGCTGGAGCTGGCCCGCGTGCCCTAGCCTGCTTCGGAAGCCTTCTTGGGTCGGTCTGTGGGGGCAGGCGCCGCCGGCGGGCGGCCCGACGCACCCACAGGGCAGGTAGGTGCGCCGGCCCGCCCGCCTAGAGCCCCGCCCCCGAAAGTCGTGGTTCCATTTGGACCTCCTGGTTCCAAAAG
>JBEHWY010000151.1:0-9319 GCA_048498975.1 Actinomycetota bacterium | reverse complement strand
CGACGGTCGCGTCCTGCCCGGCGGCGGACGCGTCCAGGTCCACGACGGGCGCGTCGTCGACCGGGTGGACCGTCACGGCCACGGTCTGCGCCTGGGATGCTCGCCGCCCTACCTGCCCATAGAGGGTGGCGAGCACCCTCGCCCTGGCGCGCGATCTGCTGAGCGCCGGGCAGGCGCGCCGTGTCGCGCAGGACGACGCGCACTTAAGGCGAAGATGCCTGCGTGACCTGGCAGACCGCCCTCGCCGAGTACGACCGCGACCTGCGCACGCGGGGGGCGGCGGAGCGGACGCGGCGGGCCTACGCGGTCGACCTGGCCGGGTTCGTCGAATGGGCCGAGCCGCAGGGGCTGACGCCCGGCGACGTCCGCTACCGCGACGTGCGGCGCTTCGCCGCCGGCCTCTCGGCCGCCGGGGCGGCGCCGGCGACGGTCGCCCGCAAGCTGGCGGCGATCCGCGGCCTCTACGGCTTCCTCGTCCGCACCGAGCGCGCCGGCCACAACCCGGCCGAGCTGGTCACCAGCCCCAAGCGCGGTGAGGCGCTGCCGAAGGTGCTCTCGACCGAGCAGATGCGGACGCTGCTGGAGCGGATCCCGGCGCGGACGCCGCTGGAGCTGCGCGACCGGGCGATGCTCGAGCTGGCCTACTCCTGTGGGCTGCGCTGCGAGGAGATCGTCAACCTCGACGCCGGTTCGATCGACTTCGAGTCCGAGCAGCTGCGGGTGCTCGGCAAGGGCTCCAAGGAGCGACTGCTGCCGGTCGGCGAGCCGGCGCAGCGGGCGCTGGAGTGCTATCTGCAGCGCGGGCGGCGGGCTCTCGCCACCGATCCGCGCGAGCAGGCGCTGTTCCTCTCCAAGAGCGGCCGCCGCCTCTCCAACTCCGACGTGACCCGCCGGCTCGGCCTCTGGACGCGCGAAGCGGCGCTTGCCGCCGGCGTCTCACCTCATTCACTTCGACATTCATTTGCAACCCATCTCTTGGAGGGCGGCGCCGATCTGCGTACGATTCAGGAGCTGCTCGGCCACGCGTCGATCTCGACCACCCAGGTTTACACCCGAGTCGACGCCGCCCGGTTGCGTGACACGTATGCGGCCAGCCACCCCCGCGCATGATCTCTGACCAAACTCCCAACGTAGAATCGCCTGACTAGATGGAGACGGGCGTAAAAGAGGTTGAGCTCCGCGATCTGTGGCGCCGCTACAAGGACCAGGGCGACGACACCGCCCGTGAGCGGCTCGTGGTCGCCTACTCGCCGATGGTCAAGTTCGTCGCCGGCCGTCTCGGCGCCGGCCTGCCCTCGCACGTCGAGGACGCCGACCTGATCTCCTACGGCCTGGTCGGGCTGATCGGCGCGATCGAGCGCTTCGAGCCCGAGCGCGGGATCAAGTTCGAGACCTTCGCGATGACCCGCATCCGCGGCGCGATCATCGACGAACTGCGCTCGCTGGACTGGGTGCCGCGCTCGGTCCGCTCGCGCGCCCGCGAGATCGAAGTCGCCCAGGCCAAACTCGAGCACGAACTGCAGCGGGCGCCGAGCGAGGAGGAGCTGGCGGCGAAGCTGAACATGACCGAGGAGGAACTGCAGACCTCGCTGCTGGAAATCGCCAATTCCTCCGTCTACGCGCTGGACGAGCTGTGGACCGTCTCGGACTCCTCCGGCGACCAGGTCTCGCTGCTCGACACGATTGCCGACGAAGGGGCGGCCGACCCGCAGGAGGCGCTCGACACCAACGAGGTCAAGGAGCGGCTGACCGAGGCGATCGGCTCGCTGCCCGAGCGCGAGCAGCTCGTCGTCGCCCTCTACTACTACGAGAACCTGACCCTGCGCGAGATCGGCGAGGTCCTCGGCGTCACCGAGTCGCGCGTCTCGCAGCTGCACACCAAGGCGGTAATGCGGCTGAAGTCACACCTGCAGGCGGTCTAACCGATGCGCCTGCGCCTTCCGCAGCGGCGTGCGCCCGAGATCCCCGAGGGCGAGCTGACACCGTTCGAGCTCGCCGCCGCCCGCTTCAACGCCAGCGAGGCCGGCCACACCGTCGCCGGCCTGGTCCGCACGCTCGGTGAGCCGCAGGTCTCGGTCGGCGCCCGCGCCGGCGCCGCCGACGAGGTCCGCGTCACCGTCGCCTGGGATCTGGCCTGGTACCAGTGGGGCGTCTCGCTCGCCGCCGAGTCGAGCTCGGTCCGGCTGCTCGCCAAAGGCGGCGAGATCGGCGAGATCGATTACGCCGCCCGCCAGTGGAACGCCTCGGCGACGGCCGACGGCCGGATCGCGGTCCTGAGCCGCGGCCGATGACGAAGCTGATCGTCAACGTCGACGGCGGCGCGCGCGGCAACCCGGGGCCGGCGGCGATCGGCGTCGTCGTCCGCGGCGCCGACGAAGAGGTGCTGGAGGAGGTGGGGGAGACGATCGGCCGCGCCACCAACAACGTCGCCGAGTACAAGGCGCTGCTGCGCGGGATCGAGCTCGCCACCGCCCGCGGCGCCGAGGAGCTCGAGTTGATCGGCGACTCCGAGCTGGTCGTGCGCCAGGTCGAAGGTCGCTACAAGGTCAAGGACGGCAACCTGCGCGAACTGCACGCCGAGGTGAAGCGGGCGCTCGCCGGCGTCCCGAGCTGGTCGATCCGCCACGTCAAGCGGGCGCAGAACGCGGAGGCCGACCGGCTCGTCAACGCCGCCCTCGACGGCGCCTGATCAGGCGCCGAGGATCGCTTCCAGCAGGTTCGGTTTGAACGGAGCGGTGCCGGGCACCAGCGCCATCCCGGTGAAGGCGGTGTGGGCGCGCAGGTAGGCGAGCTCCTTGGCGAGGTCGCCGACCCCGTTGGTCGCCGGCAGCGGCGCCAGCTGCAGGGTGCTGAGGACGCCGATGGCCTGCCCGGAGGCGTTGAGGAAACCGCTGCCCGAGTCGCCGGGAATGCCGGGCGTGAGCGTCACCACCGTGTGGCTCCAGCCGTTGCCTTCTTCCTGCAGGACGATGCCCTGCTTCGGGCTCAGCTTGGTCAGGCCGCCGCGCAGCTCCGAGTTGCCGTAGGAGTAGACGGTGGCGCCGGCGCCGCCCGCGCTGCCGACTCCGGTCGGCCCGCCGAAGCCGGGGACCGAGGGGTTGACCTTGCCGACGTCGGCGGGGTCGATGCGGATCAGGGCGAGGTCGTTGTAGGCGCAGGTGTCGGGGTCGGCCTGGCCTTCGGCCTGCATCGTCAGCCACGAGTTGTAGGCGAGGGTGCCGGGTTTGCTGGCGCCGGTCACTTCGATCGGGGTCCCCAGCGGCAGCGAGCCGCTGGTGCAGCCGTCGGTTTCGGTCTGCCCGCCGGTGCCCGAGCAGTGGGCGGCCTGGCCGAGGTAGACGGTCGAGCCTTCCTGGAAGACGAAGTTCGAGGTGCACTGGGCGCCGGCGGTGAAGGTCTGGACGCCGGGGTGGATCGCCGCCGTCCCGGCCGGCGCCCAGGCCGATGCCGCCGCCGGCACCAGTGCCGCGATCGCCAGAGCCAGGGCCGCCGCGGTTGCGAACTTGATCCGATTCATGGGAGCCTCCTCGGTTGCGTCGGCGGCCCGCCCGCCGATCCACACGCCGGAGAGCCTACTCAAAATTAAGTAGAGAGGAGCGGATCATGGAGGAGGTTGCGATCGCGGGGGCGCACGGCAAGGTCGCGATGGAGCTGGGCCGCCTGCTGGCCGAGCGGGGCGACGTCGCGGTCTGGGGCCTGATCCGCGATCCCGCCCAGGAAGACGATCTGCACGCGATCGGGGTCGAGCCGGTGATCTGCGACCTCGAGAGCGCCGGGGTCGACGAGGTCGCCGAGGCGGTCGGCGGCGCCGAGGCCGTCGTCTTCGCTGCCGGTGCCGGGCCGGGCTCGGGCGCCGAGCGCAAGCGGACGATGGATCTCGGCGGCGCGGTGAAGCTGATCGAGGCGGCGAAGGCGAAGGGCATCCGCCGCTACCTGATGGTCAGCGCGATGGGCGCGGCCGACCCGCCGCCAAGCGGCGGCGACGTCTTCGGCGAGTACCTGCGGGCCAAGGCCGCGGCCGACGAAGCGCTGCGGGCCAGCGGCCTCGAGTACACGATCGTGCGGCCCGGCGGGCTCACCGACGAACCGGCGAGCGGCCGCGTCCGGGTCGGCGACCGGCTCGAGCGCGGCCAGATCCCGCGCGCCGACGTCGCCGCGGTCCTCCTCGTCTGCCTCGACGCGCGCCACACGATCGATCGCAGCTTCGACGTCGTCGCCGGCGAGACGCCGATCGAGGCGGCGATCGCCGCCATCTGAGCGCTTCGCTGTTGCGAAATATTCACTGAGGCTTCGCAGGTCGGTAACCAGATGGGGGTTGCCGGCGCGACAGGCTGCGGTCGCTCGTACAACCGTCCAGCCACCCGGAGGTCTCCTTGCCGCGTCTGCGCCGTAACGCCGCCAACTGGAGCGTCGCTGTTCTCCTCGCCTGCCTGCTCGCCGCGATCTACGGCCTCGCCGTCGCCGGAGCGGCCGAACCGAGTGGCCCCGAAGGGGACCATCTGGTCGTCTCCAGGGTGCCGGTGGCGGCGAACGCGCAGGCCGTGACGATCGTCCGCTTCAACGGCGCCGGCGTCTCCGACGGGGCCGACTGGGCGCTGCCGACGGCGCCGAGCGGCTCGAACAACCGCTTCACGCTGGAGGGCGATTCCACTGCCGTCGGCGCCCTGGCGCTCTCGGCCGACGAACGCTACGTCACCCTCGCCGGCTACACGCAGCCGCTCGGCACGACGCTCGGCAACTCCTCCGACACGGCGCCGCGCGTCGTCGCCCGCATCGACCCACTGGGCAACATCGACACCTCGACGACGCTCTCGACCAACTTCACCCAGGAGAAGATCCGCGGCGCGGTGACCAACGACGGCAGCGGCTTCTGGGTCACCGGCCACGGCAACACCGCCAGCCCGAAAGGGGGCATGGTCTACGCGGCGCTCGGCTCGAGCAAACCGACCGTGCTGTTCACCAAAGAAAGCGTCAGCCCCTCGAACTCCGCCTTCAACAACACGCGGACGGTGCAGATCGGCGGCGGCAGCGTCTACTTCGGCAGCGAGAAGGGCACCGCCGGCATCTACAGGCTGAACGGGTTGCCGACCACGGCACAGGCACCGACCACCGTCGCAGCCTTCGGCGCCGACGGCAGCGGTGCGACCCAGCTGGCGCTGCTCAAGCACGAACCCTCTGCCTCGGCGGTGGACCTGATGTACGTCGTGCAGGAGGGCTCGGGCATCTACAAGTTCTCCTCCAACGGCTCGACCTGGACCAACCGCGGCAAAGCGGTCAGCGGCACCTTCAACGGCGTCGTCGCCAAGGTCGACTCCGAAGCTCACTTCCGCCTCTACGCGATCTCCGGCGGCGGCGCCGCCAACCAGGTGGTGACGATGACCGACACCGCCGCCTACAACGCGGCCCCGGCGGTCGGCTCCCAGAGCGTCGTCGCGACCGCGGCGTCCGGGACGGCCTTCCGCGGCCTGGCCTTCGCTCCGCATGACTCGACGCTGGCGGTGCCGGGTGCGCCGAGCGGCCTGAGCGCGACCGCCGGCGACGCGAAAGCGACGCTGAGCTGGACGGGGCCGAGCGAAGACGGCGGCTCGCCGATCACCGGCTACAAGATCACGCCCTATATCTCGGGCGTCGCCCAGAGCCCGGTCACGACCCCGACCACCGCCACCAGCTACACGGTCGAAGGCCTGTCCAACGGCACCGCCTACACCTTCACCGTCGCCGCGGTCAACGCCAACGGCACCGGCGCCGCCTCGGCGGCCTCCTCACCGGTGACGCCGAGCTCCGGCGCGGCGACGCCGACGATCTCGCTCGCCGACGAATCGCTCGAGGGCACGGTCGGCGACCCGACCAACCCGACCGTCGCGGTCACCGTCGCCCAGTCCGGGGTCGAAGCGAAAGACCTGACGGTCGCGGCGAGCGCCTCGAGCAAAGCCTCGGTCGCCGCCGTCGGCGGGGTCTCCGTCGCCGGCAGCGGCGCCACGCGGACCGTCTCGGTGACGCCGGCGGGCGGCGTCGGCTACGCCGACCTGACGCTGAAAGTGACCGGCGCCGAAGGCAAGTCGGCGACGACGACCCTGCACTACGCGGCCTCGGCGGCGAGCCCGTCGCCGAGCACCTCGCGCTACCCGAGCTTCGCCTCCGACGCCTCGACCGCGCAGGACGTCGGCGGCGGCTACGTGATCCTCGGCAACGACGAGAACAACGTGCTGCGGATGTACAAAGCCGACACCTCCGGGGCGCCGGTCAAGACCTGGGACTTCAACTCCCAGATGGGCAGCCCGGAAGAGATCGACATCGAGGCCTCGGCCCGGGTCGGCAACACGATCTACTGGACCGGCTCGATGGGGAACTCGAAGAAAGGCAACCTGAAGCCCGACCGCAGCATCCTCTTCACGACCAAAGTCACCGGTTCCGGCGCCGCCACCGAGCTCAGCTTCGGCGGCTACTACCGGGGGCTGCGCGCCGACCTGATCAAATGGGACGAAGAACACGGCAACCGCTTCGGCTTCGCCGCCGGGGCCGCCGCCGGCAACGTCCCCAAGCAGATCAACGGCTTCAACGTCGAGGGGATGGAGTTCGCCCCGAGCAGCACCGAAAGCGCCTACATCGGCTTCCGCGCGCCGCTCAGCCCGGCCTCCGCCGGTGGCAAAGCGCTCCTCGTCCCGGTCACCAACCTCGCCAGCCTGGCGACCAGCGGCCAGAACACGAGCCTGCACGCCAGCTTCGGCGAACCGATCCTGATCGACCTCGGCGGGCTCAGCGTCCGCGAGATCCGCAAGAACGCCGCCGGCGAATACCTGATCGTCGCCGGCTCCTGGGCGGCGACCGGCTCGCAGGCCCTCTACAGCTGGGACGGCATGCCCGCGCACGCTCCGGTCAAACTGCCGACCGCGATCCCGGCGGCTGAAGGCAGCGGCGAAGACGCCGGCGCCTGGGAGGGGATCCTCGCCACGCCGGAACCGATCAGCAGCGGTGCCGACGTGGCGCTGGTGATGGACCAGGGCGCCGCCGACCTCTACGGCGACGGTGCCGAAGCCAAGGAGCTGATCCCCGCGTTCCAGAAGTCGCGGATCGACCACTTCACGCTTACCCTGCCCGCGGTGGCGCCGAAAGACCTGACCGCGCCGGTCGCCAGCGGCCGGCAGGCAGTCGGCCACCCGCTCACCTGCAGCGCCGGCGAATGGAGCGGCAGCCCCGTGCCGAGCCTCAGCTACCGCTGGCAGCGCAACGGCGGCAACATCGCCGGCGCCGCCGCCGGCACCTACACGACGACGACCGAAGACGCGGGGGCCGCGATCGGCTGCGTCGTCACCGCGAGCAACTCGGCGGGGTCGCTGGAAGTCGCCTCGAACACGATCGAAATGCCAGCTGGCGGGCTGTTCTGCTCCGGGGTCGCGATCAGCGGCGCCGGCAGCGCTCTGCAGGCCGTCGCGCACGGCGCGATCTGGGGGTCGCAGTTCCCGCTCTCGGTCTGCCCGGGCGGCCCCGCCGTCAGCTACGCGAGCGTGGGCAGCGGCGACCCGGCGGCGATGAGCGCCTGGAACGCCGATGGCCTCAGCGGCGCGATCGACCACGGCACGGCCTTCGTCGGCACCGACGAAGCGCCGAGCGCCGCGCAGATCGCGAGCATCAAGGCGGCCGCCGGCGGGACCCAGCTCGCAGTCGTCCCGGTCGCCCAGACCGCGGTAGCGGTGATCGCCTCGCCGCCGGCCGGCTGCACGGTCGAAGAAATCACCTCGGCCGACCTCACCGCGGCCTTCGAGGGCAGGCTGACGAAATGGAGTCAGCTGGCCACGGCCGAAGGCAGCTGCGGCGCGCCGATCGTCCGGGTCGTCCCGCGCGACGCCGAGGGGGTCACGACCCAGTTCAAGAACTACCTCTTCCAGCTCAACAAGAAGGGCCTCGCCTGCGCGCCCGGCAAAGCCACCTGGCAGGGACTGCAGGCGCAGAGCACCGTCTGGCCGGAGAGCTGCGTGGAAAGGGCGCTGAGCCCGCTGGTGCGACCGGCCTCGGCGGGCGGCGCCGCCGAGGCGGCGACGGTGGCGGCGACCCAGGGCTCGATCGGCTTCGCCACGTTGCCCGACGCGACGGCGGCCGGTGCCACCACCCTGCGCCTGCAGGACAACGGCTTCGCCCCCGCGGCCGAAGCCGCCTTCGCCTCACCGAGCGCCGGCCCCTCGGCCAACTGCGGCGAAATGTCCTACAAGCGCCCCGCCGGCGGTGGTGGCCTCGACCTCGACTGGTCGGGCGTCTACGGCGCCAAGCCCGCGATCGGCGCCGGCGCCTACCCGCTCTGCATGCTCACCTACGTCCTCGCCTTCCACGGCTACGAAGCCGCCGGCTTCAGCGTCGGCCAGGGGGCGACGGTGAAGGACTACGTCAACGGCTACGTCGTCACCGCCGCGGGCCAGGCGGCGGTCGAAGCCGACGGCTACGCGCCGCTGCCGAGCTCGACCCTGGCGCAGTTCGACATCCTCGGTGAGGCGCGCAAGGCGGCCGGGAAGATCGCGCGGTAGGGGGAGATGGCGATGCGGCGCCTGCTCTCGCTCGCCGGCCTGGTCTGCCTCCTCGGTTGCCTGGGGGCGGCTTCGGCCTCCGCGGCACCGAGCTGGCAGGCGCCGTTCTACCTCACCGGATCGAGCGCCGAGGCGCCGCAAATCGCGGTCAACGGCGAGAACGACGCGATCGCGGTCTGGCGGCGGCAGAGCGGCTCGAACTGGCTGGTCGAAGCGGCAAGCCGGTTCGGCGGCGGGGCGTGGGGGCCGCCGGTCGTCCTCTCCTCGGCGCCGCAGGCGCTGGAAGGGCCACAGGTGGCGATCGACGAGAAAGGCGGCGCCGTGGTCGCCTGGTCGCGGGTGACCAGCTCCAGCCGGCGCATCGTCCAGGCAGCGACGCGGCCGGCGGGCAAATCGTGGGAAGTCGTCGTCAACCTCGCCGGGCAGAACGCCCGCGAACCGCAGGTCGCCGTCGACGCCGCCGGCGATGCGGTTGCGATCTGGACCCGCTGGGACGGGGCCAACTGGGTTGCCCAGGCCTCCTCGCGGCTTGCCGGCGGCTCCTGGGGGCTGCGAGTCGACCTCTCGGCGGCCGGTCAGAACGCCAGCGAACCGGACGTCGCGGTCGGCGCCGACGGCCACGCGGTCGCCGTCTGGTCGCGCTTCGACGGTGCCCACCCGATCGTGCAGGCGGCGAGCTCGACCGTCGGCGGTTCCTGGTCGGCGGCCGCCGGCCCGGGCTCGCTGCAAAACGTCGCGCTCAGCCAGAAGGCCTTGTTTCGCTACCGCGAAGCCGCGGATACCTTGCAGCAGCTCTTGGCGCG